>NZ_JBHIRY010000079.1:0-989 GCF_042138635.1 Paenibacillus medicaginis | reverse complement strand
ATCTAATGCATAATTCTCCTTGTATGGGGGTAACCTGTGTAGTGGACAAGGGAATCAGGTTGGCGAGATGAGCGGGTTGTGGCTCCAAGCTAATGCTGGTTCTTTTTCATTTTATTGAGGCTGATTGACGACGATCTGTAGTTTGTTGACCGTCACGTACGCCATGGCAATGAAGTTATCAACCGTTCTGAAGCCTCTTGCCTTCCGTTTTGTCGCTTGGATCAAGCTGTTTAAGCCTTCCAACAGGCCATTAGTCAGTTTAGTTTGAAACCAACGCAATAGGCCGTTTTCGTGCCGCTTTAACGATTTTGCTGTATCTACCATGGGTGGAATTTGGGAGTGTACAACCCATCTGTACCAGCTGTCGAAATACAAGTCTGCGTAAATCGCAGGATAGGTCCACCATTCCTGAAGGGCCAGCTTCATTCGATACGCTCTGGCAGTCAGTAGGTTCGTGTCCTTCAACTTCACCAACTTCTCCTGTTGAGAATCGGTCAGATGGGCTTCATTTTTCAGCCAGATATAGCGGCTTTTTTTGAGTTCTTCGACTTCCTTTTGTTCTGTGCGGCGAACCTCGTCCACGGATTCATTGACCATTTTCATCACATGAAATTTATCAAACGTAATGTGGGACTGTGGAAAGTGAGTCTCGATACCTGAAATAAACGCCGATGACATATCGCAACAAAATTCCTCGATCTGCTGGAACGGTACGTTGCGCTCTTTCAGGAACGACTTGAAGGTTTCCAAGCCGCTCGCCCCTTTTCCTTCGGTGGCAAACAAGAGCCGTTTGGTGTCTACATCCACAAATAGGGTAATGTAATGATGTCCTCGACGGCTTGACGTTTCATCAATGGCAATCCGTTTGACTTCTGTTATGTCCATCTCTACCATGGCACGATTCACGTAATAACGTAAGACCCTCCATAACCGTGTGTCATGTTCATTCACCAGCCTGGCAGCCGCTGCGACGGGCATCTCTTTCATCA
>NZ_JBHIRY010000078.1:0-1108 GCF_042138635.1 Paenibacillus medicaginis | reverse complement strand
GAAAGCCGTATGCGGGAAAACCGCACGTACGGTTTGATGAGGAGGGGTTGGCAAACCCAGCCCTTTACTCTACCAACAGGGAGCCGGAGAGGGTCCGCGCGCAGGGTTTTGTATGAAAAGTCACCCCATACCAGCCACCGGAGGACCAGAACAGGATCTTGAAGCAATTCATCCGGCGGATGCACTACACCCGGCAGCTTATACTCCTGTTGTACCTGTACCGATGTACTCGATTCCTTTGCGGTACAGGTATGGTGACGGTTAAAGCCATCGTGATAGATAGGGTTTGTTTCAACGAGTGCCTCGGTTACTTGGTGATGAACATCCAGCAACTAACAGCCGCGTGTCTCCATGCGCGTTTGATGAATATACAGGTAAATGACGCAACCTTCACGCCCGGCCCAAACGGGACCGTCATTAAGTTTAGGCATGGGAGTTGCTACACAATCTTTTAATGAAAAGGTTCTATGTACTCGACAAGCAGGGCGATGAGTGTTTAATATTGAGGGGGGAGGATGATCCAGTATGGACGAAATTTTGAAAGTGATTCTCGCTGAGATTAAAGCGACACGTGCCGAACTGCAAGAGTTCCGAGAGGAACAGGCGGTCATAAACAAACTGCTCACAGGAGACAGCGCCGGGATTAAAAATCAGCTACGTGATGTTCGCGATGATTTGAAAGTATTCCGCCGAGATATTCGGGACTGGACGCGGAACACGGATGAGAAGATTGACAAGATCGAGGACAGGCTCGATGGAGTACGTGACGCGCTGAATCATTAAAATTATAGGGTTGACGCGAAGCTTTAACGGCAAAAGGAAGGCTCTCCATTCGTGGAGGGCTTTTTTGTCTCGGTTTGTGGCCCGGAATCTCAAATTTTATTTTCAGTCTATGTAAAGAATTCTCGCAGGAACGTGAGATTAACTATTTGACGCTCATGTTGTAGGAGGAGGCATTATAGCTTGTCCGATGCACCAGTGATCGACATAGGTGCTGAGCAGGATGTGGACAAGGGAGCCCGCCCCCAGGATTTTGTACGAAAAGTCATAGCGCGCCTAGTCAAGCTAGGCACAACTTGCCGGTGCAAGTCCGGCCGGGGTAAGGACC
>NZ_JBHIRY010000077.1:0-1115 GCF_042138635.1 Paenibacillus medicaginis | reverse complement strand
GCTCGCACCCTCATTCGCGTCCATTTATCCAGACGTTCAAACTTTTTCTTTACATTCCCTATGCCGAAATAATTGCCAAATCCTCGGGTGATTTCGTTGAGTTTCTTGAGCATTTCCTTTAGGTTGTTTCCTTGTTGTCTGCGAGTCGCTTTTCGGATTTTATCCTTGTATTTCTTCACTTTCGCGTCCGGTACCAGGAGATAACCCTTCCAAAAGTCGAATCCCAGAAAACGAAACCCGTCTTCGCCATCTACAACTTTTGTTTTCTCCGGATGCATTCGCAGTCGAAGTTCTACTTCCAGTATGATCTTTGCCGCTACATACGCCTCTTCTGCCTGTTCCTTTGTCTTGCATAGGACCACTGCATCGTCCGCGTACCTTACAACAGCGAATCCCTGCTCCTTCATTCTCCAGTCAAACGTATTCAGATAAATGTTCGCCAAGAGTGGCGAGATGACTCCACCCTGTGGTGACCCGATTTCCGTTTCATGGAACTGATCATCTTCCATGATTCCCGCCGTTAGCCATCCGCGAATGAGCGTCAGTACTTTTCCGTCCGAGATTCTTTCTTGCACCTTCTCCATGAGTCCCTCGTGGGGGATTTCATCGAAGAAAGATACAATATCCAGGTCCACTACATGTTCATATCCGTTACGTTTGGCCCGCCGAATGGTACGTATGGCTTGATGTGCCGAGTATCCTGCCCGAAATCCAAAGCTATAGTAGTAAAAGTCCTCTTCAAAGATAGGCTCAATGATTTGACGGACGGCTTGCTGACATACCCGGTCCCGGATCGTGGGAATGCCTAACGGCCTTAACTTCCCATTCCCCTTCTCAATGTAATGCCGCCTCACTGGATCGGGAACGTACCGCCCCTGCTGCAATAACCTTTGCAGTTCCCTCAGGTTCGTGCTCACATTCTTCTCGTACATCCCGATGCTGACGCCATCGATTCCGCCACTTCCTTGATTCTTCTTCACCGACAGCCAGGCTTCGTGCAGATTGTTCATTTGGTAAACCTTATCGATTAAGGAATAGTAACGTCTTTTCGGTTTCATTGGTGTTTCACCACCTTTACCGCTACTCACCAAGCTGGTCTTGTTTCCGCTACAGAT
>NZ_JBHIRY010000076.1:0-1223 GCF_042138635.1 Paenibacillus medicaginis | reverse complement strand
TATGCAAGACATTCAGCAACTACTCAAAGACTTGTTTAAAGAAACGATTGAGCAAATGCTGGAAGCCGAAATGGACGAACATTTAGGCTATGACAAACATAGCTCAATGGGCGATCTAAGCGGGAACAGCCGGAATGGCTACAACAAAAAAACCATCCAAACCGAAATGGGCAAAACGCAAATTCGAGTGCCGCGAGATCGCAACGGGCAATTTGAGCCGCAATTGATCGGGAAATATCAGACCAAAAACGACGGCATCGAGCAACAAATTATCGCCATGTATCAGAAAGGCATGTCGACTCGTGACATCGAAGATCACCTGCGCGATATCTACGGTATTGACGCTTCCCCTGCGTTAATCAGCCGAATTACGGACAAAATCATGCCTCAGCTCATGGAATGGCAATCCCGGCCGCTCAGCGCGATCTACCCGATTGTCTTCCTAGACGGCATCATGTTCAAAGTCCGCAAGGAATCCAGGGTGGTGAATAAATGCGCCTATACCGTGCTCGGCATCAATATGGATGGCAAGAAAGAAATCCTGGGCATGTGGCTCTCCGAAACGGAGAGCGCCAGCTTCTGGACCACCGTGTGCAATGAACTCAAAAACCGGGGAGTACAGGACATTCTCATTGCTTGCCGAGACAACCTGAGCGGGTTCTCCCATGCGATTCGGACCGTATTTCCGAAGACAGAGCAGCAGTTGTGCATCATCCACCAGATCCGCAACTCGACCAAGTATGTGTCCTATAAAGACCTCAAGCCGATCATGGCTGATTTAAAAGCGATTTACCAAGCACCAAGCGAAGATGATGCGCTATATCACCTGGAAGTGTTTGCAGAAAAATGGGATTCGAAATATCCTCAAATTTTGAAGTCCTGGAAAGAGAATTGGGCCGAGTTATCGACGTTCTTCAAGTATCCGAATGAAGTGAGACGATTGATTTATACCACCAATTCCGTCGAAGGATTTCATCGGATGCTGCGAAAATATACGAAAACGAAGACGAACTATCCCTCCGATGATGCGCTCAAAAAATCGATCTATTTGTCGATTGAGGAAATTAGCAAAAAATGGACTATGCCTCATCGGGATTGGGGAATCATAGTAGGGCAGCTCCTGATTTTTTTCGAGGATCGGTTCGACCAGAAGGATCTGGCCTAAGACCTTGGGGCTCTGCCCCAATCCCCGGAGTTTTTCGCTTCCCTGCGTTGCCGGTATA
>NZ_JBHIRY010000075.1:0-1329 GCF_042138635.1 Paenibacillus medicaginis | reverse complement strand
AAAACACACGTAGAACTGGAAATGAGCGAAGCATGATTCAGCAATATCTGATAGACTGGGAGAAACAACGGTTTGGCAGGAGAATGCCCTCCAATCCGAAGGAGGAACCTCACATGCAGAATACGTTGAAGCAACGTTACGAACAATTGCGGCCCTTTCTGAATGAACTTCAAAGACGATTATTTGCGGCAACAGAAGCACTCGCCTACGGGCGTGGAGGGATCGCATTCGTCGAACGAGAATTGGGCATCAGTCATAAAGTCATCCAAGCGGGTATTCGGGAATTGAAGAACCCCGAGCAGATCGACCCTGAACGGATTCGGAAGTCGGGTGGTGGTCGTAAGCGTACCGTCGATACGGATCCAACGCTACGGAGCGATTTGGAGAAGTTGATTGATCCAGCTACACGGGGTGAACCCGATTCTCCGCTACGCTGGACAAACAAAAGTACGCGTAAACTCGCTGCTGCCTTGAACGAAATGGGACACAAAACAGACAACAAGATGATAGCCACGCTATTGCACGAACTCGGCTATAGTCTGCAAGCGAATCGAAAAACAGAAGAAGGCGGTCGTCATGAAGACCGTGATGCACAATTTCAGCATATTCACGATCAGGCGCAGGCCTTCCAAAACGAAGGAGAGCCGGTCATCTCGGTCGATACCAAGAAAAAAGAGCTGGTGGGCGACTTCAAAAACGGGGGTGTCGAGTGGCAGCCGAAAGGCAGTCCAGAGAGGGTACGCGTTCACGACTTTCAGATCCCCGAGCTCGGAAAAGTCAATCCCTACGGTGTCTACGATCTCAGTGCAAATGCCGGATGGGTGAGCGTAGGCACGGATCACGATACGGCGGCTTTTGCAGTGGAAAGCATCCGGCGCTGGTGGACGACGATGGGTCAAGCCACCTATCCAAACGCCACGAAACTCCTGATCACAGCAGATGGAGGCGGAAGCAACGGCTCTCGTGTACGGCTATGGAAGACGGAATTGCAGACGTTAGCAGACGAAACGGGATTGTCTATATCCGTCTGCCACTTTCCTCCGGGAACGAGCAAATGGAACAAGATTGAGCATCGTCTGTTTTCGTGCATCACCCAAAATTGGCGGGGAAAGCCGCTAACCAGTCATGAGGCCATCGTCCATTTGATTGCGTCTACAACGACAACAACCGGGCTGAAGGTGCAAGCCGAATTGGACACAACATCATATCCGAAAGGGATCAAAGTAACCGATGAAGCCCTGGCACAAGTGAACTTAGAAAAAAATGACTTTCATGGAGAATGGAACTACACAATTTCGCCTAAAAACAGGTAGTTTATTTTGCTACAAT
>NZ_JBHIRY010000074.1:0-1541 GCF_042138635.1 Paenibacillus medicaginis | reverse complement strand
TGTGTTGTGCGTTTGAAGTCTTGCTCTGCCATCAATACTGGTAATGGACAGGTCTAAGGTCGAAACTTTTTTGGTGGTTATTTAACCCCGAGTTCAAAACCGCCCTATTGCAACGCAGAGTACCGCCGATTGTTGCCACGAGCACGTGTATAAAAATACACATTCTCTGTTGCATGACCTGTACTTTGAAGTTAAAGAAGGTAATGAGCATGGACGCCATTTTGGAACGGTGTGCAGGGTTGGATGTACACCAAGAAACAGTAGTTGCTTGTATATTGACTGGCCCCTTGGACAGGAAACCAAAACAGGAAATCCGAACATTCGGTACGACCACCAATGAACTACTCCAATTGCTAGACTGGCTAACGGAGCAGGCATGTACCCATGTGGCCATGGAAAGCACGGGTGTTTATTGGAAGCCCGTGTGGAACATTCTTGAAGACTCGTTTAAACTAATTCTCGCCAATCCACAACGGATCAAAAATGTCCCCGGACGGAAGACAGATGTGAAAGACGCGGCTTGGATTGCCCAATTGTTGCGCTGTGGATTGATCGAATCCAGTTTCGTCCCACCGGAAGACATTCGTGATCTTCGAGATCTGACTCGGTATCGTCGTAAACTGTTAGGAAACGCGACGGCGGAAAAGAACCGCATTCACAAAATACTACAGGATGCGAACATCAAACTGACCACGTATGTTTCGGATGTGTTTGGTGCATCTGGACTCGCCTTACTCGAATCGGTAGCCGATGGCGAAGTATTAGAACCTGAAGCCGTCAAAAAGCTGGTATTCACGAAACTGAAGAACAAAGTTCCACAATTGGTTGAAGCGTTAAATGGACGCGTGCGGGCCCACCACCGCAAAATGATCCAGAGACATTTAAATCACCTCCAATATGTGCAAAAGGAAATCAAGGCATTAGAGATGGAGATTGACGAACTGCTTCACCCCTACCAGGAAGAGATCGAACGATTGGTAACCATTCCGGGCATTCAAAAAGATGCAGCGGCGAGCATCCTTGCGGAAATCGGTACCGATATGTCGGTATTTCCTTCCGAAGATCATCTCTCTTCGTGGGCAGCATTGAGTCCAGGCAACAACAAAAGTGCAGGTAAAAAAAAAGGATCCAAGACCAACAAAGGGAATAAAGGCTTAAAATCGGTGCTTTGTCAGGCAGCCTGGGCAGCCATGAAAGTCAAAGGATCGCGAACCGCCTCCTTTTATTACCGGATTGTGAAACGACGAGGTCCCAAGAAAGCCAATATGGCTCTGGCTCATTTACTTCTGCGCATCATATACCAGATGCTCTCGAATAAAGTTCCCTATGAAGAACTGGGATGGGACTACTTACCGAAGAAGGAAAAGAGCTTAGATTATTGGGTTCGTCAAATCCAAGGGCTAGGATTTAATGTACAGCTTCAAGAACAAAAACTGACATAGTCATTATTACTCATTAATTGGCAAATAATACCATGACCAATTTCGATAGGAGGTGGCCTTTTTGCGCCATTTTCAGCAAATAGCCATTTTCGTATAAAA
>NZ_JBHIRY010000073.1:0-1909 GCF_042138635.1 Paenibacillus medicaginis | reverse complement strand
AAATCGGATAGGAGGCTATCCATTAGTTGGATAGCCGACCTTCCACACCACCGTACGTACCGTTCGGTATACGGCGGTTCCTTAGTTCACGCAATGACTTGTCGATAATAATCTGAAAAGAAAAGAAATCCGAGGTTCTTTAGCACGTTGTTTCCGAGGGATCTTGAAAGGATCGGGCTATTGGAGGTTCTCCAGTAGCTCTTTCTTGTATTTGCATACTCCCATGCCTTTTGCTTGTGGATTCCGAGAGACTGTAACTTTTCGAATTTCGTCTTTACTCGTTTCCATTGCTTCCAGTAGACCATGCGTATCCGCCTTCTCATCCATTCATCCGTCGTTTGGAGCAGTTTCTTCATATCCGCGATCTTGAAGTAGTTTATCCACCCCATGATGTAGCGTCTAAGCTTTTCAGCCCGCTCTTCATTTCCCATTCCGTTACTTCTCGATGTAAGTTCCTTCACCTTGGCCTTCATCTTTGCAACGGATTTCGGGTGGATGCGGACTCGCGACTCCCCCTTCTTTTCGTAGAAGGAGAATCCAAGAAACTTGACCTTCTTTGCCTCGTCCACCATCGTCTTCTCCCGGTTCACTTTGAGAAACAGCTTCTCCTCAATAAAAGGAAGAACATTCTCCAGTGTCCGTTTGGCGCTTCTTCTGCTTTTACAGAAGATGAGCATGTCGTCCGCATAGCGCACGAATCGATGCCCCCGGTTCTCTAGTTCCTTGTCCAGTTCATTCAGCATGATGTTGCTGAGGATCGGACTCAGGTTTCCCCCCTGTGGTACACCGATTTCCGTGTCCGCGAAGCGGTGCTTCACAACTACACCGGCTTTCAGGTACTTATGGATGAGCGAGATGACCCGTCCGTCTTTTATGGTTCGGGATAATACCTCCACCAGCTTGCTTTGATTCACGGTGTCGAAGTATTTCTCCAAATCCATATCGACGACATACTTGTACCCTTCCTGGATGTTTCTCTGGCTTTTCCGAATGGCATCGTGGGCGCTTCTCTTGGGCCGGAATCCGAAACTGCTCTCCGAAAACTGCTTCTCGTAAATCGGTGTAAGGACTTGAGCAATCGCTTGCTGGATCACTCGATCCACCACCGTGGGAATCCCCAGATTCCTTTTCTTCCCGTTCTCCTTCGGTATCTCTACCCTTCGAACGGGTTTCGGACGGTACGTTCCATCCAGAATGGATTGCTTGATGGTTTCTCCGTTCTCTCGGAGGTATTGTAGAAGTTCATCTACTCCCATCCCGTCGATCCCGTGAGATCCTTTGTTTGCTTTGACTCGTTTGAACGCTTTGTTCATGTTGTCTCTGCTCACCATTTCCTCAAGTAATTCATCCCTCGACTCGATTGCGTCGGTGCTGTCGGTTTCAGATATCCTTGCAGAATTGTACGCTCTCGCATATTCTCCATGTTCCGCATGTACCTTCTGCCTCGAGCCCTCTTTTCGAGGTTGGCTGCACTTCGTTCCTGTTTTGGTATCTTTCATTGACTCACACCTCCTAAGGTTCGGCCCTTCCCTCTTGCCGCCTAGCTGCATGAGGTACTATGGCTTCTGCTGACTTCTCATGATAAATCTTGTTTCAACCGTGATTCGAAATCCATCTCCTCACGTCCATGAGACCTCCCACGGTAAGACGATTCCCTTTCCTTCCATGTACCCGCACCATTTACACTGGCATGTCCGTGTAGTGTATTGGACTTCGCTTTGTGCTGCAAGCTCATCCCATGTCCCGTGCCTGATGATGTTCGTGTTCCTCAGGTCAGAAGTTTGCCTCCGGCTTCCTTCAGATTCCACCTCGCGATGGACACCCTTGCCCTTGGCTAGTGGTTGGCCACTACCAGCCCCCACAGCGGACTTTCACCGCCTAGGTAATCGCCATGCGTGGCGCACAGCAA
>NZ_JBHIRY010000072.1:0-1918 GCF_042138635.1 Paenibacillus medicaginis | reverse complement strand
GGGACTGAGGAGCGGAGCGTACTTGGGGTACGTGAGCACCGGAAGGCCCGGCTGAATTCAAGATTCGATGTCGAGTCTGCTTCCTGACTTCCTTCGTGATCAAAAGATGACTTTTTTGAACAACCTCTTTAAGCAGAAAGCGAGGGTTGTCCATGAATGTACAGCAACTGAAAGTCTTTGTGGAAGTGATGAAAAGAGGAACGCTGCAAGGCGGGGCGGAGCATTTGGGGCTGAAGCAGCCTACAGTCAGTTTTCATCTGCGAAAATTGGAGGAGGAGCTGGGGGTTGAGCTTTTCCGCAAGCATTCCAGGAACCTGCGGCCGACCAAGGCGGCCGAAGAGCTGCTTCCCTATTCACGCCATATTTTGTCCCTGATGGATGAAGCTGCCGAGCGGATGAGCCTGCATGCGGCCCAAACGGGCATCAAGCTGAAGCTTGGAGCGAGCTATACCCCGGCTACCTACTACTTGCCACCTTATCTGGCCGAATTCCGGCACAAATATCCATCTGTTCATCTGCTGTTGAATGTAAAAAAGGCAGAAAGCATGCTGCACATGCTGCGAAATTATGAAATCGACGTGGCGATCGTGTCTTTGCCCCAGGACGAAGAAAAAGGTCTTTGTGTCATTCCGCTGCTTGAAGATGAACTGCAGCTGGTCATGAGCCCTCAGCATCCCCTGGCCAATATAGAGCGTTTGACAGCAGATGATCTGCAAGATGAAACCTTTTTGCTGCACGAAGGCGGCACAACCTCAAGACGGCTGGCGGAAGAATGGGCGTCCGCTATTGGACTGGAGTTCAGATCCACTATGGAGCTGGGGGCTATTGAGACGATAAAAGAATCTTTGAAATACAGTATGGGGATAGGTGTGCTGCCTCTGCGCAGCGTGCTTAGGGAGACAGTAGCCGGGGAGCTTGTGAAACGCTCCCTCCCTGGCGGCGGGTATGTTAACCGCAGATATATCTGTCTGGTGTACCGGGACGAGCCCATTTATTCACAGCATACTAAAATGTTTATTGATTATATGCAGGCTGTAGCGGAACGCTAGGCTACATGCAGCTTAACCGCAGCACGTTCTCCGGGATAGAGAACCCAACCGTTTAGACAAAGAGTACAACTTCTTCAGGCGGCAGTATTGGGCTGACCTAACCAGTACTAAAAAAAGCTTCTGGAAGGTAATTAGAAACCATTCCAGAAGCGTAGATACTATACTATTTAATAATGTTTCTTTTGTTAATTAATACCGACACCGGCACTTGCATAACCTGCAACCGCGGTAGCAATAGCAATGCCGGCAGTTACAGTTATAGCAAACACCATCAGAAGCCGTGTGCCCGCGGTCACCGGTATTCCCAAACCTGATACTAGCCCGCTACTAATTGTTCCAATTGGAAGTAACCCCGTGAGTGATGGAGCTAACGTAACTATCGCGCCTGGAATCGGAGTAAAAATATTGTCAGGTACTGTTGAGCTATATAACTGGGCTGTTACCGTAACTGTTGATCCTATAAGATTCAAAGCCGCTGTCGTACTAAAAAATGCAGCTATTGAGTCGATCGTTCCATTGCGGGGAACAGAGAAGGAAAAGTCAAGAAGTGTTCCTCCTGCCCCTGTAAGATCAATAGTTCCACCGCCAAGCACAGAAACACCCGAGACAGAATTTCCAAATCCGACCAGACCCACTGTCCCGACTAGCCCTGTTAAAAGAGTAGTCAGTGTAACCGGGGTACCTGATGCAAACGGAATGATGGCACCTGCGCCAGTGGTACCCGTCACTCCGGTAACTCCCGTGCCCCCTGTCGCACCAGTGGCTCCTGTTACCCCTGTTGCTCCGGTTGCTCCTGTATCACCTGTGACCCCGGTTGCTCCTGTGGCTCCCGTTGCTCCCGTTGCTCCCGCTGTACCCGTTGCTCCTGT
>NZ_JBHIRY010000071.1:0-1954 GCF_042138635.1 Paenibacillus medicaginis | reverse complement strand
TTGGTAGAGTAAAGGGCTGGGTTTGCCAACCCCTCCTCATCAAACCGTACGTGCGGTTTTCCCGCATACGGCTTTCCGACGTTCTTCACCTTGGACAGTACGGCTAACCCCAAGTCGTAACGGATTTCAGACCTGCCTTAGGAAGAAGCGCAAATAGGTTGGCCTGACTGGCTTTTCGCTTTTTGTGCTTCCGATTCCACCATAAGCTGAAGCGTCTTCGGATGTACCAATCCACTTTTGCCAAGAAACGATTAGCTGTCCATGGGTCGCATTTTGCATAGGCGTTCTTCCATCCCTGGATTTTCGGGTTCATGTGCTTGATCATGTCATCTAGTGACCATTGCAATATGCCCCTTTGCTTAAAAGCTTCTTTAACCTTATCTCGCATCTTCTTCATCGCTTTTCTGGAAGGGCAACTTCGAAAGTAGTAAAGGATTCTTCCGTTCTTTCCCCAGTACGGCATTCGCCGATGGGTATGTCCAAGAAAGTCGAATCCTTCCTTCCCTTCCCATAGGTTGACGAGCTTCGATTTGCTCGTATTCATCGTCAACTCCAGTTTCTGAAATACCACTTTAAGTACTTGTATCGCTTCCACTGCTTGCGCTTTGTATCGACAAAGGATCACTAGGTCGTCCGCATAGCGGACAATCGTGCCGATGTGCGCGAATTTCTTGGCCCAGATCGTATCCAAGTAGTGGAGGTACACATTCGCAAGCAATGGTGAAATGACGCCGCCTTGCGGGCTTCCGAGAGTCGTATCGAACCGTTCTCCCTCTTTCATTACGCCTGCCTTCAGCCACATCAGGATCAATTTCAGAATGCGGCGATCACCTATGCGTTGTTTCACCATTTGCATCAGCTTGTCGTGCGGGATGTTATCGAAGTAGCCTTGGATGTCGACGTCGACCACCCAATTCACCTTCTCACTTCTTACCGCCTCATGTATGCGATTGATCGCATCATGTATACTTCGCTTGGGACGAAACCCAAACGAGTTGTCCCTGAAGTCCGCTTCGAAGATCGGTTCAATGACGATCTTCGTTGCCATTTGTATGACTCGGTCCCGCACGGTGGGAATGCCCAGGGGACGAACTTTTCCATCCCCTTTCGGAATCTCATGTCGACGTACCGGTCTTGCCTGGTAGGTTTTCTGCATGAGTGCTGACCGGCATTCCTCAATCAGCCTGTCTTCTCCATATTCCTGTACGATGTAGTCGATGGTTTCTTGGTCAACCCCGGCGCTTCCGCCGTTGGCTTTGACCCGAATCCATGCCATTCGCATCACATCTTCCCGGTACACTTTGTCGTACAGCGCGTGAAAGCGCCGCTTGGTGTTCACCTTAGACGCAAGGTAGAGGGTCGTTTGGAGTTGTCGAACTTTTGCTTTGGTGTAGTTAGCAGGCATTCCTGCATTCACTCGCTCTTACCTCCTCATGTACCCGTGAACGAAGTGGGGTATGGTCTTTCGACGCCCTTCCCTCCACGAGGTTATGTTGTCCTCGCTTCATCGGTAGTACGGCCCCCTCCGACTCCCTTCCTGCAGCTCGCCATTTCGCCTTCAGGGGCTTATAGGTCTGCTCTTTACGATTTTTTTTCCATCGTGCAGGGGAGGGTCTCCCTAGTTCCAGGCATAACTGTCCTTGCATGCCGATCCCTCTACACCGGAGGATTCTTCCGTGCTGCTTCTCCAAGTTCTTCACACGTTCCTTGGCCTTCGCCGAATCATACGCGGCTCGGCTTCCTCTTGTCCCATTTGGGTTAACGTTAACGATGCGGCAGGATTCACTTGATGTTACGGCCTGCAAGGTTGCTTCATTCTCCTTAGGGAGAACTTTTCACAGGGCTTCAGCCGTCGGATTTCGCCGCCGTCTGCCTGCTAGCTACAGGGCGGCTTGGTCCTTACCCCGGCCGGACTTGCACCGGCAAGTTGTGCCTAGCTTGACTAGGCGCGCTA
>NZ_JBHIRY010000070.1:0-1975 GCF_042138635.1 Paenibacillus medicaginis | reverse complement strand
CCCTAGTTTTGCAGCACATCTAATCGTCTAATTACCCGGAAGCATTGATTTTACTGATGTAGCCGGGTATTTTTATTTTAAAATATTGTCGTATTATTGTATACTTTTGTATATTTTTGTGGTATGATCTACCTGTATTCCATGTCTGGAGGGAGCTTATGAATCTTCGAAAAGCCTTCAATACCAAAACGGGGCGTACTTATTTGTCCATCGTTCACAGCTATCGCGACAAGGTGACCAAGAAGCCCAAGGCCAAAACGATTGAATCCCTTGGCTATCTGGATGTGTTAGAAAAACAATACGACGATCCCATTGCTTTTTTCGAAGAAAAAGTCCGCCAGATGAATCAGCAACAGGAATCGGACAAATCCGCGATCACCTTTCGCATCCGTAGCGATGAGCGCGTTCCCATGGATACCACTCACCGCAAAAACTTCGGATACGCGGCCCTCAGCAAGATTTACCACGAGTTGGGTATTCATACGTTTCTCATCAACCGGCAACGACACACTCAGCATCAATTCGACGCCAATCAGATCATGAAACTTCTGGTGTTTTCTCGTCTGCTCTATCCGGCTTCTAAAAAGAAAACCCACGAAAACAAAGATACCTATTTTGAAAACACCCATTTCACGCTAGATGACATCTACCGCTGTTTGTCCTTTTTCAGTAAGCATAAGGACGCGATCCAGTTGTGGCTTCACGAACGCATCCAACAGCAGTACGATCGCAACACCAGTTTGGTTTATTACGATGTGACCAATTATTACTTCGAAATTGATGAAGCCGACGCGCTTCGAAAAAAGGGAGTCTCCAAAGAACACCGTCCCGACCCCATCGTGCAAATGGGACTCTTCATGGACACGGATGGCATTCCGATTACATACGGTCTGTACCCGGGGAACATGCTCGACAAACAAACACTCATCCCGATGCTCTGGGAAATCCAAAAGAAATTCTCTCTGGGTCGAACCATCGTGGTCGCCGACAAAGGCATGACGACAGGCGACAACATCTGGTACATTCTCTCTGCCAAGAACGGATACGTACTGAGTTACTCAATCCGTGGCGCGGATCAGAAATTTAAAGACTATGTGCTTGATCCGAGCGGCTATTCCGCCATAGGTGAGGATTTCAGAATCAAATCACGATTGTGCCCGCGCGTCATTCAGGTTACGACAACCACAGGAAAAAAGATGAAGAAATCCGTAGATGAGAAGCAAGTGATTTTCTTCAGCGAGAAGTACGCTGCCAAAGCGCGAGAAGAACGTGCCCAGGCGGTGGAGAAAGCTCGGAGCCTGATCCGCCATCCTGCTGCGTACAACAAAGCGACCTCCTACGGCGCGGCCAAGTATGTGAAGAATTTGACCTTCGATGCCAAGACCGGTGAGATTCTGGAAGACGCCAAGTTATCGCTGCAGTTTGACGAAGAGAAGTTGAGGCAGGAAGAAGCGCTGGACGGCTACTATGCGATCATCACCAGTGAATACAAAGAATCGGACATGCGCATTGTCGAGATCTACCGGGGGCTTTGGAAGATTGAAGAATCGTTCAAAGTCACCAAAAGCGATTTGGAGAGCAGGCCCGTCTACCTGTCCACCCAAGAGCACATTGAAGCCCATTTTCTCACTTGCTTTGTGACGCTTGTCCTTGCCAGGTTATTGGAACGACGCTTAAACGGGAAATATTCCATCACCACCCTGGCGGAAAGTTTGAGAAAGGCTTCCTGCAGTCATATTCAAGAAAATTATTATTTGTTTGATTACTATGATGAGGTTCTGGCCGATGTTGGTCGCGAGCTCGGAATCGATTTCGGCAAGAAATGCATGTCGTTAGGCGAAATCAAAAAAATTTTAGGAGCGGTCAAAAAGGGCTAAATTATACTACAACTTCTGGACATGAAAAAACAGCCGAGAACCCAGTAATGACAAGGGCTCACGGCTGTTTTTCGTTCGATTTAGCTGCAAAAGTCAGG
>NZ_JBHIRY010000006.1:0-238353 GCF_042138635.1 Paenibacillus medicaginis | reverse complement strand
GCCAAACCGTTGTTTCTCCCAGTCTATCAGATATTGCTGAATCATGCTTCGCTCATTTCCAGTTCTACGTGTGTTTTATTAGGGCGTTTATTTCACTACAGTCCCTTAGTTGTCATTGTATTAACGGGAATCCCTTGGTCTGTGTTTATGGGAAGTCATATTAGCAAGTTTGGTCAAGAGCATCCTGAATTAGGCAGGACCGAATTGCGTTATAACCCGCCGCAATCTGATGTAGATGAGATTCCTTGGGCTACAAGAAGCCTGGACCAACCTGCCTCGAATCAGACAGGACATGCCGATCATCACTCTGCTGCAAACGTAAATATTAGCAATCCGAATCAACAAAGCTTGGATTCTATCATAAACAAAGCGCAAAACGAAAATATTGTCAAACCGTTTTCGATCGTCTACCCTGCAAATGAACATGGCGTGTTTACCGTTTCCAAAGGAAGCAATTCAGGCGTCACCGGGCTGGACGTTAGCCCGCAAGAAGAAACAACCGCATATTTCGATCAATATTCCGGTCAATTCATTGCCAGAATCAACTTTGATGATTATGGACTGATAGGAAAGTGGCTTACCTGGGGAATTCCTCTTCATGAAGGACACTTGTTTGGAATGGCTAATAAAATTCTAAACTTGATGGTTTGCATCGCATTCCTTGCAGCAATAGTGATGGGATTCGTTTCATGGATGAAAAAAATGAAACCTGGGGATGTAAATCGGCCTAAACGAATAAATAAACCGTGGTCTATAGGAGCCATATTGACCTTGTTGATACTAGGCATCCTCATGCCCCTATTTGGTTTATCTATACTCATCATATTTATTATTGAAAGTATCATCTACTATTCTACGAAGAATAAACAGGAAAGAACCCTTGCTGAATGAGGGTTCTTTCCCAATTGTGAGCTTACACAAGCACTTTACCCGCTTCATTTACAATCAAGTTTTCCACAGCTTCTTCGATATTAGGCTCCGTAATTTTAATGTCTTCAATCTCCCCGATTTGCGACAAGATCGCCAGACATTCGGGGATGCCGATCTCTTCCTTCCGGAACAGGACGGTTACTTTATGATCCTGAATTTCAATGACTCTGAGTCTGGGATCATTCACGCCGGAATACCGTGTTTTAAAGCTTACACTTAACTTATGCCCTACACTATATTGGGCTTTAAACTGCTCAAGCGGGCCGTCATATATTTTCTCACCCTTTTCAATCGTGATGACTCTGTCGCAGATTTGATCAATATCATCCATATCATGGGTCGTTAATATGACGGTTGTGCTTTTTTCCTCGTTTAATTGCCGGATAAATTTCCTGATTTTTTGTTTCACCAGAATATCCAGCCCGATAGTAGGCTCATCAAGATATAGGATCTTGGGATCGTGCAGCAGGGAGACAACCAACTCCGCTCTCATTCTCTGTCCCAGGCTGAGCTGCCTGACGGGAGTCCGCAAAAATGGCTGCATCTCCAGCAATTCAACAAAGAATTCAACGTTTTTCTTAAATTGAACAGTATCGATGTTGTATATTTTTTTATATAGATCAAATGTCTCTTCCATTGGCAGATTCCAATACAACTGCGTGCGCTGGCCGAAGACGACACCAATTTTTCGAGCATTCAATTTTCTGTTTTTATACGGAACAAGACCGTCCACGATGACGCTGCCGCTGGTTGGCACCAGCACACCTGACAGCATTTTGATGGTGGTGGATTTGCCGGCCCCGTTGGAACCTATGTAGCCGACAATTTCTCCTTCATTGATGTTAAATGACAGATCTCTAACCGCCACTTTATAGCTGTATTCCCGCTTGAATAATGACTTTACGGCTGCGAAAGCCCCCTTGTGTCTCCGATTAATTCTGAATTCCTTACTCACACCTTCCACTTGGATAAGGGACATCTGTATTCCTCCTAAGAGCCAGTGCTTTTGTAATAATTAATGCCGATGTTCCAAAAAAGATAAGCGATCAGGAACAGCACAATACCTACGATTGGAGTAAAAAACTGAAAGGCAGGATGAAAAATGGAAAGCTCATTCTTGCCCAGGAAATATTGGGCCGGATAGAAGTTAATAAAGGCGTATGGAAGTATATATGTAAATATGATCTGAACAGGCATGGCAAATATCGAAATCGGATACTTGATAAAGGACTTGGCCTGAAAAAACAGGATGTCAGTGAGGCTTTTATTTTCCACCACCCAAAAGGACGGGACGGAGGTCAAAATTAATGCAGCCCCCTGAATGAGCGCCCCTCCGATCAGGGTAACCACCAAAAACAATCCGTTCACGATGTCTAACGGAACCTGCAGGGAATGGAGCGAAAACAGGATAACCCCCAATGCCAGTATGAAATGACTGATATAGCCCGCATTAAAGTCTCTGCAGATCAGGAAACCAAAGCTGTTTAAAGGTTTTAGCAACACATCATCAAAGCTGCCGTCCTTCACCATCGTTGATAAATTGGCTGTAGGCGTATAGAAGAAGAACCCCGCAATCGCATAAGAGCAGAGATTGAGACCATACAAAAGCAGTACCTCGGCCGCTCCCCAGCCATTAATGGTCTTAAATTGGGTAATCACAATCCAGATCAGAAAAAAATCCGCAAAATAAGAGGCAAATTGGGCAATAAATCCGATGATGAACGCCTTCCTGTTTTCAGCGACGCCCATGATCCGTATTCTAATAAACTCCATATAGAGCTTGGCGTAATGCATCGATCAACCTCCGTGAACGACAATCTTTTTCTGGGCGTTGAACCATAATAGCCTTTCGAAAAGAACAAGGATGACGAGCCATAGGACCTGAGCGCCGATGATTGAGACTGCATCCTTTGGCGAATACTTGTTGAGAAAAATGGAAATGGGCTCGAAAAAGATCAGGCGAAAAGGAAGAACATAGCTTACAGCCGCAAGCCAATCCGGATAGAACCACAGTGGAATGACGGAGCCCGAAAACAAGGTGAAGACAGTGCTTACGAAAAAATGAATATACCATGAGGTTTCAAGCCAGAACACAAACATGCCGATGATGTATTTGATATAAAACGAAATGAGAACCCCCAGCGCGAGCGCCGCGAAAAACAGGGTTGAATTCATCCTATCTCCTTCCCAGGAAAAACCGAAAAACAAAGCGGTCACCACAACAGAAGGGAAAGCAACAAATATAACCCGGAACGCGTTATTCCCCAAGTCTTCGGCAAACAGGTAATTCCTGAAGCTGATCGGTTTGGTAAAATCGCTGATGATGGAGCCATCTTCCATTTTTCTGCCGATTTTGCTGGCAGCTTCGGAATTGGTCAGAGCGAGAATGATCGAGGATAGCAGCACATAAGTCACCATCTGGTCCAGGCTTGCAGCAGCAACGCTGCTCTCTTGGTATAAAGCCTGCCAGACATTCACCTGCACGACAATCAGCAGGATACTGGCCAGTATCGATATGTAGAAGTCAAATCTGTAAGCATATTTCTCCTTGAAAGATAGTTCCAGAAATTTATAGAACAAGCTCAAACATCTCTCCTCCCTACCAAACATGGAATATGAGGTCCGGACATTCATTATGTCAAACCGTTTAACTTTTTCCACAAATATTTATTCGTCAACTGTGAATTATGGCTGATCTCATCACCTAACCAAGCTGGTTGGACAAAGAGTCTCATTTCCTCGATTGACTCAAATTCTACTTCAGCGATGATTAAATTAAACTGCTCATATTCATCCAAATCGTAGGTATACCCGCCACCTGTCATTCGTGTTCTGGTCTTTCTTATCGGTACCCTGCAATCCAGTGAGCGAAGCTGACTATAAATATTTGAAGAAATTTCATATTCCATCTCATCGCGAACCAACCCTAATCCTTCACAGGTGCTCTTTTTATAAGTTTGATAAAAAGATTCCTTTTTGTTATTGTCATCAAAAATTGTTTTTTTTCTAATTCGAACCTGCTCAATGTTATTATAAGCAAGATACGCCTGCTCAATATGAGTAGTACTAATCAACTTTAAATCACCATTTTTAAGCTCATCAAGAGGATACCTAATTATACTGAATTTTCTTTCAATTTCCAAACTCACCGACACTCACATCCTTCGCAGAAAGGTGTGCCCTGACTTGCCGCATTAGGTCGTCCGGGGAATTTGTCCCGTCCAGATAAATAAATCTATCTTCTTTGATGAAAGGGAGATAAAGTTCTTTCAGAGCACTAAAATAAGTTTTGAATGCTTCTTCTGCTGTTAATTCTGGCCAAATATCAGTTCCGGAATTGTAGCCAAAGTATGTTTTAGTTTTATAATGTCTTTCTAATGCGATTTCTACAGGGATATCAATAAAAAAAACCACGTCAGGTTTCCTAGCAAACTGATAAGCTTGTTGAACATAATCTAAAGGTATTCCTCTAACCACATCTCTAGTAAATGCGGTATAATACCATCGGTCCGCAATGACATAACTTTCTCTCTCCAGAGCAGGTCGTATCCTCTCCTCGTAGCGTAATGCAAAATCCGATAAATGCATCAAGCTATAAGTAAGGGGACTAAATGTGAAATGTGTTTTTTTGTGATTGATAATATCTTGGATGCCAGGGTAAGAATTCCATTCTGTAATTGAAGTTTCTATGCCTTTTTCTGATAATTCCTGGTTTAATAAGTTAATCAATGTACTTTTCCCACTTCTCGCTACTCCTTCAAAAGCAATTAAACACCCCATACTTACTATAGACCCTCCCATCTGATAACTTATTCATTGATAACAGTACCTAGAACCTTAACTTCTGCAATATGAATGGAATCAACCGATCCATCAATTAATTCCAACTCTGTTACCAATTCTCTTATTTCTGCAATTAACATGTACGCTGTTTTTTCGACATCTTTGAACATCCTTTCTGCAACGTCATACCACTGCTTCAAACTGATTTCGCCATTCTCACGATCCGCAGCTTCAACTGTATCTTGCACCAAATGCAACATGAGTTGCCCATGCTCGTTAATATAATTCTCCACCTGCCTTCTGATTTCCGAGTACTCTTTGTAATAAGAAACGTGCCGCTGTACGCGTGCTTCCAAATGGCGGACAAGTCCATCAAGCTGGTATACTGCCTTTAAACTTGGTCTAGCAATATCTGAATAGCGGTTGACCATTTCAAAGAGCAATCCCACCGTCGGATCTAAAAAATCATAACTTCCTATGTCATACCAAGAGTTACGTTTAATTCGATTTTCTTGCAATAGCTGTTCTGTTAATGGCGTAGCCGCATATGGTAAAAATCTGCCTGTCACATCCCTAATATCAAATGAACCGATCTTTTTCAAAAATTCGATATTATCACGAATTCCCTGTACAGTCAGATCAGGCTCAAAAATCATCATGCCAATGGATATTTCGGGGACCCCAACCCGTTTCAAAACTTGAACAGCTTCTAAATTTTGTTCAGGAGTTATATCTTTTCGATAACGTTTAAGCGTATCTGCATGTCCTGACTCTAACCCTAAAAACACCTTCTTTAATCCTACTCCCAACAATTCTTTAAAAATATCTTCTTTGACACACACTGCTCTGACTTGAAGCCATATATTTAAATCTGTCATGTCGGCTTCTTTCAATTTATAACAAAGATCTTTGACCCATTCTTGGCTTTTTTTACTCGGATCCATAAAGAGATCATCTACAAATTTAAATTTACGAACTCCTTGGTCATACAAAGCTTTCATTTCTGAAACAACATTTTCAGTCTTTCGCACCCTTCTTGGCCTGTAGTTAAAAAAAGTCTGAATAGAACAAAAAGTGCAGCGTGCATAACACCCACGACTGGCAAGAATGGACACCCGCCGGTTTTTAGACATTAGATGATGTAAAGTTGGTCGATCCGGTAACGGAAGAGTATCCAGAACCTCTACTAGTTCCCGATCCGAATTAGCGACTATTTTATTTGCTTCGTCACGGCAGGTGACCCCCTTTACACCAATCAGATTCCTGCCTTCACGAACACGTTGTACAATCTCGACAATCGTCAGCTCTCCTTCTCCCCGTACCACCGAGTCTAACTCTGAAATATATTCAAGAAACTTCTGGTGCTCATAGGTGGGGAAATGCCCTCCAATGGTAATATGGCCTTGATATCCGCTGGCTCTAAGCAACTTTGCAACTTCAAAAGTCGATGAGATACTATCCTGTGCAGACGAGGAGAAACCTACAATCATAGGCTGATAACGCAAAATAGCATCCACGGTTTGCTGCGGGGCCAATTCTTCCAAATGTGCATCCAGTACAGCGACAGTAAACCCATTCTTCCTAAGGCTGGAAGATAAATAACCAAGTGCCAAGTTTTCAGACTGATACCTCGCATCATAAAGTTCATTTTGTGGTAAACACTGTACTAAAACACAGTCCATACATAGAGCCTCCTCTCATTTCGAGAACAGATTTATTTTTTTAATGGTTGTGACAATACAATGTTATGCAGTATCTGGGAGTAAACTGTATCCACGAAAGCTCCGTCCTGCGTGTCTAATACTACTGTTGTATTAGCTTTTTTCTCAAATAAGCGCTGAAACTGTTGTTGGACAAGAAGTATGAAATCAGGATGATTTATATAGCGGTGGTGTTGTAGCTCAGATGAGTCTGAGTGGCTTAGGCGGTTTATAATCGTTTGCTGCGGAGCATGACACCAGACAAACAAATCCGGTTCAATCAATAAATCCAGTTCTAAATACAAATCAACAATAGGCTGAATGTCTATTTTCTGGTCCGTATAGATACCACCGGCAAGAACATAAGAGATAATTGAGTCATAGTACCGATCTTGTACGATGATGTAACCATCCTGTAATAATGGCTTAATATTGAGCAATGTGTTCTGAACAAGATCAGCTATATAGTAACTACTAGAAAATAACTCAGGAGTCGTTCGGGTATAGTTTTTGAAAGTTCGTCCCACGTCTGTAAAGGAAAAAGCTCCATGATTGTATACAGCTTTAAGACCATTACTGGTTAGAATGTCGACCAATTTATGTGCCAGTGTTGTTTTTCCTGCCCCCGATATGCCTTCAACAGCTAATAATTTACCATTCAAACTTTCCCTCTCCTTTAAGCGATAGCCAAGATTCTCTTTATTTTTTATTCACTCTGCAAAAACAACTCCATCTGTTTAATTTGCTGGTCAATAGATTCAACCGATTCGCGGTCCAATGAAGTAAAGTATTCAGTTTGAACACGTTTAGTCTTCCTATCCCATGACCAAATTCCAATAACTTGACCATTACAAACCAAGCTAGCTCTAGCTTCTCCGATGGTATTAAACAGTCGTGGATAGTTATCATTAGATACATATAAACATCTGCTGTTATAATAACCTTTTAACGAAGGGTCTTCATAGGCGAGCAAAGCAGTCCAAGGAGGTATATGTTGAGAAGTACACCGCATATAATCCTCTCTCTCCATAAACAGGGGAGGCTCAAACCCTTCCACATTTAAAGTAACTAATCGACTACTGTAATGATGTATGATCCGGCGGACCTCGGAAATACCGATTCCGGACCACCAAGAAATATCCTTTTCGGTTACCGGTCCATAAGCACAAATATGCTTATAGATTAGCGAAGCTCTTGCCTCAGATACTTCTAAAACGGGCCTCCTCATCTCGGGATAACAATCGTAAGTGTATCCATATACACGTTCTTCTTTATACCAGTATTCAGAAAGATTCAGATAACATAATATCCCCTCCTCCCATAAATCCTTAATTACTGCTTGTACCACCGGATACTCATCTTCATCAGAGGTGATTGATTCACAAATAGCTCTAGCTGACTTAGGAGAATGACGCAGCAGTTCGGTAATAGTTTGTTTATATGCACCCACTTGTTTGTTTCTATTATTGAGATCAAGCGCCTTATGGCGAACACGGACATCACTTAGCCTCTGGGCATAGGTGGCGTAATGAGCGACTGGGACAAGAGGAAGCGGTAATATATGAAGCGTTTTACGCATACATCTCGTCTTAATTAACTGGTTATGGATATGAAGTGCATCACGCAGGTCAGCAGGACGGAAACCTTCAAGTCTAGCGAATAGTGTTACGTAAGGTGTAGATAAACGTGCTGCATGTAATCCTACCAAATGTCCTGCAATTTCAACCACTTGTCTACCTTTGAAGTAGGGGGTCACATATTGTTTGTAAAAACGATAATTAGAAATATCTCTTCTACTGAGGGGGGAACGCCGCTCAATTTTGTTAATCATAGGTCTCCCATACTTTCCTTGTTTTAAATAAAAAATATTTCACTTGTACGTATAACATTTCCACTTGCCTCTTCAACATCAATTTTAAGTATGAACTTATAATTGCAACACTGGGAGAGTAAACCAAACATTCTTGTCACGATAGATATGAGGACTTAAATCATAATTAAGATGATGCAACATCTTTTCTTCCAACCCAATTATAAATGCAATCTTATTTTCCTTGAACCTAAGTTCCTCTTTGGGATAGTAAGCTAAAAAATCATTTTCACTCAATACTATCAGGCCCTTAACATCCTGTTTTCTTTCATAAGTTATTTCTCTGTTTTTCAAAGAAATTCTCAGCGTCTCATATACTAGCTCCTTAGAATTGAAGCCATCACTAATAAATCTAATAGTGATTTCAAATCTTTCTTGATTTGCAATAATTTTATTGTCAAGATTAAATTTGAAAATTAACAGGTCGCAGTCTTGATAAATCGTATACCTATTATCAAAATTATATTTAAAATCAATCAATTTATATTCATTAGAACTATTTTCCCTAATCTTTATAGGTTCATTCCAATATACGTTTGCACTGGAATAGCAAATGTTCTGCAAGTTCAGTTCAAGCTCATAAATTCTATCTGAATCGTCAACAAATAAACGGTTGATTATATTATTCTTCCAATTTATCACAAAGGGTGATAGGGTTGAATTCCATAGTTTTCCTAATATTCTTTTCTCATTTGTATCAACTTCAAAAATTTGAGTTATCAAATTACTGGTATAAGACAAAATATCTTCCAATTTATACTCTTTTGACAACTTAACCAATTTATCTAGATTTATATTATTATTTTTAATAAAAATATAAACATCTAGAAATTTGTTTATCTTAGGGCCTCGATGATACCACTCCGAATCTCTGTATACGCTTTCGCACAAATAAAGAAGTGTATGTTCGTTATCTAATGTCCTTATACAGTTACCCTTGATCAAAATGCTTTGTGTCGAATTAATAAATTTTTTCATTAGCTCTCGTTCAGTAATCGTTTCATGTACTTTTATTTGAAGTTCAACACTTATGTAATTTCCATCCTCGAATAAATTAAAGTACTCAAAATACTCATGGTGTTTGTATGCTTTTAAAGTTGGTTTCTCTAGTCTCAATATTCCGCCATCAATGCTGTACGGATCATTTGTTCCGCAGCCGTGTAAATATCCCATTTGTTCCAATAAATCATGCATTTTACTTATATGCTCTTCAGCTATCAGGATGTCAATGTCATAACCTTTTCTGGTAAATATGTCCCCATAAGCCATTTCTGAAAGGACTATTCCCTTAATGAATACAGCATTAATATTATGTTGAATGATTAGCTCAGAGATTTTTATAACTTCCTCAACTATTCTTTTCGTATGGTTGCAATGCTCGGAATACACTTCAGAAAGTAGTTTCTTTTGTTCCGTGGGTATGATGTTTTTATATTTTTGAAAGTAATAAGGTAAAATCTTGTGTTTCATCAATATCTCAACAATATAATCCCAGTTATACTCCCCATTATTTATGTCCGTTGGTCGTCCGTTTATCATGTTCATTACAAGTTCTTCTTCAATCTTCAGGCAAGAATCCACTGCGATTCCCTCCATTTAGAATCCATTCTCATTTAATCGAGTTGGACACACACTCAAATTATCCTTGATAACTGAAACTTCCACGAACTTAATGAAAATATTTTACTTTTTTATTCTATATTTTTCAATGAAGGGTTGTCAAGCTAAATAAAGAACAGGAGCAAGCTGCCCTGTTCTGAACTTTATGTTGGTGAAAAGAGAGACGATCCTTCTGTCATTATCCTGCGCTGCTTTTCAGTACATAAAATCTGCTGCTCTCTTCCCATATCTCCCCTGGCTGCAGACTGAATACTCCCACTTCTTCAGCCCGCACATCAAGGTTGGGACCATTAACCAGATTCGTCTGGGGCTCAGGACAGAAGAAGCCCTCCTGCGCGCCATTGTTCCAGATCATCCATTGTTTATAGGAGGTCCCAACATCATAGATGAGCGTAATTCCGCGCGCCGTATCGTGCAGTTCCATCCGGTTGCGCCCGTTTTGCGGCATGGCCGTGTAATGGTTATCCATCTCGGCAAAGAAAGGATAAACCTCACCGTCGCGCATACGTTCTTCCTCTTGTACAAGCGGCTGGTACCGTGTCGTCGGCAGCATACGGCCGTCCAGCTCCCAGCGCTGTCCAATCGTCAGCTTCAGCTTGTAGTCCCTGGCCGAGCCCCCCGCGGCAAACGGCGCATTCACGGATGTATGAAATGCAAGCAGGCAAGGCATCACGGTGCTGCCATGATTGCGGACCCTCACATGCTGCATTAGTCCGTCGCTGCTAAGCGAATACCGTAAAATAATGCTGAAGTGGAAAGGAAAGACTACGTATACCGGATGATTTTCATCGATGGTAATCGAGACGGATACAAAGCTTTCCAGCCCGGTCTGACCATACTCATCCACAGTCCATGGTATGTTATACAGAAAGCCGTGCAGATGGTTGCCTGTAGCCTCTTCATTGACTGGCAGCTGCAGTGTGCGCCCATTCCAGGCAAACCGCCCGTCCTCATAGCGGTTTGGCGGGAACAGCACCGGGATGCCGTGGATCATGGGCCTTGCCTTGAACGCCTCCATCTCCTCCGGCGCCGGTTCATGCAGGAAGCGGCACAACAGCTCCTGATCGCGGAAGGCAACCAGATTGCCACCGATCTCCGGAAGCATCACCGCCTCGTAAGGACCGTAGCGCAGCCAAATGGCTTTTTCCCCTTGATACTCGCCTTCCCACGACGCACTTGTGAACATATTCTTCCTCCATTCCAAAAAATCTGTGAATCATAACTGCCTCAAGCCAGATTGATCTCCCGGATCACTTCAAGCGGCACCTTCGGCTGACGATCTTCCGTCAACAGCCCGTTGACCTCCTGCTGCACATCGGTGATCTGCGTGTAGCAATAACCCGCGATGTAAGGAGTGGCCTTAATCGCTTCGGTTATGGCGCGGAAGCGTTCGATAAAGGCTTCCTCGGAATCCACCTGATTCCCGTATCCCCAGCCTTTGTCCGTCTGGAACGCAATGCCGCCGAATTCGCTGATGATGATCGGCTGTCCCCGATAGGCATATCCTTCCGCAAACGCGCGTTTCCATTGATTAAAGGAGATTTGGTTGTTTACGATGCTCTCCTTGTCCTGATACCGCTGCAGAAACTCTTCGCCCTTCTCCACATAGTCATGCAGGGTCAAAATATCCGAGACTGTATGCTCCCATCCGTCATTGGTAACGACCGGGCGATACGGATCGATTGCTTTTGTAAGATGATAGATACCCTCCGTAAACTGCTGCTGATTTACATCATGCTCAATCCTCTGAATGCCCCAGGATTCATTGAACGGGACCCAGGTGATAATACTTGGATGATTGTACTGCTGCGGCACAATCTCCAGCCACTCCCTCGTAAAACGATTGACCGCGTCGTCATTAAACTCAAAGGTGGCCGCCATTTCCGACCAGACCAGCATGCCCTTCACGTCACACCAATATAAAAAGCGCGCATCTTCCAGCTTCATATGCTTACGGAGTCCGTTGTAGCCCATCGCGGCCGTTTTATTGATATCCTCAATAAGCGCTTCCTCGGATGGAGGCGTCAGGTGGCTGTCCGGCCAATAGCCTTGATCCAGAATCAGCCGCTGATAGAGCGGAGCATTATTCAGCAGAATCTGCCCATTCTCAATCGATATTTTCCGCATGCCGAAATAGGAGTACACCCGGTCGCGCTCCTGCTCGCCCTCATACAGAGCAAATTCCACATCGTACAGGTTTGGCGATGCCGGCGACCACAGGCTCTGCTTCCATGGGCCGCCTGCCTCGTGGAGTACATTAACCTCCACCGTAATCCAGGGCCTGTCGGCAGACAGGCTGACCGTTCTCACAGGCTGTCCCTTCAGTTCAATAGCGGCCTCCAGGCGCAGATTGCTCTTGCCTTCGATGCCCTTGAGCTGGAAGTCAAAGCGGATCATATGGCGGTCGATATCAGGCGTCATTTTGACTGCTTCAATTCTCGCCTCATTCACATGCTCCAGCCACACACTTTTCCAGATGCCCGTGCTCTGCACATAAAAGCATTCAAAATTCTGATCCACCCAGCGCTGTTTTCCCCGTGGCTGCGTGCAGCTCTGGCTGTCCTCCACTTCAAGCACAATATTGTTTTCCGATCCGTACTTGATATAAGGCGTGATATCAAACGAAAACGCAGCATAAGCACCTTCATGCTCACCGGCAAGCACCCCGTTCACCCAGCATTTCGCCTTATAATCCACACCCTGAAAGTGCAGAATCGTTCTTTTCCCTGCCGCCTCCTGTGGGATCACTACGCTTCTGCGGTACCAGACGAGCGGATAGAAGGTCTCCATTCCGATCCCGCTCGCTTTTGTCTCATAGGTAAATGGCACGATAATTTTTTGCCCTTCCGGAAAATGGTTGAACCATTGCTCCTTTTCCCCAATCCTTTCATCATCGAAGCAAAAGTCCCATTCCCCGTTCAAATCCAGCCACTCTTTGCGCACAAATTGCGGCCTCGGATAATCTTTGATATAAGCTTTTGTAGTCATACGGTTTCCACCTATCCTTTTAGTATATTCAGGCTCGTTGGCACGAGCTGATTCACAAGCAGTCTGTCAATTCACGCTGGTCATCCCTTAATGCCGGACATGCTGATCCCCTTAACGATCTGCTTTTCGAAGATGATAAACAAAATAATGATCGGCACGGAAGCCACCGCATTAATGACCATCGGTTTGACGTAATCCTCCGAGTATTGGCCCATCAATGTGGGAATGCCCATCGGCAGTGTGAACAAATTGTCATCCGTGATGGACAGGAAGGGCCACAGAAAGTTATTCCATGAACCGATAAAGGTCAGAATCGCCATGGAAGCCATGGCCGGACGGGTCAGGGGCAACATAATGTTCATGAAAATTCTCCAGATGCCGCCGCCATCCATTTGCACGCTCTCCAGCAAGTCATTGGGTATACCATCGAAAAAGCTTTTAAGCACAATCACAGCCACCGGAGAGGCCAACGCCGGAATAATGAGCCCGCTGTAGGAGTTCAGCAGATGCAAATCCTTGGCTACCTGATAGAGCGGAATAATGGTCGCTTCTCCAGGAATGAGCAGCCCGCCCAGGATGAAGAAGAACATAAACGTACGGTAGCGAAACGGCACCTTGGACAGAGCAAATCCGGCCATGGCGGCGAAAATCACGGTCAGCACCGTGACAATCACGGCTACCAGCAAGCTGTTGATTGTCCACTGAGACAGCTTCGTGGTCGTCAAAACCTCCTGATAAACAGCCAGCGAATACGGCGGCTTGAACCAGTCCAGCACGGTGATGATCTTCATGCCCTCTTCCTTGACGGACACAACCAGCATCCAGACGAGCGGAGCCGCAAACATAAGCGCCATGAGCGCCGAGCCTATACGATACAGCCATTTCATCAGTCTTCCGCTCCTTTCCGGTTATTCATCCAGTATTGCAGCGCAGACAGCAGCAGCAGAATGACGAACAGAATATAGGACATGGTGGCGGCATAACCAAGATTGTTGTTTTTAAATCCGGTCTGGTAAATCAACTGGATGATCGGACGTGTCTGATCCAGCGGGCCGCCACCTGTAATGACATAAATTTGCATAAAGACCTTAAATGAAGCAATGATTTGCAGCATCGTGATCGTTTTGGTCAGCGGAGTCAGGTACGGAAGGGTGATCCGCCAAAAGATTTGGGCATCGCTCGCCCCGTCCAGCCTGGCCGCCTCGTTAATCTCATCCGGTATTTCCTGCATGGCCGCCAGGTACAAAATAAAGTTGAACCCGACCGTCCACCACAAAGTGATCACCGTAATGACGACCCAGGCCAGCCCCGTTTCCGTCAGCCAGAAAATTTCGGCATTCTCGGGCAATAACCCGATGACATGCAGTGTTGAATTCACAAGCCCGGTATAGGGCTGGAATACGAACAATCCCAGGTAAGCCGCAACGGCCACGGAAAGTACACTTGGTATAAAAAAGAGGATGCGGTAGAACTTTTGCAGAAACGATTTCCGGTTGGCGATCAGCGCCAGCAGCAAGGCCAACACAATCATGGTTGGTGTGCTTAAAATGACGAAAAAGGTTGAGTGCCACAGCGCCTCCCATACTTCTCTGTCCTGCAGCACCTTGCGGAAGTTGTCAAGGCCGACAAAGCTCATTTTGCGGATCAATGTCCATTTATAAAAGGTCATCTCAACGCCCTTAATCATCGGCCAGATCGTAAATAAAATGTACACAATTAAAAATGGAAGCAGGAATAGCAGTGCCTGCAGGTCTGTTCTCCATTTTTTGATCTTCATTTGCGTCCCCCCTTGGTTGGCACGCAAGCCGACGGATCAGCATCCGGCGGCTTATGTGATCCGCCTGCCTTACTATTCGCTCAGAATTTTCTGAATGGCCGCCTCCATCTTGTCCAGGGCTTCAGCCGGCGTCATTTTATTCGTCCATACTTCATTCAAAAATTTAAATGCTGCCTCGTCACGGATTTGCCAGTTTTTCGTGGACTGCTTGTTGAACTTGACCACACTCGCCACCTCGGCATAATCGCTGCGGTAAGGAAGATCCTTATACTCCTGCTTCTCCAGTACAGATGGTTTGGATGGAATATGTCCGGCTTTCGCCCACACCTGACCATTTTCAGCAACCCAATCGGCAAAAATCATGGCTGCTTTGCGTTTGGCCGGGTCCTCATCCTGGGTTAGCGGCAAAATAATCGTATGGGAATCGCCCCATGTCGCTTCCTGATCGAAAATTTTCGGGATCGGCATGGCGCCGAACTCAAACCCTTTCGTCGCTTCCCAGGTGCCTGTTGCCCAGACGCCCGTCATCATGATTGCTGCCGTGCCGCTCTGGAAATTTTTATAGAAGTCAGGATCGTTTTTCTTGATATAACCTTCCGTGAACAGCTTCTGCACGTATTCAGCCGCCTGAATGCCTTTCTCCTTGTCGATAGCCGCTGACTTCAAATCATCTGAAATCACGTCATTGCCGCCCAATTGCGAGTACAAAGCCCACCATAGACGGAATGGGTCATCGTTGGTATTGTTTAGTGCAAACGGCGTAACTTTGGCTGGAAGCTTCTCCTTCAATGTCTTGAGGAAGGTCACAAAACCGTCAGCCGATTGTTCAAACAGCGGCTTCCCGTCTTCGCCAAGCAAGCCCACATCTTTAAGCAGCTTTTTGTTGTAATACATAATAAAAGGATGCGTATCGATCGGCACCGCATAATGCTGTCCGTCCACCGTAACCGCATTCAAGAGATTCTGATTGTAGGTGTTCCAGTCCACGCCAACCTCGGTGGCCGGGGTATCCAGCTCCGTGACAACCCCCTGATTAATCAGGTCGGGCAGCCTGGAGGTATGGGAGATGCCGATGTCCGGCCCGGTCCCGTTGCCTACAGCGGTAACCAGCTTCGTATAATACTCACCCCAGGCCAGCTTTGTATTTTTCACAACGATATCCGGGTGTGTCTTGTTGAACTCATCCACCAGCGTCTGCATATTCTCGCCATCGCCGCCGTCAAACAGCGTCCAGAAAGACAAAGTCACTTTTCCGTCACCGGACGAATCACCGCCCCCCTGCTCACTGCTTCCACCACTTCCACCGCATCCGCTTAAAACCAGTGAGAACGAAAGCAGCAGTGTCAATGCAAGCCATCCAATCTTCTTTTTCATGCGAATCTCCCCTTTGAAGTAGCTTCATAGATACAGACGATAATATTGTTTAATTACATTATTTTTGTATCTATTGCGGAGTATATAGCTACTTTGTTTTTATGTCAACGCTTTCAAACGTATTTTTTGTAAATATACTTGTGAAAGTTGCAAGCTTGGTCTTGTTCGTCATTGCCGAATCAAGGCATAGCTTACGAGCACCAGAGTACCCAGAATTGCATAACCATTTGTGAAAAGCTCCGGTATGACCTCTCCTCCCAATTGCAGGGGCTATGTTACATCACTTTTAATCATATGACCTGATTTGTACATTTTTTTTGTAATAAATATATATTTAGCCGTTATTAAAAAAACACCTCCAAGCTCATCTCCATATCTATCGACATGGTGACAATCACTTGAAGGTGTTATAGATTTACCTTAGCGGCGCTCGACGGCTACGCCTCCAAAAACTCCCCACAGGTTTGCGGGGTCATTTAAGTATTTATGAGGAAACCCGAGCTCAATCGCGCTTACCGCGTCGAGCCTTTGCAGTTGTTCCTCCGTAAGCTGCAAATCAAGCATATTCAAATTGCTTTCAAGCTGTCCGGCTTTGCTTGCCCCTAGCAAAATGGATGTCACGGACGACTGTGCTCTCAGCCATGCCAGCGCAACATGCGCTGCCGGAGCGTTCACTTCATCTGCTACTTTTTTGACTTCATCCACAATATTAAATACCCGCTCATTCAGCATACCATGGTTAGCCATCATGGTTACCCGCGAGCTCCAACCTTCGGATTCCTTGCTGCGCTGCTGCAAATCCTCTCTTGAATATTTGCCGGTCAAAAGACCGTTGGCCAGAGGTGACCAGGCAACAACCCCAAGCCCCATCTCCTGAGCCATCGGAGTGAGCTCTCTTTCCGACGTTCGCTCGATCAGACTGTGTTCATTTTGCAGGGCAACCAGAGGAGACCACCCTCTCAGGTCGGCTATCGTCTGCATCTGCGAAATCTGCCAGGCCGGCGTATCCGATATTCCCACATAAAGCACCTTGCCCGCTCGTACAAGATCATCCATAGCCCGCAGTACTTCCTCAACCGGCGTCGTGTTGTCCCAAGAGTGCAGATACAGCAGGTCGATATAATCTGTTTTCATTCGTGCCAAACTCGTTTCAACCGAGCGGATCATGCTTTTTCTGTGATTTCCGCCTGCATTCGGGTCGCCTTGATGCGTATTCATCGTATATTTCGTGGCAAGCACGATGCGATCACGACGCTCGCCCAGAATTTCACCCAACATTTTTTCCGAGCTTCCGTTCGTGTATCCACTGGCCGTATCGACAAAATTTCCGCCCCGGTCGAGATAAATGTCCAGCATGTTCCGGGCTTCATCCGTGCCTGCGCCCCATCCCCAATCCGTACCAAAAGTCATCGTTCCAAGAGCAAGCTCCGAGACGCGTAATCCGCTTTTTCCTAAGAAATAGTATTTCATAAATGCCTCCTATAATTATAATTGTGTTTGATTTTTTTACAAACTCATCGTTCGATACCCCGTTTTTTTATGAATCACCCCCTTCAAGTAATATCTCTCCACCATAGAGCCGACGGTACTTCAGAAGCCGCAGTAAAATATGAATCAAACCGTTGCAATCAATAGAAATTGAACGTTCATTCATTTTATAGTCAAAAAAAGAAGGACTCTTATGCTTTGACAGCGTCCCAGCTTGCTTGAATCAGGTCCTTCACATTTTCATCATTAAATTCAAATTCTCTTCTGTAATACTGCTTGGCCAGTTCGGCAACAGGAGCATAAATCAAAACTAACAGCAGCATGGTATCGTAATCTTTAAGCAGCTTCTGTTCTTTGCCTTCCTCAATCAATTTATAAAAAGGCTGGAACATCAAACTGGAGTCTTCAAGATACAAATTCTCGACAAGCGGTGAATTGCAAAATTGTTCATAAAAGAGAAATTCATCTTTATGGTTAAGAATGAATTCAATATAGTTGCTCATGATCAGTTCAAATCTTGCCTTGACCGGCAATGGATGATGGAGCCCTTCGAACATACTCGAACTGATCTTCTGCTCGACATTCAAAAACAGCTTCCTCAGCATATCCTCCTTGTTCTCAAAATAAACATAGATCGTTCCTGGCGATACCTGAGCACGTTTGGCGATTTTCGACATGGAAATTTCGGAAAAACCGATCTCGTTCAAAAGCTGAATGGTTGCCTGAAAAATGGCTTCGTTTTTATTTTTGTCTTTATATCTCATGTCTGAATAATAAACGATCATTCAATTAAAGTCAAATCCAGAATTATGTAGCCCCCAGACTCTCTCTCAAATGGATTCTATCTATCCAAAAAAGCCCCAAGGACAAGTATCCTTATGAGCTTCATTTTGGTGAATAACGAGCCAAAAAAGACCCTAATATGCTATTTTTTCGTTGTCTTTCGTACTTCATCCACCGGCAACTCCAACGCATCTGCAACTTGCTCAGGATCGAATCCTTTATCGAGCAGCTTACGTATGATATCCTTTGTTGCCTTCTCCTTGCCCTCTTCATATCCTATTTTTTTCCAGATAGGCATCAGTTCCATGATCTCTTCACCTTCCTCCGGGCATTGTTCGCGTAATTCACTCAGAATCACGTCATCTTCCCCTATAGCGGGCCGGTAATATAAATCCGCTACGGACATGATGAGCTCCATTTTGGCGTCATCCAGTTTCTTTCGCAATCGCAGCAGCCACCGGATTGTCCGACTCGATAAATTGCCGCCAATTTTGTTTTCGCAGCTCAACCTTCAAAAATTGAAAATGTAAAATGTCGTGTCCCGGGATCGCCATCGTCAAGGCATCGGGTTCGTCCTTCACATCGTCGGCTGTAAAAATGGCGATCGGAATGATCAGCTTATGCTCTTTCCGGTGCCGTTCGAACAAACGGCTAAAATAAATGAACATGCGCTCGTGAAAATCGGCCTCTCTGTAGGACTGTGGCTCAAAGTGAACCAGTACGTAAGCGTCAAGTTCCGTATACTTCGTTTCGAGCAACAAATCGAGCTCTCTCGCCTCTTGGCCGACGATATCGACGAGCAGTTCCTGCATGAGAAACCGCGTCTGACGATGATCCAGCATTCTATCCAGCTCCGGAAAAAACAATTCGATAAATTCCTTAAAAAAGGTTTGCAGCAGCTTTTTCAGTGCTTCATCGTGAGGCGTATTTTTGCGTCGCAGCGGTTGACTTGGCTGCTCCGGATTGCCCATGCCATCCTTCCTTTCTCAATCGATCATGTTTCAAGACCGTCATGACTTACTGCCATCGAATTTTGCATTTTACCAAATATATAGATCGTCTCCTTTAAGCTTGAACATCGCCTCCATGAAAAAATAATCGCCGTAAATGATGGATTGATGGTGGGTGCCGGCATGATAGGCGGCAGAGCCATTCTTCAGAATGCAGTCGCAGCCTGTCGTCCAGTCAGTGCGAGTCTGATCCAGTGTCTGCAGCAGTTTAATCGCGGCCCCCAGATACAGATCCTTTTCATGTGGGCCAACTCTTTTGGCCATCTCTATTAAACCGCAGGCAGCAATGGCCGCAGCTGTCGAATCCTCAAGAAGCGACTCCTTGGGCTGCCTGAAATCGACCGGAATAATTCCGTTTTCAGGAATATTGGCGATAAAATAATGGGCGACCCGCTTTGCCGTATGCAGATATTCTTCCTTCCCTGTATGGTTATAGCTCATCATAAAGCCATACAAGGCCCAGCTTTGCCCGCGCGTCCATGAAGAGCCTTCCTCGTAACCTTGCCCGCCATAGGTTTTGACCACTCCGCCTGCAAACGGATCAAATTCAACGATATGGTTGACGGAGCCATCAGCTCTGACAAAAGCATTCATGGTCGTATCGGCATGCTTCTCCGCGATCTGCCGGAAGCGGGGATCGCCTGTTTCTGCGGAAGCCCAGTACAAGAGCGGAATATTGAGCATGCAATCAATGATGGCCCAGCCTCTGGTATCCTCGCCCTCCAGGTCGTTCCAGGCACGGATGAATTGCCCTGCCGGATTGTAGCGGCCTGCAAGCAGGTTAGCCGCATGCATTGCCCGTTTGTGCGACTCCGGATTTCCGGTCAGTTTAAAATTGGCCACACTGGTGGGCAGCCACATAAAACCTACATCATGGTGCAGGCCATAATAGTCGTGGAAGCAGGCATCTAATTTCTGCTCGGAGATTTCGGCGATTTCCTTGTACCTCGGATGGTCTGTTGCATGATACATCTGCCACATCATTCCGCCCCAGAATCCGTTGGTCCACCAGCTTATACCGTCCGCTTCCGTATTGGAGGGGTTACAGAGCGACCTGTCATCATGTTCCCCGTCCACGGTCGTATACGGGATTTTGTTTCTTGATTTTTCGCTGACCCAGTCCATTTTGGCAGTAATTTTGTCCACAACCTCGTCTACCCAAACGGTTTTGCTGTCTAAAATAGGCATGCATTCATCCCTTCTTTCTTCTCCGAAATGATGATGGGGATCCCCCCCTTTACCCTTTTGTCGCCCCTGACGAGATTCCCTTAACAAAGTATTTTTGCATGAAAATGAAAGCGATTAGCACAGGAACAACGGACAAGGCTGTTCCCGCAAAAATCATATCCCATCTCGATGAAAACTCCCCGATATACCGGTAAATTTCTACAACCATCGTTTTCGGCTCACCGGACGGAAGCGCGAGCATCGGCAGCAGAAAATCATTCCAGATGCCCAGCCCGTTCAATACAACCATACTGGCCGTAACCGGTCCGAGCAGCGGAAACACAATTCTCCAGAAAATCGTGTACCGGCTGCAGCCGTCAATCTCGGCCGCCTCTTCAATTTCCTTGGGAACCCCTTTGACAAAGCTTGTGTAGAGCAAGCATCCGAAGCCGACCGCGCCTGCAATATACACAACAACCGGCCCTGCCAGGCTGCCGTAAAGCCCCAGCATTTTAAGCTCTTTGAACAATGGAATCATGTAAGCCTGAAAAGGAATCATCATGCCGGCAAGAAAGTAAAGAAAAACGAAATGCGTCCATTTGGCGTTTCTTCTTTCGATCGCATAACCTGCCATCGGAATAATGAGAATTTGCATGATGATCGAAACGACCGTCAGGATCAGACTATTGATGATTGCCCGTGGGAACTCGGTCTCGGTCAGCAAATATTTGAAATTTTCCAAGTACAGTGAGGTCGGAAACGACAGAGCATCGCGCATAATTTCACCATTACTCTTGAAGGCGGACATCAGGTTAAACAAAATCGGAAAAAAGAACACAACCGCCACCAGCAGAGTAAGCGCGAACAGGATTACTTCGCCGATTTTTTTGCGTGCCTGCATGCTCATATCAATACTGCACCTCCCTCTTCCTGAGAATTTTCACCTGAATAATGGTGATGATCAGGATGATAACAAACAATACCATCGCAAGTGCTGTGCCAAAGCCCTGCCTTAATTCACCAAAACCAACCTTATAGATAATATAAGTTAACGTTTCTGTCGCAAAACCCGGTCCTCCGTCCGTCATAACCGCAATTTGATCGAATATTTTCAGCGCACTGATCATGGAAAGCACCATACATACGGTCACGGAGCCTGCGAGCAGCGGGAAGGTAATAAAACGGAACTGCTGCCAGCCATTCGCACCATCGATGCTTGCCGCTTCGGACAGCTCTGCCGGGATGCCCTGCAGCCCTGCCAGATAGATGATCATGTAATAACCGGCGCCTTTCCAGACCGTAGACAGGATGACGGACAACATGGCGTAGTTGGGGTCCCCCAGCCAATCTACCGCCCAGCTTCCGAGTCCGATCGTATTCAGCATTTGATTGACAACGCCAAAATTATAATTCAGGATCATGGCCCATACGAAGCCCATCACGATTCCACTAAGCAAAGTGGGAAAGTAGAAAATGCTGCGAAATAGATTCTTGAACCACTTTACCTTATCGACCATCAGGGCCATAGCAATGGCCGCAATGTTCTCCAGGATGACCAGACTTACGGTCATGATCAGTGTGTTTTTAAGCGCATTATGAACCCGGGGACTGTTCCATATCTCAACAAAGTTGGCAAAGCCGATAAACCGGATATCCTCGCTGATTCCGTCCCAGGAGGTAAAGCTGAGATACACGCTGCCAATAGTAGGAACAATGACAAACAAGGTGTACAGGATTAATGATGGAAGTATAAATACGATGGCAAAAGGGTGCTGCTTTTTCTTTTTTGGATGAGCTGTTGCTGTGACAATACGCTCCCCTACAGATGATGCGGGCGTTCCCATAGAATGCACTCCTTCCCGAAAAGAGGAACCGCCTTTACTCTGAACGGGGTTCCTCCAAAGGTTCTCTTTCTTACATCTTTTACATTGAATTTGCCTTCACCTGATTGTCATATTCTGCATCCACCTGCTGCATATAAGTTTTTACATCCCCGTCATTCACAACCATCTCCTGCAGCTTTTTGTAGAACCAGTTGCGGAACTGAGGCGGGATCAGGTTCTCCCCCCACCAGTTATTAATGGCCAGAGACTTCGTAACATTCGGATCGTTCATCAAAGCAAGCGCCGCCTGCATGGCTTCCGCAGTTTCATATGTGACTTTCTCTTTCGTTGACGGAATGCCGTTGATGCTCGCCAGATACTGCGAATATTGCTCCGGCGCAAAGAAGAAACGAATGAACTTTTTGATCGCTTCAGATTTTGCTTGATCCTTGGCCGCTTCGGTGGACAAAGACCATCCGGCCGGTGATGGAAGTCCTATAATATTCACTTTGCCCGCACGGTCAGGCACGGCATAAAAGCCGTATTCAAAGCTCGGATCGGCTTCCTCGACTTGCGAGAACATCCAGGTCCCCGAGTAGAGTTGCGCCGCTTTGCCTGAGATCAGGAAGGAAACTGTTTGATTGTCAGGTGTACTGAGCCAGCCTTTGTCCACATAATTTTGGAACAGCTCTTTATAATCCGTCATCGCCTGTACGACATTGGCGTCAGTGAAGCTGACCTCTTTGGCTGTTTTCTTGGAATTCCAGTCCGGGTCCTGCGCGTACACATCATCTATTAGGAATTTGTTCACCCAGAATCCCATATGGAAAATGTCTTTGCCGCCAACCACTATCGGTGTTATACCGGAAGCCTTCAATTTTTCCTGGATGGCAATGAATTCGTCATACGTTTTGGGCAGCCCGGTGATGCCTGCATCCGCGTATGCTTTTTTACTGTAAATGATGCCTTGCGGCGCATTCATCGATAAGGGTGCGTTCCACACCTTGCCTTCTACGGCCGGAGGCGAATCAAATAAATCCAGCAGGTCTGACGGCAGCTCCACAATTTTACCCGCATGTGCAAACACCTCCGTATCCCGCATCTCTACCAGATCAGGAAACTCGCCGACCGCATCCTTCGTTTTCAGCCAGTCCAGATACGAACTGCTGGAGTTTTCACTAAGATCCTTGATTTCAATATCGGGATTGGCTTCCATGAATCTCTTCACGGTGTCGGCTATCGCTTTTTTGGCAGCCGGATCACCGGCAGCATATCCGATGGTAAAGCTTATTTTGTTCCCTCCAGAATCAGCCCCGGTTTCACCCGCCCCCGTGCCGTTTCCGGCACAAGCTCCCAAAATCATCACCGTTGCAAGCAGAAGTGCGGTTAACCTGAATTTTGCTTTTTTCAGCATATTGTGAACCCCCTTTAATCTCATAAAGCTGTTGAAACTGCTGTGCCATGCAGGTAAGCGCTTTCGTTATTTAGAATAACATTGGCCGCATGTTGCTTGTATGAACTTTTTTAAGCCGCATATGTAGGGAATTTAAGAAGAAAGCAGACCATTGATTATTTCCTCTTTATTGTTTTTAGGATACTTCATATCATCCAGATACAAGTTGGAGATGCCCCTATTCAGGCTTGTTGTTTATTTATTTTTTCGGGAATTATAGCAAAAATATTTTACAAATTTGTATTCTAAAGGAGACAAATTATGATTATTGGCGCAATTATCATATTCATTGTAGCTATGGTGCCCGTTATCTATCGCATTAACAAAAGACTTACAGACATGGAAACCAGATTAAGAGAACTTGAAAAAAATCAATAATGGTATGCGAAGAACCAAGAAAACCAGGCAGGATTCCGACTGAACCTACACAGATCAATTCGACACAGGAAAGCAGAGCAGCACAGAGGTTCCAATATCCTTCTGACTGCTCACGGACAGGCCGTAGTTTTCTCCGTACATGGAGCGGATTCTCTCATGCACATTTTTTAACCCTATAGACTTGCTTGGGGGACTGGGCTCGCACAGAGTTTCATTAATACGTGCCAGCGTCTCCTTGTCCATTCCCGCACCGTCATCATAAATCGTGATGGCCAGGTCTTTTTCCCGTTTTTCTATGGTTATCCCAATCGTCCCCTTTTTCTGCTGGCGCAGTCCGTGTTGAACCGCATTTTCTACGATAGGCTGCAAACATAATTTCAGGATCGGCCAGTCCATGTCTACGTCAGGAGTGATGTCACACCTGAGCACATATCTGTTGTCATACCGGACCGAAATAATATAGAAATAATCATGCAAATGCTCAAGCTCCCGGCGCAGGCTTACGCGGTCTTCTCCGTAATCAATGACATATTTCAATTGATTGGACAAGGAATGAATCATGTCCGCAACCTCATCCGCCTCTTTATCCACCGCATTCATCCGGATCACTTCAAGGGTGTTGTACAGATAATGAGGCCTGATCTGGCTTTTTAGCGCATTCAGCTCGGTTTGCTTCTGCTTGATCTGGGCCACATAAGCTTCATCAATATGCACCCGCAGGCGCTCGACCATCCGGTTAAAGCCTTGGGTCAGCCTGCCTATTTCATCGTTGCTGTTGACAGGGAGCATGGTATCCAGTCTTCCGGACTCCACCACAGCCATTTGCTGTATCAGCTTGCGGATCGGTGCGGCCAAGCGGCGCGAAAACCAGGCCCCCATGACAATCAAGGCCACTGAGCAAATCAGGATCGCAATATATACGGTGGCCCGTGCGGAAAAAAGCTGTTCAAACAGTCCTGCCCGATGAATCATTGCAATCAGTTGGCCGTTCACAAAGGGAATGTCTTCACGCAGCACCAGCAGCTCATGATCTTTGCTTCCTGCTAAAATTTCATCCTTCGTCCTGTTGCCCAGATTGCTGAAATAAATATGATGCTCGCCATCGATCAGAAGCACCTCGTCTTGCTCCCCAAGATAAAGCTCATTCAAAAATTGCCGGAACATCGCCGTGTCAATATCGAGAAACAAGGTGCCAACCACCTTGGGTTCCCGGGTCAGCACGCCTGAGGTATCGATAAGATTACGCGCAAGCGTAAAAACCTCCCGCTTGGACCCGGTGAAATACGAGTCCTGATGCTTCGGGAAAATGGCTGCCTTCGCAGGCTGACTGCTCATTTTGTCTTTCCATTCCTGGACAGGCAGCAGCTCGCTTCTAAGCCCCTGATTCTCCCGTTCCTGATAATAGATACGCCCGTCTTCCGCCCGCACAAAATAAGCGCCGGTAATATAATTATCACTAAAAACGATCGTTTTCAGGAAGGAATCGATGGGCGTCGAATTGATCTGCTCCAGCTCATTGACATTGAATGTCTGATTCTGGGTTATATCTTCGGAAACTCCCTCGTAACGAACGTTATACATGAGCTTCGAAATATCGTTATACTGCTGGAAGGCTGAATTCAGATTATAGCTCATATACAGTACCATTTGCTGCAGGTTGCTGGTTGTATATCGTTCTACATAACCCGAGAATATTTGTACAGAAAAAAAGCTTAACGCAAAAAGCGGGATAAGCCCTACCAACATAAAGGAAGCCGAAAATTTTACGAATATACTTTTCATCAACAATCTCCAGAAGCGCATGAAGGCAGCACCTTCTTTGTTCGTTATGGTTAATTATGTTTGATGCCGGCGAAAGCACTGCCGGTATTCTTGCGGTACCTTGCCAAATCTTTTTTTGAACATATCACTGAAATGTCTTACATGGTTATAACCTACACGGTCAGCAATTTCATAGACCATCAGATCTGATTCAAGCAGCAGCTGAAGCGCATGCCTCATTCGCACCTCTGTAATATAGTTTTTGAAATTTTGACCGGTATGCTTCTTGAAAAAGCTGCTGAAATAGTAGGAATTCATATAGACAAGAGCAGCCATGGATTCCAGGGTAATATGGCTGGCATAATGCTCTTCAATATACGCTTTGATCTTCGTTAACAATGCCCGCTCTTTACCCGACAGCTTGCCCGCAAACTGCTGCAGCATTTCCGCTACGACCTCTTCAACCATGCGGGCAACAGCCGTGTAAGTGGGACAGGCAGCCAGTTTTTCCAGCAGAGCACCGTGGTCAGCCTGAATGAGCTCCATCCCGCTCCCAATCTTTGCAAGCTCCTGATTAATGATCAGCATTGAATTGTAAACCCCCGTAATCGCCAGATTTCTGTTATCCCCCGCCTGAATCCGGATCTGCTCCAGCAGTTGCTTTATCAGCGGCTGCAACGGTTCCTTCTGTTGAGCGGTCAGCGCTTTGACCAAATCGGATTGCAGCTCTGCTATGGACTTATCCTCCGGATTACTCCTTGTATGCTGCTCTTCATAACAAATCACCTGGTTTATGCCTGTAAAATATTTTTTGTTAAGCGCTTTTAATGCGAACCGACAGGATACCGCCGCTTCTTCAATGCCTGTCACACTTCCCCCTATACCACACGAAACATTCAGCTTTAAATAACCGTTGATCTTACTGCGAAGGTCGTTGGCTAGTTGAAGCGGATACTCTCTTTGTTCATGCTGGATTAGAATCGTAAAATATGCTTCTTTCTGAACCAGCCATCCGTTGCCCTCGTCTCGTTCCTGCTCCAATGTCTCTCTAATGATATTGGACAATGCGAAATTTACCAGATTACGCTCCCGCTCCCCCCACGGTGTGCCAGTGATATTTTCATCGATTTCCAATACACACACAGTAGTAAATCGGCTGATCGCAATAACATCCATTTGCGAAAGCTCGTCAAGTGTCTTTTTGTCTCCGTCCAGTAAACCGTCAAGAAGCTGTTCTATGATGGTGGAGCGATTCTTTTTTTCATAATAAGTCAGCATCTCTTTGTTTCGCTCATCATTGGTTTCTTCCTGGAGAATGGCCGCTGCTTTGGCTGCTGCATTTTCGAGCTGATGTTTATTGATAGGTTTTACCAGATAATCCAGTGCTCCCAACTGCAGCGCTTGGCGGGCATAACCAAATTCCTGAAAGGCGCTAATAAAAATCACCTTAGCACGGTATCCCTGTTCATTTAACTCGGCAATAATATCAGTCCCGTTGCCATCCGGCATGCTGATGTCACTGATGATCAGCTGGGGTTCATGTGTACGGATCAGCTCGCGGAGCTCCCGCCCGTCATTGGCTTCACCTACGATAGTAAATCCAAGCGCTTCCCAGGCTATCAGTTTTTTCAGGCCGCGTAATATGACAGGTTCATCGTCTGCAAGCAATAATTTAATGGTTTCCATAGAGCGCCCCCTCCTGCTTACCCGTGAGTATTAATATTTACTGTACGCGCATAAAAACATGGCCTCCATCTGCTGATTAAGATTATAACGACAAACGCTGCCTGAAAAAACAGGAACCTGTGCCGAACATCCGGTCCTCACGCTAAATCCAAAAAAGAATGCATATTTCGCTTAAAAAAGCAGCATACCTCCCCTTCCCCATTCTGCTATTGTGTTTCTTGACTACACAGGAAAAGGAGGAGATTTTTCTGAAACGAACGTATGGGAGACCGTACCGCACAAGTCTGTGGAGGCGGGTGACAGCCGGATTGACTGCATTCATTTTTGCAGCCATGTGCATTCCCTGGTTTCCAGCATCTGCCTCGGCATTAACAGAGGAACCGTCGCTGGCTATCGATACGGCTGTGGCCGATACGGTAGAGATTACGGAAACAAGCAGCAACGGTTTTCTGCATCCAGGCATCGGGGTAACTAAGGACATTCTTGAAAACATGCGGGCACAGATTATGGCGAAGCAGGAGCCGTGGTATTCGTATTATAAGGCCATGCTTGTTTCGTCAACAGCTTCAAAAACGGTTACATCCAGCAATCAGGATGCCTCGAATCCAACAAAACCGGCAAGTGATGCGTTTGACAGTCAAGGTTTTAACTCACGCTTTATATCCGATGGGTTGAAAGCGTATACACAAGCCTTGCTGTATTATATTACAGGTGATGAAGCCTATCGGGCTAACGCGATGCATATCATTCGCATTTGGTCCCAGATGGACCCTGCCAAATACGTGTATTTTACCGACGCCCATATTCATACGGGAATCCCGTTGAACCGGATAGTAACGGCGGCAGAAATATTGCGGTATACGAGCTCCCCGACGGAAGCTTTGCAGTGGACGGAGCAGGATACGGCTAATTTCAGCAACAACCTCATTATACCGGTAACGGAAACGTTTCTTCACGATAACAATCACTTTATGAACCAACATACCTACCCTCTGCTGGGAGCCATGGCGGGTTATATTTTCACAGACAACAAAGAGCGGTACGAAGAAGCCGTAGAATGGTTTACCGTGAATAAAACGGCGAAGGATCAGGGGATTAACGGTTCCATTCAACAGCTGTTCCGGCTGGTTGATACCAATGCGGTTACGGGAGAGAAGCTGGATCAGCCGGTTGTGCAGCATGTAGAAATGGGCAGAGATCAGGCTCACGGTGCCGGGGACATTACGAATGCAGCGATTATTTCGCGGATGCTGCTTGCCCAGGGCACCAAGGTAGACCCCGAGGCAGGCACGGTCTCAACCGCTCCAGATGCGGTGGATATTTTTGCTTTTCTCGATCACCGCATGTTGACGGCAGCCAATTATTTCTGGCAATACATGCTGGGCTACGACACCCCTTGGACTCCTGTGGTTTACACCATGGATGAGAACGGCAGTCCCTTGGGCATTTACCGGGTCATATCCGACTTTTACCGGGGCCGCATGAACACCGCCCAGTTTTGGGATATTTACTACTATTATACCTATAGCCAACAAGTCGATCTCTCGGAAAAAGCGCCTTACTTCCATGAAGCGTTCACGAAACGGATCCCGTCCAATTATTATTATCAGGGGAAACTCTCACAAGCTTGGGAAAGCCCGGACGGGGGCGGAGATTTCTGGCTGTACATTCCACAGGAAGCCGTTGTGGAGGGGTCCAAATATTTGCCCAAGGAAATGACAAGTGATACTGTGGCAGAAATTGAAGACCGGTACACGGCCCTTGACAGCCATTCGGCGACCAGGCAGGAAGGGACCGTTTCTTATGTGGAAATCACAGCAACGGACGAGGGGAGCACCATTGTGCCTTTGAATCTTTCCTTTGGACAGCGAACCTCTCCCAAGCTCATCGGTCTGAAAATCAGGACCAACGGGACTTCCACCCTAGAGCTTAGTAAAGAAAGGAAATCCCTCCCCTTCCATACGATTACTCTTCCGGATACAAAGGGACAATGGAGATACGTCACCTTTGATATGTCCATCAACACGGTTCCCTACGCACAGATCGATGAAAACTACAGCCTTATGTATATGAAGGTAACGGGCAGCGGCACCAAAGTGGACCTGGATCATTTCCATGTCCAGGCAGGCAGCCAGTTATCTGCTCCGGTGTTTAAATCCGGTGCGGCGGCACTGCATCAGATCGCATTCACCGGGGGAACGATCAACGCGGATTTTTCGGCTACAGATTCGAACGTCTCGGACGTTGTCACCTATGAAATGGCGGATGGTCCTGCGGGAGCTGTTTTGGATAGCAGTACCGGCGCTTTCACCTGGACCCCCATGCAAACCGGAACAAGCTCCTTTATCGTCGTGGCCAGCGACGGAACCTCGGTATCCACAAAACATGTAAAGATCGAGGTGACAGCTGACCGGGCGGCCGCCATTGCTGCTGCCACCGCCGGATATAATCCGGCTGAAAGCTATGTGTCAGCTACCCTTGCGACGTACACCAATGCTTATGTCGACGCTGTCAATCATATGGAGACGGATACAGATGCAGCATTTTATGACCGGCTGCAAATCGTTCGTTCAACAGTAGAGGAGTTGGAGCTTCTAAACAGCGCTTTGCCGGATGGAAGCCTTGACTTTGTCAAAATGGGTATTGCTTCTTCCTTCGTCAATTACCTCCCGAGCCTCACGGACGATAATGACAACAGCTATGTCGCTTACGGATTGGCACCGGACCAATACCATACCCTTGATTTCAGCAGCAGGTTTAAAATCACGGCACAAGCTTTCGAGATCCAGGGCAGAAGGAGCTTCCCCGAGCGCATCGCCGGTCTTGCCGTATTTGGATCAAATGACGGAGACAACTGGACACGATTGACGGATGAGATGACCGTTCGCAGCGAAGAGAAACAACGGCTCACCGTGAAGGATGAATATAAAAACACCCCATTCCGTTTCTTCAAGCTGGCCATTATCGATCCGCAAAGCACGATGTTCGAAATCAGCGAATTACGCATCTATGGTCAACGGCATGAAGTGTTTAGCAAAATGAGCTCTGTGTCGATCAGTTCAGAGCAAAGTTTGAAAAACCGGATTGCAACAGGCGATACGGTGAGACTGGATTTTAAAGCAGTCGAACCGATTCGGGATGTGAAGGTCTTGATGCAAGGACAGGAAGCGCCGGCTGTTACAACCGACAATATTCACTGGACGGCACAATGGACCGTCAGCCCCGATGCCAAGGATGGGAAGGTCCGCTTTTCGATCAATTACAAACTGATATCGGACGGAACCGCTGGAGATGAAGTGTTCCTGACGACGGACAGCACCAATCTGTTTATCATGGATGAGTCGCAGCTGATCCCTAATGTGACGGATATCACCTATCTGCTGGATCCTACAACAGCCGGAAATCGAACTCCTGCAGAAACAATGAAACAGGTCGGTTATCTGTTTGACGGGGATCCAGGCACCAATTCCGATTTCCGACTTGGCAGCAACGGAGCGGGAGGTTTCATTACTTTTGACTTCAAAGCAGGTAAGAAGCTTCTTGTTTCGAAAGTCGAATTGTTAGCCAGACAGGATCAATATTACGGCCGCATCAAAGGCGCCGTGGTTCAGGGCTCCAACGACAACGAAAATTGGTCTAACCTCACACCAGGGGCCGCTGCCCTTCAGGACTGGCAAACCTTTACGGTAAGTGATGCAACACCATACCGATATATCCGCATTTATAATTCAGGCTCATGGTTCGGCAATATGGCTGAATTGAGGCTTCATGGTTCTCTTCAGAATGTGAACACAGTACCCTAATGACAGACATCCTTACTTTTGAGCAATCAAATGGGGAGGCTGCATGTTTATTTGCAGACCTCCTTGCTCAGACGTACTCCGTATACCACAAGCTCCTTCAAAAAAGGTTCAACCGCCAATTTGGTGACCAAAACTTGAAATGGATGCAATACAGACAACAAGTCTTCAATATCCTTTGGATGGTAACTGGTACTGACTTCTGGCAGATACATCTGTTTAGTTTGACCGGAAAGAGAGATGTTTTTGAATGAAATGCTGTCTGATCGCTTATGTCCTGTCTGGATATGTCCAAGAGCTTCAGTCAATACACGGCGCAATGCCAAAGTGGGATTTAAATCAATGGCATAATACCAGTTGCCGTTTGAGCGAACCCAAACAATTGGAATGTGAGGATATAAATCTTCACTGTATCCTAGAACCAAGTCCTCTGCTACTGCCCTCAACGATTCAAGATAATATTTACTGCACAGATCATCGAGTGTAGATGGGTTAAACGGAACTACTACAGGAGTAGCCTGTTGCATATCCCATCGATACAAACGGTCCAGTTCACTTTGCAGAAGGGACTGCAGCCCGCGTCCTGCAGCCTCCGAACCAGTCATCCCTGCACCTGCATAAGTATTTTGCATTTTATCTAACAAAAGATGATCGCACAGTCTGGACATATATCTTTCCAACCCCGATAAGCCTGCTTCTCTCCTGGCCTGAGTATGATCCATTCCTGCATGAATCGTGGCTGGGAGCCTCGTGGCAGGACCATCTGAAAGGGGATCCGCTATCTGGATACTGCACAAAGAAAGCGGGAGCTGCTCAAAAGAACTTTCTTCAAGGGAATAAAAGATACCAATCCGGGAAGAGACCAGTCCAGTAAAATAATTTTGTAATTGTTCCTCATTCATACTGCTTTGCTCCTGATTGAAGGGAATATGGAGGGGGAACCAGTCGGAAAGCGGAATGTGCTGAAGTGTCAAAGGGTGTTCGAAAAAGGAATGGATTTCTCCGTGGATTGGATCTTCACTCAAGATATAGACACTGTTTTGGAGTACAGGAAGGCCGGTACTCAGATACCGTTCTACGTAACTTGATGTTATATGGGACATCCTATCTATAATAGTCGGTGCAGGAGAAGTGGGCATCCGGTTCTGCACATGCAGACGCAGCCAGCAGGACTCCCAGCATGCATCTGTTTCTTTTATCGTAGTTGGACCAAGAATTCCGTATTCATGCGTAAACGTTAAAGGCAGAAGAACTTTTTGCTCCTCTATGCAGCAACTGTAAAATTCTTGATAAAGCTCAAGATTGTTGTTTGCCGAAGCTAATAAAACCAAATGAAATGGCTGAACCAGTTCTCTCCATGTCATTTCATCTTTCTTTATAATCTCTATCCTTCCTTCAGATTGCTTCCCGTACAGCATTTCATTCATTTCTTCATCAATTTCGGTTTGAGACGACGAGCAATCATCTGTAATTACGATTGTGAATGGTTTGAGGATAGTCTGAAGCAAAGAGGGAAGCAAAAACTTTAGAACCGAGCGGTTGCCTGCAACCAATAGTTTATTCATAACACGCCTCCTTTTTTCACTGGTGGACACCGCTAAAAAGCAGTTTTTTTGCTTTGCAGCTATTATATGGCGAACCAAGTTTGTAGGAACACAGTAATACCAGAAAAAATAAAATCCCCCTGCTGAACAGGAGGAAGTGATGTAACGTGCTACGCCTTCTCTAACAAGCACATCGCCGAGGAATTTACAGGAAGGTGAATAAGCCTTATCCGCATTTGCTATACCCGCAGCTGCTGCAGGTTTTGCAGCCCTCGATGTTAATCAGCGTCGCCAATCCGCAGGACGGGCACAGATCTCGGGACATTCCCGCATGCCCCTCCGTGGCGCCCTCTACGGCCTCCTCTTGTGCCAGCGCAGCTGCAATCGGAGCAGACGTGTCCGTGTCCAACTCATGGTCTGCAATCCCATTCTGCACATGAAGCTCAAGCGCCTTCGCCACCGCATCGGCAATGGATTCAACGCGGTTCACGCCAAAGCCGATTGCCCCGGAGCCACCAATTCCTTTCAAATGCTTCACCAGCAGCTCTACCTTGTGCCCATGGTCGCCGTAACGCAGGAAGAGTGAGCATACCCGTCCCAGCGCTTCCGCCATCGCGAACACATCCGATCCGGCTTTGCCGACGTTCAGGAAGATCTCCGCAGGTGTTCCGTTCAGATCATTGATCGTAATGTAAGCCATGCCAAACGGGGTATTGATTTTGTACGTCGCTCCGAGCAGCACCTGCGGACGGCTTTTGTACTGCTTATCCACCACTTTTCCGGTGGGTTGAATTGCCGCCGTTACTGGTGCTGGGACAGATTCCCTCGCTTCCCGAGCGGCTTCCGCTGCTGGAACGGATTCTTCTGCTTCCTGCACGGGTTCTTTTGCTTCCCGCTCAGATTCGGCCGCTGCCTCCTCTTTCAGCGGCGCATCCGCAGTCCCCTCATCTTTTTTCCCGGTAGACAGCACCTGTACGTCCCGGCTGCCGTCCCGGTAGATGGTCACGCCTTTACAGCCCAGATCAAACGCCAACTCGTACAGCTTTTTCGTCTCCTCGACCGTAAAGTCAGCCGGGCAGTTCGCCGTCTTCGAGATCGAGCTGTCCACCCAGCGCTGAATGGCGGCCTGTGCCCGGATATGGTCCTCGGCCGACAGATCCATGGCCGTGACGAAGTAGTCGGGCAGCTTTTCACCCGGATGGCCGTCCAGCCATTCCTGCGCAATCGGTACGAACTGCTCGTCAAACCCGAGTCGGCTTTGCCGGAAATATTTAAATGCAAAGTACGGTTCAATACCTGTGGAGGTGCCCACCATCGTACCGGTGCTGCCTGTCGGCGCCTGGGTGATAACCGTTACGTTGCGCATACCATTGGAAGCGACCGCTTCTCCGATTTCCGGGTACACCTCGATCATGTTTTTCATAAACCCGCTCTGCACATATTTCTCAGCATCGAAAGCCTGGAAGGAGCCTTTCTCCGCCGCAATATCCGCAGAGGCGAGATAGGCCTCGCGCGCCATAAAGCCGTACAGCTTATCCAGGAACTCCAGCGATTCCGGGCTGCCGTAACGGATGTTCAGCTTGATCATCAGCTCGGCAAGCCCCATCGTGCCAAGCCCGACACGGCGCTCTTTCTTCTGGTTTTGCTCATTTTCCGCAAAATGATATGGGGTCTTGTCGATGACGTTATCCAGGAAACGGACCGAGTATCTGGTCGTCAGCGCCAGCTCCTCCCATGCCACATCAAGCTTGTCTTCGTCATAGAATTTCGACAGATTGATGGCCGACAGGTTGCACACGCCCCAGTCCGGAAGGCCCTGTTCTCCGCAGTTATGAGCCACCATTCCGCCGGCAATCAATGAGTTCGTCTCCGGCTCATGAATATCATATACGGTTACGACTTCACCTTGTTCGATCTTTTTAACCTTTGAAACGAATTTTTCCGACTTGCGCGAGGGCCTCGCAATCCGCTCCAACGCCTGCTGTTTTCTAGTTACAAATTTGAAGCCGATCTTTTCTTTAAAAACGACAAGATTGTTGCCACTCAGGATTAGTTCGTAGAACCCGGAGCTGGAATAAATGGAACTGTTGATTCCATAATTCAGCAACAGCAACTGTACTCCCTGCAACAGCTTCCGGGAGGCCGAAGTTAATCTCGCTGTCCGGTGCATCTCATCCCGCTCATACACCGTACCATCGGCAGAGAACAATGCTTGCAGAAAAGCAGTGACGGTAGCTCGGGACGAAGTGAACAGTGCAGAGGGAACTTCTTTTTCCGAAGCCCTGACTGCCTTAACCCCCAATTCATAAAGCTGCTCAACAAGCGCTTTCCGCCACCAATACACTTGTTTGGTACCGTTGCTTCGCTCAAAAACTTTGGCGGTGACCCCTGTTATTCTCTCTCCTGCCTTAAGCAACTGGGGGATAACTTCGCTGTCTGCCGCACCAAACACCATTCCAACATCCCCACGCTTGGAGATCCAGCCGTCTCCTGTCAGCCATCCAAGGAACAGCCCCCATTCCGCGCCAAGTGCATCTTGGGCTGCAAATTCTCCCTCTCCGGACTGTAAGTAAACGTAATCATCTGTAGTTAATTGTGCAGCTTCTTTCCATCCACTATTGGTGTACAAACGATGCTCGGGAGTCACTGAAAGCTCCATGCCATTTTGCAATGAAATGTTCAGAGTTTCTCTCTGTCCTGAAGGGAAGACAGTAGCTTTCCTCATTCTTAATCCAGGAACCTCGTAGCTTCTTCCCCCCACAACTTTTGCTTGCTCCACGAGCCTTAAATCTGTTCCGACAAGGAAAGCTTTACCTTGTGTTTTCTTATATAAGTCTTCGATGGTGATAAGCCCATATTCGGTTGTAATCCGTGTGTTCGGGTGGAAGCACGGATTCGTACAGATAATCGGATTAAAGTACCAACTGTTGGACATCTGGTTGTAGTATTCCATGAACACAACACCCGGCTCGGCGGATTTCCAGGCCGATTCGATAATCGTATGCCAGATTTCACGTGCTTTGACCGTCCGGTAGTGAACAACCTTGCGTCCGTCCTGCTTCCATTTGTCCAGATCGCCATCCCACAGCTTGTCATAATCCGGCTCGCTTGAATCCGGGAATACCAGCTCCCAATCCAGATCCTCTTTGACCGCCTTCATGAAGCTGTTGCTTACGCACACCGACAGGTTAGCGTTGGTCACCTGACCCATCGTCTGTTTGACGGTGATGAAATCAAGCACATCCGGATGCCAGTCGTTCATCATAACCATTAAGGCGCCCCTCCGGCTTCCACCTTGCTCGATCAAGCCAGTCGTATAGCTGAACAGACCGCCCCAAGAGACCGCGCCGCTGGAGGAACCGTTCACTCCCTTCACGATGGACCGCCGTGGACGCAATGAAGACAGGTTGATCCCGACACCGCCGCCGCGTGCCATAATTTCCGTCATTTCGGTCAGCGTCTCCATAATGCCGCCCCGGCTGTCCTTGGGCGAAGGGATGACATAACAGTTGAACAGGGTCAGCTCGTCGCTTGCCCCGGCTCCTGCCGCAATCCGCCCGCCGGGCACGAGTTTCCAGTCGTCGAGCACGGTACGGAATTTGTCACGCCATTCCTGCTGCAGCTCCGGCGTCTTCTCCACCGATGCCATGGCTTGGGCGAGCCGGTCCCACATTTCCTCCGGCGTCTTTTCTATGTTCAATGTCAGCTTCTCTACGTCGGTTTGAACCATTTCACCCGCGCGGGTCCGGACCGTCACATTTTTTCCCTCACGGCTGACGATTTCGCCAACCTCCTTGGTCGGGAATTTCGGGTCATCCTTGGTCAGGACAAGCACGACGTCGCCCACCTTGGCGTTGTTCGTATCCGCATCCTTCCAGGCATAGCGGTCCAGAAAAATTTTTTCACTTAGTCCTGTCAGTTTCTGCTGCATCGTTTTCAAAGAATCAGCCTCCTATATGTAGTGATGATTAGAAATTCCGTATAAGTCCGGTCATCTATCAATAACCACTCTGGCGCAGGCATAAACGGATTTCCGCAAGCAAATCACAATATATTGTGTATATATATTATTCTAACATACTATATATAGGTTCAACCATTTCAAAATTGTGAACTTTGCAGAGAAAAAAACACTTCATCATATAGAGCTTCCCTGCCATTCTTCCATGGCTATGTTATGAACTTTCAGCATTAAGTCCATACTAATACCTACGAGTATCCAGTGCTGCTGCCATTAGGAAGGAGGATCTATTGTGAGACCATCGACAAATTCAACTGCTGTTCCAACTTCCGCGCAAGAGCTGCCTGTCCCCGTCCATTTTGACTACTCATGGGCGGAGGAGCTGGACGCCAGAATGCGCAAAGGAGGTCCCTGGGGAGACTGGGAGCTGTTCAAGCTCGCTATTGAAGCCGAAGAAGCCAACATCGTTCCGAGCTTCGATGAGCTTCAGTGTCTCAAGCATCTGCAGGGCCTGACTCCTCTCCCGCACCAGCTGGACACGGCCCGCAAGGTACTGTTCGAAATGTCCGGACGCGCCATTCTTGCTGACGAGGTCGGACTGGGCAAAACGATCGAAGCCGGCATGATTCTCAAAGAATATATGATACGCGGCCTCGCAACCAAGGTGCTGATTCTCGTCCCGGCTTCGCTGGTGCTGCAGTGGGTCCGGGAGCTGAACAACAAATTCGGCATCCCGGCCGTCGCCCAGAAGAAAGCCCATTCCTGGCACTCCGATGTGGTCGTCGCCTCCATGGATACGGCCAAGCGTGAGCCGCATTGTGATATTTTGCTGGATACGGACTATGATTTACTGATTATTGACGAGGCTCACAAGCTGAAAAATAAAAAGACTGCCAACTACCAGTTCATGACCAAGCTGCGCAAAAAATACTGTCTGCTGCTGACGGCGACACCGGTACAGAACGACTTGTCCGAGCTTTTCAATCTGATCAATCTTCTAAAACCCGGACAGCTAGGCAGACAGGGAGATTTCGCAGCCAATTTCGTAGTTGACAAACGTCAGCCCAAGAACGAGGAGCAATTGAAGGACGAATTGGCCAAGGTCATGATCCGGAACCGGCGCGGTGAAGGGCCTGTGCAATTTACAAAAAGGAATGTCTCCAACATCAACCTGGCGCTATCGCCTGACGAACAGAATCTGTATGACGGAGTCACCTCCTTCGTTAAAGATCAGTATCAGGCAAACGGCGGCAATCTGAGCAGCATGCTTTCCATGGTGACACTGCAGCGGGAAGTGTGCAGCAGCCGTGATGCGGTGTTCATTACTCTCGTCAATCTCGCCAAAAAGCTGGCCCCGGATTCCCCGCTGCGCGACCGCATCTGGGAGCTTGTCGCCGCGATCAAGGCGATCCAATCCAATACCAAGGCGGAGAAGACACTTGAGCTGATCCGCGAAATGAACGATAAAGTTATCATTTTCACGGAATACCGGGCTACCCAGGAATACCTGCTCAATTATTTCAGGGAGCGCGGGCTTACAGCCGTCCCTTACCGTGGGGGAATGAACCGGGGGCGCAAAGACTGGATGATGGACCTGTTCCGCGGCCGTGTGCAGGTCATGATCGCGACCGAAGCCGGGGGTGAAGGCATTAATCTGCAGTTCTGCAGCCAGATGATCAACTTTGATCTTCCCTGGAACCCGATGCGGGTGGAGCAGCGGATCGGCCGCGTACACCGGCTTGGTCAGCAAAATGATGTCCACATTTACAACCTGTCCACGACAGGCACAATTGAAGAATATATCCTGAACCTGCTGCATGAAAAAATCAATATGTTCGAGCGGGTCATCGGCGGCCTGGACGTCATTCTCGAACGGCTTGAGCAACGCGAATCCATTGAAAAAAGCCTGTACAAAATTATGCTGGAATCAGGCAGTGAAGAAGAAATCCGCAGCAGACTGCACTCCCTCGGCCGGTCCCTTGATTCCATCAAACAGGAGGTAGAGCAGGAAGGCCGCAGCTGACCTGTGAAAGGAGAACGTTAACTTGTCCATGAATCCTGACGAGATCCAGCGTTATGTAATGACCTACCTTCGCTCCACCGGCTGCAGCATTATTGAAAAATCACCGGCACATGTCACCGTCAAGCTGTCCCCCGAGGCGGACAAGGCGCTGACGAACCGGCCGTATTACTGGAGCTATGTCGAGCGCACCGGGGTTCCTCCGGAAACGATGTCGTATACGTTCGTTTTTGATTCGGAGGCCTATGGACAGTTGCAGCAGAATAGTTCTCCCGCAGCCGCCAATCCGGATCCGAACGGGCTGCTTGCCCGCTATTTCGGAGCCGCTCCGGCTTTGCCGCAGCTGGGTCCGAACCGGATTCTGCGCGAGGAAGTCAGCTTTGGCAGCAGAAGGCTGCAGCAGATTTTTACCGCGGCCCGCGAAGGAGGACGTTATGTCAGCCTATTCGAGCAGGCCGGTCCCAAGCAGCTCGATGCACGCAGACCGGTTAAATATGAAACCTGGCTGGGCGTGTGCTTTAAGGTGGAATTTGTCTGTGACCTGAAGCGGGAGGAGATGCACTTTCTCGGCATCTCCATGCGGACAGGCCAGATTCAGGAGGACTTCGGCAAGCTGCTGGCCGGCAAGGAGCTCAGCCCGCAGCTTGCCGGAAATATGCATATTCCGGCGGCCAAGCTTCCGCTTGCAGCAGCGGCGGCACAGCTGGAAGCTTATCTGCTTGAGGATATCCGGGGGCGGGATTACCGATGGTCAGAGCTGGCGAGAGAGCGCCTGTCCGAAGAGCTGGCAGTGATCGACCTGTACTACGAAGATTTGCTGAAGGAGCCTGATGAGGAGAAACGGACGGGCGTGCAGGAGCAGCACAACGCGCGCCGCGAGGAAATGGCCTGGCAGTATGAACCGAAGGTGCTGATTTCTGCGATTAACTGCGGACTTTTTCATCTTCGTTGAGGACATATCCTTTCAAAATTCAGCGGTGCCGGCAGCCGAATGTCATGATTCGCCCGCATCAGGCCATCCGCTTGCTGTCCTAAGCCATCCCGGCCCTTTAAATCGACAGCGGCATACGCCTTTCTTTATGGCCTGTCCAGCGACAGCAAGCGGCAGCCTTCTCGCCGTGCCCGGTTTATGCTTATCATACGACACACTGCAGTTATGTAATATGAAAGAGGTGGATATCCATGAAACGCAGAAGCGCATCCGGCAAAGGACCAGGACTTGTCGCTGCGGCCATCATCGCTTTTACGGCAGCGGGGCTATGCTCCCTGCCCGTCCGTGCGGAAACCGATGGACAAGCTCTTGTCTCCTCCGGTTCAGCGGCAGAGCTGTCGGATGCCCAGTTCAGCCACAGCCAGCCCGACGCAGACAACAAGAGCACTCCAGGCAGCCTTTCGGGTCAAGCCGCAAACGCCAGCGCTGCTCCAAAGGCCGTCAAGCTTGCTGCCGAAGCAGCCCGTGCCTCGCTGGCCGGACAACCGCAGTTCAAAGGCTGGGAGAACGCGGATTTAACCTACAGTCCGCTTGGTCCGGGGACGCACGCCTGGCTCGTATTGGTGCGGGGGGCAGGAAAGCCGGAAGGTTATATGATCATAGGCCAGAACAAGGACGGGTCTTTCCGGTTAAATGAATACGGAGCCGGCAGCCTTCCTCCCTTCAGCCTGAATATATTGCAGCCTGTCCTTCAGTCTCTTGCTGCGGCTGCCCGCACCACCGTGGACCATATCCGGGTAACACCCGGATATGAGGAACCTGCGCTCGCCTATTGGACGGTTCAATCCCCTGAGGCGGAGCATCTCATATATATAGACGCTTTTACCGGACAGGACCTGCCTCTGGGAGAACCGGGCTGGAGAAGCAAACTTGAACAGGCAGCCAGTTCTGCCGGTACAGCCTCTCCGCTCACAGATGCCGCACGAACCGTTACTGATTCCACCCCTGAGGACAACAGTCCCTATGCGGACCTGTCATGGTTAAAGCAAAAACCGCTTTCCCTCGGCAGCAACCGCGAATTCGAACAAGCACTGCAGGCATCACCCAAAATGAAGATGATCTACAGCGCTCAAGGGCTTAATTATGTATTTAATTCTCCTTTTACCGTAAACGGATACCAACAATGGATCTCCGGAGATCTTGCTGCACCCGGAAGTCTCTATATACGGACAGATTACACCGGCCAAACTGCCCGTTACCTGCCGTTCAGCGGCCTTGCGGCTGCAGGCGCATTTTATACAGTGCAGGACAAGAATGATTGAGTGAAAGAAAACCAGCAAGCCCGTTCCATATCCGGAGCGGGCTTGACGTTGGGCATCATCTGCCTGCCTTCTGCTTCCTGTCTTCGCTTCGCGAAGATTTAAGCCACATGGAGAAGGAGAACGGAAGCATGCCGAACCATTTTGTCCGCCACGATTCTCTCTCCATTCTGCGGGCACGCCGGACATCACGGGGCAGCTCTATATATTTCACGACCTGCTCTGTAATATACCGGACAAGCTCATCACCTTTGGCCATCTTATCCGCCTCCCTGCCGCCCTTGCGAGGACAGCCGTTTTTCCCTCTTTACTCAGCATGTTCATTTCCCCGTTAAACTAAACAGGTTTGCAGGTGCCATGTATGGATTTCCAGAAATTACACATGCTACTGTCAGACCATATTGTTCCCGGGGGGAAATGAAGATGCAGCTTCGAATTGCTTTTAAAAGAAACCTGTTTGCGATGCTATTAATCGTCTTGACCATACTGTCCGCCGGAGAGCTGTGTTCTGCCGCAGCCGCTTCCCCGTCCAACGAGCGCACCGAGCAGCTTCCTAATCTGTTTTTCAGCAGACCGGTCGTCATTATTGATGCCGGTCACGGAGGAATTGATGGGGGCACAAGTCACAAAGAAGTCCTTGAAAAGGATATTAACCTGAAAATCGCCCAAAAATTATATCTCTTCCTCCGCAGCAGCGGTTATGTCGCCATTCTGAACCGGAATGGGGATTACGCCCTCAGTGAGGAGAACCGTTGGCTGAAATCTTCAAGACACCGCAGGGATTTGGCCCAGCGTAAAAGTCTGACCGATGAGCTTCCGACTACGCTGCTGGTCAGCCTTCATGTTAACTGGAACAAACACAGTGGCAAAAGCGGGCCTGTCGTTTTATACCAAAATATTGCCGAAAGCTTTCTGCTGGCTGATTCGATTCAGCAATATCTGAACAGCTTTTACCATTCCTCCCGCCTGCCTGTGTACGGCAAGCCGTTTTATCTGCTCAACCAGACCAAACAGCCTGCCGTCATTGTGGAGACCGGGTTTATCAGCAATGAGCATGACCGGAAGCTGTTATGTGATCCTGTGGCCCAAAAACAGATTGCAGCCGCCATCGCCGACGGAATTATGGCGCACTTAACGGCATGGTAGGCTGGGGCGTCCATCCCCAGACTGTGCTTACCAGTTGCCTGATGCCGACCAGCTCCGTTTTTTGCTGAAGCTCGGGGATGGACTGGCGCAGCACGGAGGAGGTATATAATCCGGGCATCCCGACATGACCGATCATGACACAGGTATCATGGGAGTCCAGCCAATTGGAGACGGTGTTCATCTGCCTGGATACATGTGTCAGCGTATACACATCATCCAGGAAGATATTGTTATGAACTGGAGGCAGTCCTTTTTCCGAAGCAAGCTCATCCACCACCGACTTATGGCTGGTACGGCTGTCCACAAAGAACATCCCTCTTTCCTTGCACACATCCAGGATGACGGACATAATCCGGCGGTCTGCCGTAATTTTGGAACCCATATGGTTGTTAATGCCGACCGCATGCGGTACATCATCGATGGCCGCCTCTACCCTGGCGCGCACCTCTTCGTCCGTCATATTCGACATAATGGCACCGGGTCCCAGCCATTCCTTCTTGCCCTTGTTAGGCTCCATAGGCAGATGAACAAGCACGTCATGTCCTTTTCGATGGGCTTCCTCGGCATCCTGCTTCGTGGTGGGCAGAAAAGGCATGACTGCAACTGTAATATGTGCTGGCAGATCCAGCATCTCCTTGGTGCCCTTCATTCCGTTGCCGAAATCGTCCACAATAACCGCCGCCAGCTTTCGAGTCCGCTCCGCATAATGCCCAGTAGTTCCCTCCTGTTGACTGGCAGGCGCCGACATTAGGCCATTTACGGGGAAAACAGCATCCATAGCCAGCCCGAAAAAACAGCTTACCCCAAGGACTATACAAAGGTATTTGAACCCTGAACTCATTTTTCCCATGATCTTAACCTCCTCTTGGCTGTGCTTTCATTGTGTGAGGAAGCAGGCACAAATATGTATGAGTGCAGACGATGAGCCTGCTTGCTCTTGAAATGTAACACCTATAGGTGTTACTATAAATAAAACCAAAAGGTGTTATGAATCTAGGAGGTCTATGATGTCAACTCAAGGAGCGTTGCCTGAAATTCGTAAAACCGTCATTCTGAATGCTTCCATTGAAAAGGTATGGAAAGCCGTTGCCACATCGGAGGGAATCGCCGCATGGTGGATGCCCAATACGTTTGAACCGGTAGAAGGACATGATTTCATCCTGCATGCCGGCCCATTTGGCGATTCCCCCTGTAAAGTCACCGAAATTGTTTCGCCCCACCGTGTTGCATTCAAATGGGGAAAGGATTGGCAGCTCACTTTTGAATTGTCCGAGCTGGATAATGGAAAAACAGAGTTCACGCTCATTCATTCAGGCTGGGATGAAGCTCAGGTTACCGAGTTTGGACAACCTCATCCGGTTGTGCGCGGGATTATGGACGGCGGTTGGGAAGATATTGTCAAGAACAAGCTCGTTCAATATGTTGAGGGCTAAACTTGGGCGCACCTGCATTAAAGCATGATGTTTTTCAGGCCATCGCTGATCCCACTCGCCGCAAAGTGTTAAAGCTGCTTGCACATCAAGACATGCCCATTGTAGCTATATCGAAATACTTTCCCCTGTCACGGACGGCTATTAACAAGCATTTGCACATTTTGTCCGATGCAGGTCTGGTCAGCCGTGAGAGAATTGGCAGGGAGACTCGCTATAAACTGAAGCCAGAGCCTCTCTCCGAAGTCAGGGAATGGCTCTCCTTCTTTGAAACGTACTGGGATGAAAAGCTGGATCTGCTCAAGAACTTTGTCGAGAACGATATGAATTATATCGATTAAACATTGCGAATAATGGTTTCGATTTGCAGGGGACAGTCAGCTATACGCAGCAATACTCGGATTTTTTTCCTTTACACAGTATCGGGGATGAAGGACAAAGTCGAGAACAAAGGAAACTTGCTTTTGCTCTCGACTTTTTGCTCAGGACTTGAAGAGAAACCATGTTTGGCAGACGAAACTAGGTGAAAGATCAGTTAACCTGACTTTAAGATGATCTTACTAATCGTCAAAAACACCATTTTAAATGAGGTGTTATTTGGGCCAAACTTGAACGGTATCCGCTGGCTCACTTCCTTGCAGATATACTTTATCAATAGGTCCATATTCATTTTTAAAGGATAAGTTGAAAGTACCGCTTGACTTCAAACCTGGCATAATGCTTCCACGTACAGAAATATATAAGGAGCCATTTTTATAAGAAGTTTCGAAGCCTTTAAATCGATTACCGCTATCTATTATCTCACCTTTTATTGTTATTGCTTCGTTTGTAATAGTGCTTTTTTGAATTGCAATGTTTTTGGGACTAATTGTAGTTGCGAACATTGTAATAATCACCATACCTATAATCAGTATCAAAAAAAGCAAGCCAATAAAAAATATACGTTTTTTATTCAAAGTATCCCCCCTTGTCTATAACATTCCAATCTCCATCTCCTCTCACCGATTTGAACTGGACGCAAGCTCAGTGTGCATGAATCACGGATAGGCTCAGCCTAAAAAGCACCTCCAAAATTCAGTTTTTTGTAATCATTCTACATATTTAATTTAATGCAAATTCAATGTATTTTAATGCTCATATTATGTGTATACCACAATTTTATCAACGCATTCATTTCATTTTTTTGTAACTAAACTTTAAAAAAAGGTTATTGATTACAATAATTATGTAATCAATAGCCTTCCGATTCATTTTCTGATTCAATTTGATCTGCGGCATAATAAACTTTAAGGATAATATCCTGTTCATAATCGCCGAATTGTCTGCCGAACAGGTTCATGCCCCCTTGGTGAACCGCATCGGGCTTTACGCCGACCCTGAGTCTGATATTGGGACGCTGCATAAGCTTCAAATCGCCTATCGTAACATCAGATATCCTCTCCATGTCGAGCGTTGTCCATTTCCTGTCGATACGCCACGTCTTCAGCAGCCCGTATTGTGTTGACCAATCCGCCCACCAGGACGGATTCAGCCTGCCGCGCCGGTCACCAAAATCTCCGGGGCTTGTCCAGGTGCCAGTCTCAACGCCATTCATCCAAAGCGTAATATCAGATGGCCAGTTATTGTCATAGTTCGGCGCTTCGGAGCACATTTCCATGGACAGCTCCAAAGCATCGATACGAGCCTTGGGCGGTACCTCAAGCGGCAGCAAATATTCCAAATACCCTTTCCGCAGCCAAATGATCTGTGCTCCAACATGCTTTGGATGATAAAAACTGGCCGGCTCATCCTCACGGACGATCATGCCGTCGACGTTTGCCATCCCACAGGTGGGATGAACCTCACAGTCACTGTAATGACCGATCGGCATTTCCATCTCATACGTATTCAGGACCGCTCTTGGCACCGTCTTTTCTATATTGAAGGCAATACGAATGTCGTCATAATTGCGGCTGCACACCTTCATCGCCCCCCGGGAAGCCGGAAGGAGCTCGGTGTTGATCAGTTTGGCTGCCTCCAGTATTTTCACATTATTGGCTACCGTCGACACCGGGAGTTTTAGCGTTTCTGCAATTTCCACAATATTCATATTCCTTGTGCTAAGGAGCTGCAGCATATCGACACGAGCACGGGTAGACAAGGCATGAGCAACAGTTACAAGTTTATCCGGATCATCGAAGCTTAATTCCAACATGTCAGGTGTCTCCTCTAATATCATTAATTACAATGATATTACCTGAAATCGCTTTAGTTATCAATATTTTGGAATTTTATCGGATGGGTTTAAATGCATCGTCAAATGCTTGCTCCATTTGGTTGGCCTCATTTGAGACCGCAAAAAAGACAAATCGTGCTTCCGTCTTTAACACATGATTTTCAACCAAAAAATATTCGTCTGGACGATAGCTTTCAAACTTTATTTTTTGCGCGGTAATGCGCTCCTCGATCTTCTTTTTGACCATTTCCGCCTGAGACTGTTCTTTTACCTTGATCACAGCCCATTCGTCTGCTTTCACATTTGATACAGATGTATACAGAATAAAGTCCTCCACCATATCCTCATCAAGCTTATACAATTTCTGCAGCTTTGCATGATCCCCCTTCTTCATCTCTTTTAGGTCCACCGTCTGTTCGATGCTCTTGCCCACTTCAGCGGCCGAAAGCTTTTCCGTCGCCTCGCTGCCCTTGCCCACACATCCGGACAGAACGCCGATCGTAACAGCTATAACAAGAAAAATAGTGAGAATGACCCTCCTGCTTGTTGTCCATTGTTTTTTCATTTAACATCACTCCGATAAATATTGGATGGACGGGTCTTCCGAAAATGTGTTCGCATTGTAAAGCAGCAGCATATCCTGAATCCCCTGTCGATTTACAAACTCCGCCAGATCCTGCTCGTAATAACGAAGATCCACCACGTTAATTTCGCTGAAATGTTGCAGCAGAAAGGGAATGAAGCTATTCGCGTACGAATCTTTGACGATCAGCAGCTTCTTTCCGTTCGTTTGGGCCGTTTCGATGCGAATCAGCCCATGATTGCCGTTCAGGAATACTGCGTATTTATCCTTCTTCTCCAGCTGCTCCGGCGCATACAGCGAATGCGAGGTCTTGTCTTCGTCGACATAAGTTACAGTATATTTCTCTTGATGCTGAGGCCGATACAGCTCGATGCTGTCGGGCTGCACATGCCTGTAACCGCTCTTCGAATAAAGCGATCCGTAAAATTCATGGGTGGCCTGCCGGACAATAAAATCCTCCTCCTTCTGCGGGTTCAGGCCCATTTGCTTGCATAGCTCAATATAAGCGGTATAAGCGCCTTTGGTCGTCCAGTGGTGGTCGGTTTTATAAAAAACAGGCTGCTCCCTCTTCGCATACAACGCGGGAAATACATCAACAAAATTAAACCTCGCAGGCAGTGTTTGCTGGAATTTATTGAGATACGCTTCTTCAGCACCCGTGTCGGCGTATTTCGGAAGCTTGTCCTGAAGCACGGCCGCCGCCGTGGGCACGATCATCATATATTTGCGCAGGCCAGGTGTGGCAGCGTCAAATGCTTGAATGGCGTCGATCTTCGCCTGCAAATCCCCTTCTGCTGGAGGCACAAACTTCTGAATCAAATACCCGTCTTTTCCAAGGTAAACCCCGTTACTCTCCTTTTTCCCCAGCAAACGGTCCATATCGGTTTTCGCCCCAACCCACAGGTCACGAAAGGCAAACTGGTCGGATACGTAGGTCTCGAAATCGGAAGTAAAGGTACCTGACAGCAATGCCGTCATAGAAAACTGCGGCATCTGCTTCAGCACCCGATTCTCCGTTTCCGAAAAGGTGCGATCCGGCACAACCAGATTGAGCACGACGACCATACCCGTAAACAACAGTAGCAATAAAGCCAGACATTTTCCGTTGAATTTGCCGTTTCCGTCCATCGTCGCCCTCCTTAGAATCGAAAGTATAAAAACGGATTATAGGTTGCATCCACCAGATACGCCGTTGACAGCACCATAAACAGAACATACACAAGCGGAGTGACTATTACACCGGCAGTCCTCCATCTTTGCTTCATGTGCGTCAGAGCCTTCCCGGGAAGCGGGGTGACACAGAATGCCAATACGATCAGCAATACGGCATTTGCAGACAGATCGTAGAGCGCCTGCCGATCCGCAAATACATATCCGCCAAAGCCAAACATCACGCCGATGAAACGCCAGGCGGAAGCCAATTGCTCCATTTCAAACAACACCCAGCCGATGATCACAACCAGCAGCGTATACATATGGCGGGCAAAAGCGGGCAAACGTTCAAGCCACCGCAGCAGAAACAGCTTTTCGATCATCACAAAAAAGCCGAAATACAATCCCCAGACGATAAAATTCCAGCTTGCACCATGCCATAATCCGGTCAAAAACCATACGGCCAATACGTTGCGAAGCTGCTTGATCATTCCATATCGGTTGCCGCCAAGCGGGATATATACATACTCGCGGAACCAGGTGCCGAGTGAGATATGCCATCTGCGCCAAAACTCCGTCACACTTCTGGATATATACGGATAACGGAAGTTTTGCATGAAATCAAAGCCGAACATTTTGCCAAGACCACGGGCCATATCGGAATAACCGCTGAAATCAAAATAGATTTGCAGGGTGAACGCGATGATGCCAAGCCAGGCGGACAGCACGGAAAGCTCGGTGACCGGCTGCGCTTTGACACTTGTCCACAGCAATCCGATATTGTTGGCAAGCAGCACCTTTTTCGCAAGGCCCCTGATAAACAGCTCCGCCCCTTCGCCAAAACGATCCAGCGTCACTCTACGGGAAGCAAGCTGTGACGCGATATCGCCGTATTTCACAATCGGACCTGCCACAAGCTGGGGAAACATCGCCACATACGTCCCGAACGTTATGATATTGCGCTGTGCCCGCACCTTGCCGAGATAGACGTCCACGACATAAGACATCGTTTGGAATGTATAGAAGGAGATGCCCACCGGCAGCGGCAAATCAGCCATCTGGATCTGCAGATGAAATAACTGGTTGATATTGTCGATGACAAATCCGCCATATTTAAAAAATCCCAGAATCCCTAAGCTGCCTGCCATCGAACCGAAAAAAAACAGCCTGGCAATCGCCTTCCGGTGCCTGTACTTATCGATCATAATCCCATTGAAGTAGTCAAACACCGTCGAGAATACCATAATCACAATGTAGACAGGCTCGCCCCATGCGTAAAAAATCAGGCTTGCGACGAGCAAAATGGCATTTCGCAGCTTCCTTGGCGAGACATAATAAAGCAGAAGCGTGACGGGCAGGAAAAGAAATAAAAAGACAAGACTGCTAAAAACCAACCCTCATCACCTCCAAAGCAGGCGGAGCATTTGCATGTTATTTCACTTGCCCCTTCAGCAGCTCCAGCAGTTGCACATAAAATTCCGGTTTAAAATGAATGCCGTCCGCATCGTAAAAATCCTTGCCCTTTGCAAAGAGTGGAGACAAATCGGTAAATTCAACCTGCTCCTTGTCCGCCAGCTCTTTTACGGCCTGATTATAATCCCCGATATTCTTGTAGCGTGGCTCCTTCTTCAGCGCTTCTTCGGATACTGGGGTAACCGTTAACAGTGTGATCCGGGCTTGCGGCAGCTTTTCCTTGATCGCATCGATCAGCTTGGCGTAGTTGTTCATGGAATAGGCCGTCGGATCATCTGTTGGCCATAAAATATCATCTGAGCCCAATTGGATAAAAATCTGCTTCGGATTTCGTTTAGTGAGCTCGTCGATATCATCAAGCGCAAATTGTGCTGTTTTGCCCGCGCCAGCGAGCACATTTTTCTCGTCCAGCACATCATGGAAGGACAGCCCCTCCGTAATGGAATCCCCGAAAAATACGCTGTCTTGAAAGATCTGTTGATATGAGTTGGTAGTCGGTTCCGGTGTTACAGTGCCCGTGTCTCCCTGTTGCTGCGCTTGAGGCGTCGGCTGTTGAGCGGTCACGTCAGGCGTTTGCTTTCCGCACGCCGCCAGCGCCAGCGTGATGCTTCCCGTTAGTAATGGCAAAACGATTTTTTTGTTCATGTCATCTACCTTCCTTTCGAAAAAGAGTGTAACTGCGTGAGATCAAGATAAAGTGCAGATTCGATCAAAATGATTTATAGATTGAAAAACAAAAAGAAGCTGCCCGTCCAAGAACCAAGTGGTCCTCAGAGACAGCTCCTTCTAATTCAGGTGAAAATGCTCGTCATCCTACGTTTTTCTTATGCAAATAAAAATAGAACAATACTCCGTCCCGGGTGTTCATCACACCATAAGGCACACCGTGCATCTCCAAAATTTTTTTGGAAATGGCAAGGCCAAGCCCGGTTCCTCCGGTCGACCGCTGTCGGGAAGGCTCTCCGCGATAGAAACGGTCCCAAATTTTCTCCAGTTGTTCGTCCGAAATGTGTCCCCCTTTATTTTCGATACTTATTTTCACGCGATCTTGTTCGTCCGTGACGGTAACAAAGATGGACTCCTGCTCCGGTGTATAACGGAGCGCGTTGGTGAGAAAATTAACGATGACCTGCTCGATCCGCAGCTCGTTGCCGATCACCTCAACAGGCTGAAGCGAAGAGTGTAGACGCAGCTGCTTTTTCTCCATGTCCGCAGCCAGTTTAGCACAAATGCGCTCAATGAGAATGTCGATATAAAATGCATCCATTTCCATGTTGTACGTTCCCGATTCGTACTTCGCCAGCTCCAGCATGTCCCCGATGAGCAGATTCATCCGCTGTACCTCATTCTCCATCGCCCTAAAATAGTGCTCCCGCTTATGGCTTGCAATCCCGTCCTTTAACACGGAAAGACAGCTTTGAATGACACTTAACGGAGTTTTAAGCTCATGCGATGCCGTGGAAATAAACTCCTTCCGTGTATGCTCAAGCTGCTTTTCCTTCTCAATATCCTGCTCCAGCCTGACAATATGCGTGTGCAGCCGTTCAGAAAGCTCGTTGATGCTGCGCGACAGGTCACCGATCTCATCGTGGGTCGTGACGGGAATTTTTTCAGAAAAATCAAGCGCCGCCATCTGCTGTGCCGTTCGATTGATACGCAGCAGCGGCCTCGTGATTTGACGGGAATAATAAAACGAAACCAGCAAGACGAGCAGCACCGCAGCAGCCACAATGTAGATATAATAATCCTTGATCATGCCTGCCGCTTCATTCACCGGCTGCAGCGACGTGACTGCAAGCAGATAACCAGGCTGCCCGCCTGCATCTTGAACCGGATCCATAAATATTTTGTATTTCACATGGTTTTCTTCATAATCCATGATCCTGCCCGCATCCGTGTTCGGGTCATCCCCATAAAGCAGGTCTGCTTGAAAAGCCTGAATCCGTTCCAGCAGCAATTGATTTGTATAACGCGAAACCGCCGCGCCTTCCGGTATCCGCAGCTTCGTAATCGTTCCTTTAACCAAAATGCCGGGATATCTTTCGTAGTACTCGTTAGGACTTGCATATCTGGTGACGACCTCGTATTCTTTGTTCACCATCTGCCGATTTTCGAGTTGGTTTTCCTCCCGCAGATTGGCTACGCTTCTTCCCATCCGCTGAATGACCAGCTCATCATTCATGAGCAGACCTTCAATAGCGATGCCTTGCCCTTCCTTGATCCATGGTTCCTTAAACGGATTGGGGTTATAAAAATCCTCCACGTTTATGAAGCTGTACAGCGGAACCTTGATCGTGCGGCCGGAAAATGCAGAATCACCGTCAACCTGGTCCAGCTTAATTTCCATGAAAAAATCATCGGTATACTTCAAATATCCCATTGCATCAAGCGGTGCGACCCAGGTGTTGTAGCGTTCATAAAAATCCTGTTCCAGCTTAGCCGCCTGCTCTCCATCAACCTCCCGTTGCAGCGAACCCTGTTCGTATGCTTCGAGTGCCGTTTTTACGTCCTTCACCTTCTGATGAACATAGAACCGCTCGAAAAACACGGTTTGTCCGACAAAAATAGCAGCGATCAGGAATAGGCACAACCCGGACGTTAACAAAAACAGCCTGAGTACGATGCCCCTTTTCATGGCTGATCCTCAAATTTATATCCTGAGCGCACCACCGTGACGATATGCCTGGCATGCTCCCCCAGCTTGGAACGCAGGTTGCGGATATGACTGTTGACCGTGCGGTCATCGCCGGCGAAGTCATAACCCCAAATTTTTGTGATCAGCTGTTCCCGGTTAATAATGATGCCTTTGTTTTTCATCAAATAGGCCAATATTTCGAATTCGGTATGCGTTAAGCTGCAATTTTCCCCATCAACCGAAACGGTGCGGGACGGGAAATGAATCGAAATGCCGCTGCTGGCCAGCATGTCGTGCTCTTCTTCGTGAACATGCCGCCGCTGCAAAAGCCGCTTCACTCTTGCGAGCAGTATGGGCGGGCTGTACGGTTTGGCAACGTAGTCGTCAGCGCCAAGCTCAAAGCCAAGCAGCGTATCGTCTTCGTCCGAACGGGCCGTTAGCATAATGATCGGGACATTCGATGTTTTGCGGACCCGCTTGCACACAGACCAGCCATCCAGCTCAGGCAGCATGATGTCCAGTATGATCAAGTCCACCTCATGCTCTTGCAATAATGAGAGCGCTTCTTTGCCATTGGCGGCTTCAAGCACACTATAACCTTCTTCAAGCAGATAATCCTTCATAATTTCCCGTAGAATATGTTCATCTTCTACGATCAATATGGTTCTTGGCATATGATAACCTCACAACGTTTTCTGGTGCCCAATTAATTTCTTTGTTATGTTTTCCCTGCTGATTCGCTATGTTCCGCTGAAAACTACTTTCCGCACCTCATGTTAGTTTAAAACGAACCGAAGTAGAATATCCAGTCCATTCATGAGCAATACTTTACATACCCAAATATGAAAAAAAAGCTCCTGCATCTCCATTAAAGGAAATTCAAGAGCTCATTCATTGTAAAATGACGCGGTAATCTCTCTTCAACCTTCTGCACACTGGCGCTTGTCACCGCCAGGCCGTTCCGCCTACTCCAGCTCTTTCTTAGCCCAATGCTCGGACACGCCCTGCAGAAATCGCAGAATAACCTGTAACTCCGCTTCCGTAAACGGCTCAAGCAATTGCATAAACCGCTTCTCCTCCAGCTTGTGAAGCTGTTGATGCAGCTCAAAGACCTGTCTGCCCTTTGCCGTCAGACTGAAGTAGACTTCCTTCTTATTGTCATTCAGCTGCCTGCGCTTTATATATCCTTCCTCCAACAGCTTCGCGCTGATTTTCGTAATGCCGGCTTTGGACAAATCCATCTTCTCTGCAAGCGCCGTATTGTTGATCGGCTCGTTGTTGCCGATACAGTCGATTACGTGCACACTGGTCAAATGACGCGGGATCGATTCCAATTGCTGCTCCTGTGCATAACGAAACATCTTGTCCTGCTCCGTTTCGATCATTTGTTCGCTCAGATGCACAAAATGAACGACCTGATCATGGACAAGCCATTTGACCGTTTCTAATGTATTCATCATCACGCACCCCCCCGCAATACAATTATAGTTAACTGATAAACAATCGTATCACGTTCCGGCGCGGGGAGCAACGTGCGCACTTATTCCATAATCTTGTCTGGCTCGGCAACCTCCTGGATCTTGCTCTCTATATGCTGCTCGCTTCCAAGGTAATGTTTCCTTACGGGATGTAATTGGTCATCTAACGTATATACTAGCGGAGTGCCAGTCGGCACATTCACATCAATAATCTCTTCCGAACTGAGTTTGTCCAGAAACTTGATTAATGCCCGCAAACTATTGCCATGTGCGGCGATAATTACATTTTTACCCGCTTTGATCTGTGGTGCAATTTCCTTATCCCAATAATCCCTGACCCGAATAACCGTTTCCTTGAGGCTTTCCGTTAACGGGATAAGCTCGTCATCAATATTACGATATTTAACATCGTTTTTTGGATAGCGGTCATCATCCTTTGTCAAAGCAGGAGGCAATACATCATAGCTTCTGCGCCATAATTTAACCTGCTCTTCTCCATATTTCTCTGCGGTGGCTGTTTTGCTTAAACCTTGAAGCGCACCATAATGACGCTCATTAAGCTGCCAGGTCTTGTATACGGGGATCCACAGCAAATCCATTTCTTCAAGCACATAATCCAGTGTTTTAATCGCCCGCTTCAAATATGAGGTGTAGGCGACATCGAATACGAACTGTTCTTCCTTGAGCAGCCTGCCGGCGTGCAAAGCCTCTTGAATGCCTTTATCCGACAAGTCTACATCCATCCAGCCTGTAAATAAATTGGCTTTGTTCCACTCGCTTTCTCCATGTCTAATCAAAACCAGCTTATACATCTCTCTACCGTCCCATCCTGTTGAATTTTCTTCATTCGTAAATGTCCAAAAAAGTCACCATCTGCTTTGGTAGCGAAACATCGGTCGGATTTCCGGACAATATCGAATTGTAAGTGTCAGTGACCTAAATATCTAATCTACCCGCTGTGTCTTTCTGTTATACCCTGAAGAAACTACCCTATGCTGCCTTCCATCTCGAGCTTGATAAGTCGGTTCATTTCAACCGCATATTCCATGGGCAGTTCTTTCGTGAATGGCTCGATGAAACCCATCACGATCATCTGCGTCGCTTCGTCTTCAGACAGGCCGCGGCTCATCAAGTAGAAGAGCTGGTCCTCGGATACCTTGGAGACGGTCGCTTCGTGCTCAAGCGTGACATTGTCGTTCATGATCTCGTTATAGGGGATCGTATCAGATGTGGACTCATTATCAAGAATGAGCGTGTCACATTTGATGTTCGACTTGGCGCCGAAAGCTTTGCGTCCGAAGGAAGCCAGACCGCGGTATGTGACTTTACCACCCTGCTTGCTGATCGATTTCGATATGATCGTCGAAGTCGTATCCGGAGCCAGGTGAATCATTTTAGCCCCGGCATCTTGATGCTGCCCTTTGCCGGCAACCGCAATGGAGAGCACCGAGCCCCTTGCTCCACGGCCTTTTAACACTACGGAAGGGTATTTCATCGTCAGTTTGGAGCCAATATTGCCGTCCACCCATTCCATTGTAGCGTTTTCTTCCGCTACCGCACGTTTTGTCACCATATTATAAATGTTGGGTGCCCAGTTTTGAATAGTAGTATATCGCGCACGGGAATTTTTCTTACAGATAATTTCCACAACAGCGCCATGAAGCGAGTTCGTGCTGTAGATCGGTGCCGTACAGCCTTCTACATAATGCACAAAGCTATCTTCTTCCGTAATTATGAGTGTCCTTTCGAATTGGCCCATGTTCTCCGAATTGATGCGGAAGTAAGCCTGCAAAGGCACCTCGCATTTTATCCCCTGCGGAACATAGACAAAGCTTCCCCCTGACCATACCGCGCTGTTAAGTGCGGCAAATTTGTTGTCACTTGGCGGAATAATGGTGCCAAAATATTTGCGCAGCAGCTCCGGATGCTCTCGCAGCGCCGTATCCGTGTCTGTGAAGATGACCCCTTGTTCTTCCAACTCTTTTTGAATACTGTGATAGACAACTTCGGACTCATACTGGGCCGACACACCTGCAAGAAACTTCTGTTCCGCTTCCGGTATGCCAAGCTTGTCAAAGGTTTGCTTAATCTCAATCGGCACTTCCTCCCAGGTTTTCCCTTGCTTCTCGGAAGGCTTGACATAATATTGGATATCATTGAAATCCAGTGCTTGCAGATCGCCTCCCCATGCGGGCATCGGCATACTTTGGAACAACTCCAGCGACTTCAAGCGAAAGTCGAGCATCCATGCGGGTTCACCCTTCATCTCCGAGATGGTGGCAACAATCTCACGAGTCAGCCCCTTGCCGGACTGAAACACCGCTTGATGCGCATCTCTGAAGCCATATTGATACTCTCCCAGCTCCACTATTTCCTTGGCCATATGTTATCATCCTCCTTATTCAGATATGCTAGCTTGATCTACTTCCTTGACTTGCCCCAGCTTTTGCTCCACAAGTGCTTGCATCTGCGCGGCTGCTCCTTCCAGCGGCACCTCGGCTACGACGGGAGCAAGGAAACCATACACGATCAGCCGCTCGGCCTCTGCGCGGGTGATTCCTCTGGACATCATGTAGTACAGCTGCTCCGGATTAACTTGTCCTACACTGGCGGCGTGTCCGGCTTTCACATCGTCTTCATCGATCAACAGGATCGGATTCGCGTCGCCGCGCGCCTTGGGATGCAGCATCAATATTTTCTCCGTCTGCTGACCGTTCGTCCCGCTTGCTCCCTTCCCGATCTTGGTGATTCCATTCAATATTGCGGTTGACTGCTCTCTCATCACCGCTCTGATCACCATATCGCTTGACGAATTCTTGCCAAAATGCTCCGTCCGGGCTGTGATATTCATCGTCTGACTGCCGGATCCCACCAAGATTGTCTTCATATCCGAACCAGCCCCTTCTCCCTTGAGAATGGATGCCGTATCGCTCATCGTCTCGCCCTGATTCATTTCGCCAATCAACCAGTTCACCGTTCCGTCGTGTTCAACGATTGCGCGCCGATAAGTCAGGTCGATCAAGTCTCTTTCCAGTTGGTGCAATGATACGACATTGACTTTTGCACCTTTGCCTACGAATACTTCCATGATGGCTTGATTCACCCCCACACTCTTTTGCAATGAGGACATTGTATTCTCCACCAGTGTTACGGAACTGCGCTCCTCGGCTACCACGAGTACATGCGGCATAAAGAGCGTATCGGATTCGTCTACAAGGAATAGCGTCTGCATCGGGTTCTCCACATGCACCCCCTCAGGGATGTAAATAAAGGCTCCGCCGCTCCAATGCGCGGCATGCTGCGCGGTCAGCAGATTCTCTTCTGTCTGCACAGCTTGCATGAAATAAGACTTTACAAGTTCCGGATACAGTCGTGCTGCTGTTTCCAAATCGGTCAAAATAACCCCTTGCTGCTGCAGCGCTTCTGTCAGATGGCTGATTAATGGACCCGAATTCCGCTGCACCAGCACATTATCAGCGTGCACCCATCCCCTGATCGACTCCGGCAGTTCATCGAGAGCAGGCACCCGCTCAGGCTTACGGCAAGCACCTTGCTGCTGTAAAGGCCAGCGCTGCAGATTCGTCTTTTCCAGCTTGGGCAGCTGCAGGGTGCCGGCGGCGTCCAAACCTTTCTTCCTCAATACGGTCAGCCAATCCGGTTCTGCTTCAAATCTGAGTTGCTCCGATCCCCGGTTCTCTGCACTGTTCATTGTCATGTTACGCTTCCTCCCCTTCAGCTACGCGGTGCCTTGGTTTTCATCGGAATTTGAAAAGACTCTTCTTCCTCCAGTATCACAGCTTCCTCTGTAATACCCAGCTCCTCTTTGATCCACTCATAGCCGTCTGCTTCTAACCGCTCTGCCAATTCCGGCCCCCCAGACTTTACGATTGTGCCTTGCATCATCACATGTACGAAGTCCGGCTTGATATAATTAAGCAGTCTCTGATAGTGCGTAATAATTAAAAATCCGCGGTCTGCACTGCGCAAAGCGTTGACCCCTTCAGCAACGATGCGCAGCGCATCAATATCCAGACCGGAGTCAATTTCATCCAGAATGACCATCGACGGTTGGAGCATCATCATTTGCAAAATTTCATTCCGCTTTTTCTCCCCTCCGGAAAAGCCTTCATTCAAGTAACGATGCATAAACTCCGGGTTCATCTCCAATGTCTGCATGCTTGCTTCCATCATCCACACAAACTTCATCAACGAGATTTCCTGGCCTTCTTCACGTCTGGCATTGATCGCACTGCGCATGAAATCGGCATTCGTGACCCCGGCAATCTCACTCGGATATTGCATGGCCAGAAACAAACCCGCCCGCGCCCGTTCATCGACATCCATTTCCAGCAGGTCTTCTCCGTTTAGCGTTACAACCCCCTCCGTCACTTCATACTTCGGATGCCCCATTAAAGCTGAGGCCAACGTACTCTTCCCTGTTCCGTTCGGCCCCATGACCACATGAATTTCTCCACCATTTACTGCAAGGCTCAGACCTTTCAAGATTTCTTTCCCTTCTACGGCTGCCTTTAATTGGTGAATACGCAGGCTCACTGTCATTTCATCGCCACTCCTTTTCATAATTTATCATCCTTCAACCATTGATTTTGTTAACTAGTAAACATTTTATTTGATAATGATTCTCATTGTCAATACCCTTGGAGAAAACGCCGTATATACTCCGGTAAATGGAAAGCAAATGTCCGAAAAACGCTTGCTTATTCTTACCTGCAAAAAAGCTCCTGAACTGCCGCAAGGACAAATTCAGGAGCTCGTAACGTCTATTGGCTGCAGCAAAACACATAAGCAGGAGGTATATTCCTCAATTCTCTTTTAATATTGATTTTATTGAAATAGTGTCCAATTAAATCTTTCTTTAATAAGGTGTACTGAAAAGTAATAAAACTGCCTCCTTGCCTCAAATGCATTTGTGTCAGCCGTAGAATGTTTGAGGATACACTTTGCGGTAAACTTGCAAAGGGAAGTCCTGAAATAAAATAATCTACCCATGGCATCTCATACTTAATCATATATTTCTCTAGATGCTCTGCAGAATCATTAATAATATGAAGGTTACGTTCATGTTCAAATTTCTCTTTTAACAGGTTGTAAAATGTTTTGTTACTTTCGAAAAGCAATACTATGGTGCTTTCTTTTCTATTTTTTATTATTTTTTCCGTAAATACCCCCGTACCCGGACCATACTCCACAATGTAGCTTGCTTGGTTAAAATCGATATTGTCAACCATCTTGCTTGCAAGATATTTCGAGCTTGGAAGCAGTGCTCCTACCGTTCTTGGCTTTGTGATATATTGTTTTAGAAATGATAATCCTCCCATTTCAATCCCTCCCTTTTTTAGCCTCATGGATTATATTTTTTTGAAATGAAACTTCGACACCATCAAAATGGAAAGTAGCAATAGTAAAATAACTGACACAAGCTCTGAAATTCTATTACTTGGTATAATCAAAGAGTATATGGAAAGAACAAAACCTGCAACTGTTATCGGTATTCCACGAAAAGCACCCGCAAATTTGCTGATGTTATACTTCGCCAATCTATAAGAACCACTAATGATATATAACAATAAAATGCCCGTACCCACAAATTTGAACAGACCAAAGTCAAGCAAATTGAACTTCATGAATATCAACAAAGATGGAGCAACTCCGAATGAGACTAAATCGGCAAAGGAATCCAATTCTTTTCCGAATTCACTGCAAACATTTAAACGTCTGGCAATTTTCCCATCATATCTGTCTAATAAAGCTGCAATAATGATATATACAGCACTTGCAATGTAATTTTGTTTTATAATTTCGAGTATGGAAAGCACTCCAAATGACAGGTTCGCAAATGTAAGCAGATTTGGTATAAACCTTGTAAACATAAACATCAACTCTCCCCTACCTTAAATAAAGCTTATGATGATTCATCCGTGCTTTTATTAAACTTAGATAGCTTGTTGATAAGCTTATCTTTATATATCAATCCCAAAATAAAAGCCAGCACTGACACTCCTGATATGATTATGGTGGATACATAATTTTTTTGATAAATATTAGATCCAATACTCACGGATGCCAATAGCCACGGGAATCTGGCGACAAGTAAAATCATGAAAAACCTTAAAGGTTTTATAGGCGTCAGTCCTGCGGCATATACGAATAAATCCTTGGGGAGTCCAGGAATAATGAACATAATGAATAAGAAGATAGAAAACTTTTTATTGTCCACCATGCCTGCCATCCATTGAGACCTCTTCTTTTTTAATAAATTCTCAATTAATGTGCCGCCCAAAAACCTGGCAAAATAGAAAGCTATCACAGCGCCTAATAACATCCCTGCTGTTGTATAAAACGTTCCTAAAAATACGCCATAAATATATCCCCCAGCTATTTGAACCACTTCACCCGGAATTGGCGCAATTACGGTTTGAAGTATCTGGAAAAGAATAAATATAATAGGTCCTAATTTCCCCGTTGCAAGGATATAATCTCGAAATCTATCAATGGATACAGTTAATTTAAGGATTTCAGGTAAGTATCGGATTGCTAAGAACATGACTAAAAGCCCTATGAAAGCAAGCAATATTTTACCGACTAATGATTTTTTTGATTTTCCCATACCTGTTTATCCTCTCTCACTTACTTTTCTTATCGATATAAGCAGTTTATGAGAAGGATCTTAAGATCGGGCTGCAAGAAATCTTAAGAATTCTTAAGTCGTGTAAATATTGTAGTTTCAGGCCAAACTGCAATATATACTGATCACATGATGAAGGGAGTTGGAGGGAGATTGTTGAACAATGCAAAGAATATATTGATAGCGGACGATAACGACGAGATTAGAGAGATTGTCCGTGTATTATTGGAGAGCGAACACTATAACGTGATTGAGGCGATAGACGGTGATGATGCTGTAAACAAAGTGAATGAACATATAGATTTAATCATCCTTGATATTATGATGCCTGGAAAATCGGGATATAAGGCCTGTGTGGAAATTCGTGAAATAACGAGTGCCCCCATTTTGTTTCTGACTGCCAAAACTCAAGACTCGGATAAATACATGGCATTTTCGGCAGGAAGTGATGATTATCTGTCAAAGCCGTTTTCATATACAGAATTGGTCTCAAGAGTAAAAGCCTTGCTTAGAAGGTATTATGTTTACAAAGGAAAAGAAAATGCTGAGCCTCTCGATACGATCCATATCCATGAACTGACTATTAAAACCAATACAAATGAAGTTTATATGGACGAGAAAGAAATTACGCTGACTGATATCGAGTATAAGATTCTGTTGTTATTGGCACAGCACAGAAAAAAAATATTTTCTGCCCAAAATTTATATGAAAGTGTCTGGGAAGAACCTTATTTTTATACCTGCAATAATACGGTTATGGTTCATATCAGGAATTTAAGAAGCAAGTTGGAGAAATATCCGCAAAACCCCAAGGTCATCAAAACCGTATGGGGAAAGGGGTATCGGATTGAATAAAAACTTTTTTTTGGGCAAACTGAAAATAAAATTAATACTGTGTCTGATCTTTTCATTTATTCTTTCTGTAGGCTTGTTTTTGTTATTGCAAACAACAGGTGAAGACTTATTAGAAAACCATTTAAATAAAACCTCGTTTATTGAAAATCAGGAGAAGCAAGCCATTTCTGAATTTAGAAGCTATGTATCCGAAAACGGTTTAACAATAAATGACCAGGATAAAATAACAGGATGGGTTCGTGAAGCGAAATATGTGAATATTTACATTTATAAAAAAAATAAACTGGTGTACGCTACCGATGGTTATACATCCACTACTGAAAACAAAGAATTTCTGTTAAGTACAATTTTAAAAGATAGACCTTTTTATGATATTAAATTTTCCGATACAAGCGCCCAAATCTATATGGAGTGCTTCTTTGAATACAAGTATTTTTACATTGTCACCATTTTTGGTGTGGCAATTTCTTTTTTATTTTTTATAATCATTATGTTATTTTTTATCAGCAGAAAAACAGCTTATATTGGCATACTGGAGAATGAAATCAAAATATTAGAAGGAGGCAACTTAAACTATCCAATCACATTAAAAGGGAAAGATGAACTTTCTTCATTGGCTCAAAGCATAAATGAAATGAGAAAATCATTTATTGAAAGATTGGAGAGTGAAGATAAGGCCAGAATTGCAAATAGCGAACTGGTCACAGCCATGTCCCATGATTTAAGAACACCTCTCACCGCATTGATCGGATATCTGGATATTATCGAATATAAGAAATATAAGACGGATGAAGCATTTGTAAAATATATCCATAACAGCAGAGAAAAGGCTTACCAAATTAAGCATCTTTCTGACAAACTATTTGAGTACTTTACTGTGTTTAATACCAATGACGACGATCTGGAACTTGAGCTATTCGATGGAATTCAACTGATAGACCAGCTAATAGATGAGCAGCTAACCATCTTACAAAATAATGGGTTTCATTTTCAATTCAACTCATGTGACACCCCTTTTCAAATTGAAGTGCATCTCATTTCTGTACGCAGAGTTTTTGATAATCTTTTTTCTAACATTACCAAGTATGCGGATAAATCCTGGCCAGTTAAAATTAATTGTTATGTTAAACACCAGTTGTTATTTATTGACATAGAAAACCATATAAATACTGAATTGGATAAAATAAATAGTACCGGGATTGGTATGAAAACATGTGAAAAAATTATCGAAAGACATAAGGGGAAAATTGCGGTTACAAGCACCGAGGAAATTTATTCTGTCCACATTAGTCTTCCTGCCAAAAATTAGAGCGGGAAGTATCAGCTTGGCCAATTAGCCGCGGAAAATCACTCAAGGCGCTGCCACAGTGGCAGCGCCTTGATATTTTGCATCCCGGTTTAAAGAGCCGTCCTTCCATACCCGGTCACTCGGGTTAAGGCTCGATCCCCCACACCAGGGCTCCGTCTTGGTATAGCGTCACTTTTTCCCAGTCGGCGAAGGAGGTTTTGGTCGCGTCGTACGAGTAATCGTCGGTCTCGTCAAAATTGCTCCAGTTCGACTTGGCCACTCGCGTCTGGATTTCGCCGGTTTGTCCGCCCGGAGCGAGCGTCCCCGCGCCGCTGGTGAAACCGACCTCCATATAACTGTCCGTGAACGTGACCGTCACGTTAGAAGAGCCGATTTGCGCCCAGTCGACCCAGGATTGCATCGCTTCACTGCCGTCTTTGGTGAAATAGTAGCGCAGCTTCAAATCGCTTAGCTGGACGGCATCCTGACCGTTGTTCTTAATATTGAAGTGCGGCCGGATTTGGTTGTCGGTTGCGCTGGAATCGCCGTTGCGGTACTGCACCGCCAGATCGCCCCTAGGCGCTTCCTGCGGAGCCGCGCTGACTACGCCCGAGTCCGCGCTTTCGCCTGACGTATTAACGGCGCTGACGACATAGTAATACGTCGTGCCGTTCTCTACGGCGTTATCCGTATATGCCGTTCCTGTGACGGATTCCGCGATCGTCTCAAACGGACCGGACTCGCTCAGTGCGCGCTTGACGTTGTAACCATCCGCAGCAGACTCCGCGTTCCAGGTCAGTTTCACCTGCGCGTCCCCGGCCTCCACCGCGAGGCCCGCAGGCGCAGCCGGAGCCGGCAGGACGGCGGGAGTCGCGCTGGCGACGGCCGAATCCGGACCTGTTCCGACAGCGTTGACGGCGCTGATCACGTAAAAATAAGCCGTACCGTTCATGACGTCCGTATCCGTATAGGTCGTTGCAATCCCCGTCTCGGCAATAGATACAAACGGGCCGGACGCACTTGCCGCGCGTTTGACGATATAGTTCTCCGCACCACGGACCGCGTTCCAGTCCAGCTTCACTTGCTGGGCGCCCGCCGTTGCGGTCACCCGCGCCGGAGCGGCCGGAGGCGTGTTCCCGCCACCGTTATCGGTTAGCGGAATGGCCGGATAGGCGTTCTTCACGAGCTCGACAAACTGGTCGTGAAACCAGTGACCTGAAATCGGGGCGTTCGGCAAAGCGCCGGTCAACGTACCGTTGGACGTTGTGTAGGTAGGATCGCACATCCGGTCGAAGCCTTTGCCTTCGTCATTTGGAATTTGCGTGCTTGAGCCGTCCGAGTCTCCGGGCGGCTTCACCCAGACGAGCGCATCGACATGCGGATAACCCTGCGGATCCGCTTCAGGTCGCGCACCCATCCCCGCGCCCGCAGCGTTGCACCAGTTACCGCGATGCAGACGCTTGTCGATACGGCCGGAGTTCACATAGGTATTGATATCCGAGCCGGACGCACCGGTCGGCCGGTCGGGTCCGCCCCATCCGTTGCGCGAAGTGTCGATCAGGAAGCCGATGTCGGACGGCCAGCCTTTGGCCACAAAGCCGGAGTAGAGCGCCGCCGTAAAGTCGGCCTCATCAAAATACGGGTTCCATTCATAGTACTTCGCCGAACGGATCGGCTGGCCGTTGATGTTCAGATTCGAATCCGGCAAATTCGGTTCAACGAGGGGCGTCGTATTGGCCGTATTGGTAATGAAGCCGTCAACGCTATCCAACCCCGCCTGCGTTCCTTGAACTACAGATGTATACAGATTGACCGCCGGTTGGAGGTTGGAATCCCATCCTAGCCAACCGGAGTGGCCGATGTCCAAATATTTGTAGACATTCGGGATATCAGCCAGTTGATCCAGCGTATAGCGGACCGCATCCCGGTAGATATTGGTCGAGTTCGCCGCCGCACAGGCCGGGTCGTTCAGGTTCGTCACCAGGTTCGGCAGCGAGTCCGGTTCGATCACTGCAATAATGCGAATATCTTCGTATTTGGAGTCAGCGAAAAGATTTGCGATCACATCGATATATTCCGTTTTGTATCTTTGCAGCGCTGCCTGCGTGAGCGGCAGTTCGCCGTTCGAAGCCAAGGCATGACAGTCGCGACCAGGCAAATTGTAGATAACGAAGCTGGCCGTGATCGGCGTGTCGCCCTGCTGTTGCGCCAGCGCATTGTCCAAATGCTCTTCCAGACTAAGGCGCCCGCCAGCGACTTCGCCGCCATGAATCGCCGCAATCCGGTCCAGCCAAACCGCCGTCGGATACGACTTGACCGTCTCCATCTTGGCCGCCAGCTCCTCGTCTCCTACGCGGGCAATCGACATATCGACGGATTGTGCGTAATCCGGATTCAGATACGCCGTAGCGCCGGTAAACGGATTGTCCACGTGAGCGGGGGCCGCCTTCCCTGTCCCGGCCGGCAAAGACAACGGGACGGCTAATGTCGCAATCAGACAGGCCGCGAGGAAGGGCCTCATTTTAGGAAAAAACTTTCTTTTCATCTCTTTTCACTGCTCCCTTCATTGTTTTTTTCATATTCCATTAGGACTCCAAGTCCCCTCTTACGGGCGAATGCGCCCGATCTCCGGAGATATCTACCGATAGCATCACTCTCCTTATCGATTGATAGAGCTGCAAGTGGAAAAATAAGTACTTGTGATGTAAAATATGATAAGTATGCGCTTTCATTTCCAGTCCTATCATAAGGCAATAGGGATATTTTGTCAACCATAAAACGCCTTTTATTTCCAATCCATAGAGTTCCAAAAGAATAGCCCGGAACAGCGGAAAGGTAGATTGAGAGAAAAGCAGATCTATGTTCATCTGGAATACAGCTCAAAGCTTTCTTCGGCTCAAGTGTTGGGCAGTACCTTACAGATTCCAAGTATGCAAAAAGCTCCTGAATCTCTACTAGAGATAATTCAGGAGCTCTTTCGTGTCAATATGATGCGGTCGAGAGGACTCGAACCTCCACGGGGGGTTAGCCCACACGGACCTGAACCGTGCGCGTCTGCCAATTCCGCCACGACCGCAAATTATAATGAGTGCTTAGAATTTTTTTATTCGCAGCAACAGAATTGATAATATCATATATACCAATTGACAGTCAACACAAAATCGACAGATTCCAGGGACCTGTCCATAGCAACCCCGAAAAGCCCCCTCCAGGGAGGCCCTATCGATTGTGCTTACGCGGGAATGATAAATTTACGGCTTCAGCCGCCTGATTTCGTTATACGCCATAAGCAGCGGTGCCACGCCGTGCCCATTGTTCTCGACGATCTTCTCGCCGAAAACGTAGTACTCGTAAGTGCCGTCGCGCAGCTCACCTGTTTCCGGCTTCCTGCCGAGACCGGCACTGCGGCAGATGCCCCCCAGCAGCACTTCTCCGCCCTCTTCACACAGATAGCGGCTGACCGTTCCATCGAACGCTTTTTGGCCATAGGCGGCATACGTTTGCGGCAGGTAGCTGAGCCGGGCTCCCTTCAGAATGGCATACGCGAGCATCAGCGTCCCGCTCGTTTCCAAATAATTGCCTGCCCGCGCTCCCTGATCCACCACCTGATACCACATGCCCTCGCTGTGCTGATGTGGCAGCATACCGTCCACAAGCTCCTGCAGGTATTGTTTCAGGAAGTCACTATCGACCGGCTCTCCCTCCAGAATCTCCAGCATATCAACCAGCGCCATGGCGTACCAGCCAGCCCCTCGCCCCCATACATGCGGCGAATAACCCGTCGCCGGGTCGGACCAGAACATGTGCCGGCTCTCGTCGTACGCATGCCGATACAGCCGTTTTGACTCGTCAAAGAGAAAACGGCGCGCATTGCGGAACTGGGCGAGCGGATCGCTGTAGTCTTTCCCCCCCGCAAAGCACTTGATATATAACGCATAAAACGGCTGTCCCATGTACAGACCGTCAAGCCATACCTGATAAGGGTAGTTCTGCTTATGCCAGAAGGAGCCCGCGCCTGTTCGCGGATAAACCGCCAGCTGCTTGTAAAGCAGGTCCAGGACCTGTTTGTATTTCGGATCCCGCTCTTTGTCGTATAAAGCGAACAGGACGGTCGCCATCCGAATCTGGTCGATATTGTAATTTGCCGGGTCGATGGCGGGAATCCGGCCTTCTTCGTCGTACAGGCCATCGATGAAACCTTTGACGAAAGCGTATTCCGCCTCGTCGCCTGTCAGCGCATAGCTGTCCAAATACGCCTTCAGAATGCAGCCTTCGATATAATGCCATCTCAGCGAATACCATTTCGGCTCCGCCATGTACTGCGCTTTAAGCCGATCAACTAACGCATAAGACAAGATAACCAGCACCTCCACAGTGAGTCACGATATTTCTACTGTCATGATGGTTTTCGCAGTCATGATGATTTGGAATGTTCTTCACGATACTGCCCCGGGGTCATGCCCGTCTGTTTGCGAAACGTGCGGATAAAACCCGTAGCATTCCTGTAGCTCAATCGTTCGGCGATTTCGTTGACCTTCAGCGAGCTGTCTTTCAGCCACAGCTTTGCCATGTTGATCCGGTACTCCGTCAAATATTCGCTGAACGTCACACCGATTTCCTTCTTGAACACCCGACTTAAATATACCGGATGGAATTTCAGCTTCTCCGAGCACGCCTCCAGCGTAATGTCCTGATCGTAAGCATCATGAATCATCTGCACCATTTGGCGGGCGATGCTCATATATTGCGAATCGATCTGCTCCTTCAGGAAGGACAAGGCCGGAGGAAACAGCTTCGTTTTGAACCAGGAAACGATGTCAACTGCCGTGCTCAGCTTCAGGAATTGCTGAACCGCCGAGTTGGTACCAAGCAGGCTATTCAGAGCCCCTCCGTGCTGCTGAACAAGCCGATATATCCGCGTGATCAGCTCAAGCATTAAAATTTGAAAATCGTTAAACGGAACGTTCTGTTCCATGATCGACCTCACATACCTGTCGAAATGCTCGAGGGCCGAAGCCTCATCACCCGCCTGCAGCGCATGGATCAGGCTGTTCTCCAGATAAGCCCAGGAAGCGTCCGGTTGAATACTGACCACGGAAGACGATTCGATATCGTCATAGCTCACGATCACATGATAGCCGAGGCTAATTCTCCGTTTCAACGCCTCCAGTGCTTCTGAATAAGCGTTCATAGCACCTGCATATCGATGAAACGCCCGGCTGATGCCGATGCTGACCTGGAGCTGAAGCAGCTCGTGCACCTTGCTTTGAATTAGGCCCGCCAACTGATGAAATAGCGCTTTTAACTCATCAGGGCGGTCCAAATCGCTTGTAATCAGCGACACCTGGGACTGGTCCAGCAGCAGCGAGCCCATCAGGTTGTGGGACGGAATCATCTCTCCGACGATATTGTGTATTGCAAACAACAACAGCTCTTTATCCTTCTCCGTATATCTCGTGTCCTGCAGCGTATCGATCTGAATGACAAGCACGCCGAGCGAGTCGCTTGTGTCCGCAATCCCGTACACGCCGCTTTTGTAAACGAACTCACGCTCGGTCACCTGTCCCATGAACAGCTTGTGCAGGAAAAACTCCTTGATCTGTCCGCGCTGCCCTTGCAGCTGCTGCTGAAGCTGCCTGCGCGAGCTGAACAGGATGTGCAGACGCTCCTCAATATAGGCGAACTCGTCTTTTTTGCCAGCATCGTCCGCTTCTCCGCCAAACTGCTGCATGATCGCGAACATTCGCCGGATCGGCTCATACATTCGTCGGCTTCCGAAATAAGCGAATACCGCAATCACGGAAAAAATAAGCACACAGGCGTTGACCGTAACGAGGGCGATTTTGCGTGATTCCTTGGTAATCTCCTGGATGGATACGATCGACACGTAAGTCCAGTTATGAGGATCAGACCCAAGAACATTGACGGCCAGGCCCTGCTCTTCAAAATACCCCGTCTCCACTTCTGAATACGCTTTCAATTCTGTCAAAACTGCATCGGCGATCTTGGGCGAGCCCGGACTGGACAAAAACGGCTCACCCTCGCTGTTTAGCACATAGATGTTTCTCCACTCCGTATTTTGTCGTAAGTCTTGTTCCAGCTCATTGTAAGACAAATCGACGATCAGCATCCCTTTCGGCTGAGAAGAGGAGTTGATCATGGGCAGCTTGACAATCAGGCGGATTTTATAAGGTTCGGCCACTTCGTCGGCCGGCTGATCCGCCTGATTTGCAGCCTCCGCGCGCCAATACATCTTCTTCGATTGCAAAGCGTATTCGCTCATCCGGTCGCGGTCTGAGAATGTCCCGGAAGGAGTAAAACCGAGCTCGCTAATCATCCAGTTGTGGTCGAGATTGATCAGAAAAGTGTCTGTCACGCCTGCAATGGAGTGAAGATTGTATAAACCCTTAGACAAAGCCGTTATGTTTTGAAAATCGTCGGCCGTCAAGGCGCGGTCGTACAAGTTGGCCGCCAGGGGAGAGTTGATATACTGCACCGCGCCCATTTCCACATTTTTGAATATTTGCTCGATTCGCGTTTTGTTTTGCAGCAAAATCTGCTCATTGCTTTCGTTGACTTTTTTCTCGATATCCTGCTTGGCAATGAAGTAGGAGATCGTCCCGGTGGAGACGACCGGAACGGCAACCAGCAGCAGGGTGAAGACGAACAAACGGACTAAATATCTGGGCATCGGGCATCCTCCCCCTTCGACTACTGTATCAGGCGTGCAAGGTTATACCGACACCCATTATACCAGAAATTTGCTTTCGAAAGTCTGGTTCCGGCTCTCCTCTTATTTGTCCAGCTTGTTGTACCCTTCCGTAAACTCTTCCATGACCTTGTCACCACCGGCTTTTCGCCAGTTGGCTACTTCCGCTTCCCAGCCTGCTTCATCCACTTTACCCATGATGAATTTGGTCTGGGCGTCGCGGATCATCGTATCCAGTTCGCTGCCTCTTTCCGTATAAGTCGGCGACAGCAGCGTCAACGCCACATTCGGAACGGCATGCTCCAGGTTCGCAGCAACGATATCCCAGCCTTTAGCCTGCAGCTCGTTCAGCTTGAGCGGAAGCCCTTGTCCTCCCACCTCGAACGACGGCAAGCTGTCACGGTACGGCTTCACCTCGAGATTGAACAGCGCCAAATCGGTAATTTCCGCTTTGCCGTCCTCTGTTTTTTTGAAATGCTTGCCTTCGAACCCGCGGCTCAGCAGTGTGGACATGTCAGGCTCCAGCAGCTTGTCGAAGAAGGCGAGCAGCCGCTTCAATTCCGCTTCGGATGTCACGGACGATTTCGGGAATACGAAGAAGCCATTATTGCCCGGCTCCGCTGGCAGGCGATAGCCCGACGGTCCTTCGAACTGCGCAACATCAACAACCGCATGAGGCACCGCCTTGGATACATTGATGTACGAAGTGGCCGCAGCGGACGCCACCGCATTGCGCATCGCGGCTTGACCCGCATTCCATTTGTTATCGGCATCGGCCGTTTGCACGACAGAGAAATCCTGATTGATCAATTTTTCCTCATATAGTCTGCGGAGCAGCTTCATGGCGTCCATATAAGGCTCGGTCATGAATTCCGGAATAACTTTGCCGGCCACAACTCCCCACTTGTTCGGGGCGCCTTGCGATACGGCGAGCCGTGTCAGGAATGCGCTGCTGGCGGCCGGATCGTTGTACGATTTGTCAAGGAACAGCAGATATGAATCCCGCTGCCCATTTTTATCCGGGTCCTTCTCGGCTACGGCCTTCGCCGCCTGGTACCAGTCGTCCAGCGTAACCGGAATCTTCAGCCCCAGCTCGTCGAACCAGTCCTTACGGTAAACGATGCCAGCGCGGCCGATATCCCGATAGAGCGGCAGTCCGTACAGCTTGCCATCCACTTTGATATTGTCGTAATGCATGGGGTTGATCTCTGCCAAATTTTTGTAGTCCTGCAGGTACGGGCCGATCTCCCAAAACAGGCCGGACTGAATTGCGTTCAGCGTTGAAGCGTTATACGTAATCTTGAACGCTTTCGGCATTTCGTCGGAGGCGATCATGATGTTTTTCTTGTCTTCAAACGCGGCGGCCGGAATCCATTGAATATCGATTTCCGTATCCGTGTATTTTTCGATGGCCTGCTCGACCTCCGTGTCTTTGCCCGGGGCTTCCCCGACCTGCGGTGTGGCGATGGTCACTGCCAGGGGCCCATTCTCCGCCTGCGCGCTGTCCTGTCCTGCTTCGTTCTTCTCTCCACAGGCGGCGAGAATGCTTGCTGCGGCGATCAGGATGCCGAATGCTGATACGACGGATATGACATGCTTTTTTTTCATTGACGAAACCTCCTGTATGATGGGTATGATGAAGACGCTTAACCTTTAACCGAGCCCAGCATGACACCTTTCGCAAAATATTTTTGCAGGAAAGGATATACGATGACGATCGGAATCGTGGCGATCACGATCGACGCCATGCGAATCGTCTGCGGCAAATACTCCATCGGCTCCGCCTGTGCGGTGGAATCACCGATCATGTCCTGGGACAGCAGCACAATTTGTCTTAACACGATCTGCACCGGCCATTTTTCGGAATCGTTGATATACATCACCGCATTGAAATACGAATTCCAATGAGCGACCGCGTAAAAGAGCCCGAACGTCGCCATTGCAGGCATCGACAAGGGCAACACGATCCGAAACAGGATGCCCAGGTCGTGACAGCCGTCGATTTTCGCCGCTTCTTCCAGTCCTTCCGGAATCTGTTGGAAAAAGTTTTTGAGCACGATCAGGTTGAAGGCGCTGATAGCGCCGGGGATGATCAGAGACCAGTAGGTGTCGATCATACCGAACGCTTTGACAACGAAATATGTCGGGATAATCCCGCCGCTGAACAGCATCGTGAACAACACCAGGAACAGCACGACGCCTCTTCCCCGTAATATCGGTCTGGCCAGGGGATAAGCCATAAATGAGGTGAGCAGCAGATTGATCAGTGTGCCGAGCACGGTCACATAGATCGATACCAGGATGCTGCGGACCAGCGTTTCGGTGGAGAAGATGTACTCGTACGCGCCGAGAGTAAACTTCGTCGGCAAAAGCATAAGTCCTCCCTTCGCCACTTCCTCGGGGGTCGCGAACGATACGGCCACGATGTAAAGAAAAGGAATAATGGTAATGATAGCACTGAGAGTCAGCAGCGAATAGTTGATGATTGTGAAAATACGACTGCTGATCGATTTATCCGCCAAAGGCATGGCTCGATCGACTCCTTCCGCTTAGTAAACGCCTTCTTCGCCCATTTTTTTGGCCAACCGGTTCGCCCCCATGACAAGCACCAGGCCAACCAGCGATTTGAACATGCCGACGGCTGCGCTGTAGCTGTATTGCGCTTGCGTCAGCCCCTTCATGTACACGTAGGTGTCGAACACCTCGCCGACTTCCCGGTTCATGGAATTCAGCATCAGGAAAATATGCTCGAAGCCCGTATCCAGGAAACTGCCCAGTCTCAAAATAAACAGGATCACAATCGTGCTGCGGATGGCCGGCAGCGTAATATGCCACAATTGGCGCCACCGTCCGGCTCCGTCGATGCGGGCCGCTTCATAGAGCTGAAGATCGACGCCGGACAAGGCCGCCAGGAAAATAATCGTGCCCCAGCCTGCTTCCTTCCAGATCGATTGGCTGACGATCATCGTCCTGAACCATTCCTCGCTTAACAGGAACGGAATTTTCTCCATGCCCAGACTGGCGATGAATTCATTAACAACGCCTCCTTCAGTCGTGAACAGCACGTAAAAGATGCCGACAGCGACAACCCATGACACAAAGTGCGGCAAATATACGACCGTTTGCACGAATCGCTGGAACAGCTTCATGCGCACTTCATTAAGCATCAGCGCCAGAATGATGGGCAGCGGGAAAAAGAAAACCAGGTTATACACGGCAAGCACGAACGTGTTGCGAAACAGCATCCAAAATTGCGGCTCCGTAAAAAAACGCTCAAAATGCTTCAGACCGACCCAAGGGCTTTCCCAAAAACCCAAATGCGGTTTGTAGTCCTGAAAAGCCATGACCAGACCGGCCATCGGAAAATATTTGAAAATAACGAAATACAAGACGCCCGGAAGGAGCAGAACGTACATCCAACGGTCTCTTAAGATGTCTTTAACAAACTGCGACTGGATCCGTTTCTTCTTCATTTCTAGTGGCGCCTGGGCAGCGTATTGCTGGTCCATCTCCTGATCCTCCCAACCTGATGATATCTTTTTTTGAAGCGCTTACATTTCACATCATAGGTTCTGCCTGCATGACAGGCAATCATACGCTGCTAACCGTTTTGAATTTCAAGCAATTCTGCGCCCTTTTAGCGCGTATTCTGGGCGAATCATCATCTCTTTCAGCCGGATCGTACTGATTTAACCTACTGATTTAGCCTGCAGAATTTTTCATTTCACACCACCATAACGTGCCTCCACTCATCTTGCTAAAAGAAGCCTTCAATGCAGCCGTATCGGGATTAAGCTTATAGTTCAAGTCCATAAAGTTCGTGGCAAGAATACCGGTTAAGTCGTATGATTAGTTACAAGTTACTGCAAGGAGGACATTCATGGACATTCCCAGAGGCACCTACGGCTTTCGGTTTGCTGAAGATCAGGAGCTCCAGCTCTCCGTACTATTTGCGGCCGGCTGCGATTCTATCACTGCTCCCTCTTATCACTGGGACGGACTGGAGCGAACCGATGGGCCTCTCCTGCTGTTCCAGTACACCCTCTCCGGCGAAGGCATGTATGAGTCGGGGGACCGTATACATCGTGTCAGCGCTGGACAAGCTTTTCTCGCCGAAATTCCAGGACCCCATCGCTATTATTATCACCCGGAATCAAAAGAGCCTTGGGAGTTCTTGTTCCTGCTGTTCCGGCCCAACCTCATTCTGCCCCATTGGCGCAAATTTCTGCGTGAAGCCGGAGAAGTCCCTCATCTGCCCGCAGACTCTGCACCAGTCCGGCTGTTGCGAATGATGGTAATCGATGCAGGTGCAGGCAGAATCTCTGATCCCCTGATCGCGTCGTCCTGTGTCTATCAGTTCGTGACAGAACTGGCCAGAATGCAGATCACAACGCTGCGGGATAGGGAGAACTGGCCGGAGAACGTTAAGCAGTCAGCCGAATTTATAGAGCTCAACTATTCACGGATGATCAGTATCGATCAGCTTTCCGAGCATGTCTCCCTATCCAAATACCACTTGATCCGCCGATTTTCGGCCAGTACGGGTCTGACACCCGGCGCTTACCTGACCCGTGTCCGCACCGAAAAGGCCATGGAGCTGCTGCGGGGGACCAGTCTTAGCGTTGAGGCCATCGCCGAGCGGCTTGGCTACTCTAGCGGAAGTTATTTTATCAAAGCGTTCCGCAGCTTGACAGGGCTCACACCGGGAGAATTCCGCAGCGGAGGCGAAAGCCTTGCCTATCGCAAGCTGTTCTTCGATTAACCGCAATATTGTACAATCAGACTTGTAAGATTACTGTAGATATCGACAATATCCTTTATTATGATGAACATGGCAAGAGCAATAATGAATCAGTAAAGGAGCTTTACAATGGATCATAAGCTTACTGCGCCTACTCCGCCGCTCGGCTGGAACAGTTGGGACTGCTACGGTGCGGCCGTAACGGAAGAGGAGATCCGAGGCAATGCGGAGTACATGGCGGAACATCTTAAAGCATTTGGCTGGAGCTACATCACCGTCGATATTCAGTGGTACGAGCCCTACGCGAATTCTTCGCAATACCGACCGTTTGTTCCGCTCGTGATGGATGAATATTCCCGGCTCATGCCTGCCGAGAATCGCTTCCCTTCCGCAGCAGGCGGCCAGGGTTTCAAGCCGTTAGCCGATTATGTGCACAGCCTCGGACTGCAATTCGGCATTCATATCATGCGCGGCATTGCACGGCAGGCCGTTCATGCCGCCACTCCAATTCTGGGTACAGCCGCGACAGCACGCGATATCGCGCATACAAACTCGATCTGTCCATGGAATACAGATATGTACGGGGTAGATGCCTCGAAGGAAGGAGCACAGGCCTATTACGACTCTCTCTTTGAGCTGTATGCAGAGTGGGGCGTTGACCTGGTAAAGGTGGACGACATCGCAGCCTCCAGGCTGTACGACACCCATCAGCCAGAAATCGCCCTGATCTCCAAAGCGATCGAGCGCTGCGGCCGGCCCATGGTGCTAAGCCTGTCTCCCGGACCCGCTCCAGTGCAACACTCAGCATTCTTCGCCGAGCATGCCAACATGTGGCGAGTCACGGACGACTTCTGGGACCAATGGCCGCTCTTGCTGGATATGTTCGACCGTTGCCGGACATGGCAGGGCATACCGCAGGCAGGCTGCTGGCCGGACTGCGACATGCTGCCGCTCGGTCATATCGGCATTCGCTCTGTAGATGGCGGAGGCTCGGACCGTTGGACCCGCTTCACACGTGACGAGCAATTGATAATGATGTCGCTTTGGAGCATCTTCCGCTCGCCGCTCATCTTCGGCGGGGAGCTGCGGGACTGCGACGACTGGACGCTGTCGCTGCTGACGAACCGCGAGGTGCTGCGGATGCACCGGGAGAGCTTCGGAGCGAAAGAAGCGCTGCGCAAGGACGACCTTATCGTCTGGACGGCTGAAGATGCCGCAGGCTCCTGTTACGCCGCCGTCTTCAACATTGGCGAGAGCCCGCTGCCGCTGGACCTGGCCAACGAACAGCTTGGCCTGACAAACACCACCATAGGCACCGAGCTCTGGAGCGGAACACCAGCCGAACTTACGGAAGGTACGCTGCAGACCACCGTGCCGCCGCACGGGGTACGCCTTTACCGATTCTTTTGAAAATACCCCCATAAGAAAAATCTCGCTTGCCGCAGTCTGTATCGTGCCCCCCTCACTATAAGGTCCATTCGTGTCTTGGTGTCCCTGTATGCCCCCTTTGCACGATTATCCCTTTCGCTCAGGGGGGGACAGGGGGCGACTGCGGCCTGATCGTGGCGCTTGGATCATGGAGCTTTGACGATAGGGGTAATCACGGTCTGCTCGTTCCCCATGTTTGTCCTCCATCTACTGTCCGGTCTGCTTTACTTCACCTCTCCCTGCTCCCTCCCCATTTTCCTAAACTTATCTATTTTATCTTTAATATATCTTATTATCCTCAAAATATTATTTTCTCCCAAAATTATCTATTTTCTTTGCTACCAACCTGATCAAATGGGATAATCATGCAAGGCAGCTGGACAGCGAGTATTGATCTTCTTTCAATTATTTTTGCCGTTAAGATACGCGCGGATGACAATATCTTGATCATGATTACCAAATCCGGAACCATAGAGTGTTAATCCCCCTACGTTAACTGCCTGCTCATCAACCGCGAATCGAAGCGTCCAGAACGGTTCTTGCAGCTTGATATCCGCGAGGGTCACCCGCGACATCTGCTCACCATCTATAAATGTACCCGATGCGTCAATGCGGATCGTCTTCAATAACCCGTATTGATTCACATTACGATGCCACCATTCAGGTGTAAATCTCCCCCGCGCAGCTCTTCCGAAGTCAGCCGGGCTTGTCCATGTGCCAAGGGAGATGCCATTGAATATGAACTCAATATCCGAAGGCCAATAATCTCTTAAGCCAGGAGCTTCCGAAGCAATCTCCATTGAGATTTCGATGGCCTTCGCGGTTTGGTCGGCAAGCAAATAGTTAGGCATTTTGTATTCAACATAACCCCACCCGAACCACAGAATGGCGGCGTGAACCCGCTCGGGATCAAGAAAGTAGCGCGGGTCATCCCACACTCCGATTTCTTTCTCTCGCGTACCGAGCCCGCAAGTAGGATGGACTTCAAAAGCGGTGTAGTGACCGACTGAAATACTCTGCTCGCTGATCTTCGTGATGTGGCTGGCAGACGGCAGCTCAATCTCGATGTTTTTTTGTTTGAGGAAACACATTTTATGCGTTCCCCCACTCAGCCGTACCCTGTGGCTTCCGACGAGCCCGGCTTGTTCGAGTTTTCGGATATGCATGGTAGTGATAGAGGGACTGAGCCCCAACCGATCCGCAATATCCTTCACATTCATCTCGTGATTGGCAATAAGGTCCATAATTCTCCATCTTACCTCACTGGCCAACGCCTCGTATAACGGCATAAATTTCGCTTCCCCGTTCGCTTTGATGATCATCATCATCTCCTGATTGGTTCTATTGAAATCACATATATATTAATTTAAAAGTTTTAACAAGAACCATCAAGCCTAATCCATTGCAAGGTTCTAAACAATAGTGTTTAATTTCCTTAGCTACTGATCACATTAGATTTATATCATTGTGAATTTATAAAAGAGGTGGAACGATGAAATACAATAACCCGGTCATCAAAGGATTTTATCCTGACCCCAGTGTATGCAAAGTAAAAGATACCTATTATCTGGTATGCAGTTCCTTTCAGTACTTTCCCGGTGTTCCGATTTTTGAGAGTAAAGACCTGCTTAACTGGAAGCAAATCAGTCATTGTCTAACGAGAGAGAGTCAGGTCCAGCTCGGCAAGGTGGGTAGTTCCGGCGGAGTTTTCGCTCCCACGATCCGGTACAATGACGGGAGATTCTACATGACCACGACCAACGATACCACCCGTCAAAATTTCTATGTATGGACTGACGATATTTATGGTGAATGGTCTGAACCGATCTATGTGGATCAGGGAGGAATCGATCCCGATTTGTATTTTGAAGACGGAAAGGCCTTCTTTATGAGCAACGGGAAAGACGATTACGGGATTGGCGGGATTGCTCAGTGTGAAATTGACATTGAAACAGGCAGCAAGCTGTCGCCAAGCCGTTCGATTTGGCGCGGAACAGGCGGAAGATACTTGGAAAGCCCACATATGTATAAAATAAATGACCGATATTACCTGATGGTGTCTGAAGGCGGAACGGAATATGGCCATATGGTCACTTATGCACGGGCGGATTCGATCTCTGGTCCATTCGAAGCCTACCCGAACAATCCGGTGCTGACCAATCGCAATCTGGGCGGTTATGAGGTGCAGGGGGCTGGCCATGGTGATCTGATTCAAGATCATGACGGAAATTGGTGGATGCTGCATCTGGGCTTCCGTCAAATCGGTCGCTGGCTGACCTACCATCACCTTGGCCGCGAAGTTTTCCTGACACCGGTTACTTTCAGTGAGGATGGCTGGTTTACAGCAGGACATAACGGCACCACCCTTACCAGTTTTGAGACCGACCGTATCCCAAGCCATGTCGTGCAGCAGGAGAAAAAGATCTTTACTTTCGAGAACACGGAATGGAATCTGGACTGGTGTTATCTCCGTCATCCTGTTGCGGAGAATTATGTGTTAGAGCTTGATAAGATAAAGCTTAAAGGAACCAGGGTAAGTCTGGATGTGCCGGAATCCCCGACATTTATAGGCATTCGCCAGAGAGACTTCAATGCGGAAATCTCTTGCGATGTACAACTTGCAAACGGGGAAGCTGGCATCACGCTCTATATGGATGAAAATCATCATTATGATTTAGCAGTACGTAAAGGTGAGAATGGGTATAAAGTGATCGAGCGCCTGAATATCGGTGATATTAAATCCGTTGAACATGAAGTGGACTTGGGGAGTGAGAACCAAGCTGCTCTGATTATACGGGCAAGTCATGAACGCTATAGCTTCTTCATTCACGCCAACGGAAAGGACATCCCCTTAGGCACGGCTCAAACCAGATACCTTTCCTCTGAAGTTGCGGGAGGATTTACAGGCGTACTCATCGGTCTATATGCCTCAGGAGAAGGCTCTATGGCTGAGTTTTCAAAATTTAAGTGCGAGTACCTTTAACAGATAATATATCGCAGATGAACAGGCAGTCCTGATTACGGCGACTGCCTGCTTTACATTTCGTCTCAAATTCAGCAAACCCTATCAATTTTAAAGCATAACCATACCTTTTTCCTTTAATAGCGACATATGTCCTTCCACTTTTCCATTCTCTCATTAATTGGACAGATTAAGCAAGCGGTGAACCAGAATGCTATAATAGAAATTGACAGAGATCTGAAAAATGTCTCGATTTTATCGAATAAAAAAAGAACGATGGTTCAATTAACGCTAAGGATGTGAATCCCATGTTTGAAGTGATCAGAAGTGAATACGGCAAAGAACTTGGAAGATTCAAACTCGATTATTTAGGGGAGCATCCCCGGTTAGACGCAATTGTTATGAACGCATCGGTCAAACTGTTTGAGCAAGGGCTTCTTATCAGTTAGTCATGCTTGAACGATAAAACCTGAACAACGGTTGCTTGGAAAGCGTTATTTCCTTTATGCTGGTGGTAGGAAATATTCAACTCCCAGAATGTACAACATTCAAATAAATGGCAGGTGATAACATGGCCACTCATTATCAAATTGACGAGATCAAATCAAAACTCCGTCCCATATTTGCTGCGGTTCCCGTGTATCAAGCCGTTTTGTTCGGTTCCTATGCACGCGGCACCGCAACCGCTGAAAGCGACATCGATATTGTCATCGACAGTCAAGGTAAGTTATTAAATCTTCACTTCTACGGCTTGCTGGAGGAAATTACCGAACAACTGGAAAAATCGGTCGACTTGTTCGAATGGACTGAACTGAAACGCAATCCCGCCATGTGTGCTGCCATTGAGCAAGAAGGAGTTGTGCTGTATGAAAAGTAAAGAACGGATTATTCTGCAGAAACTGAGTAGTTACGTGCAGGATATATTACAATACGTGCAGGGCTACACCTTTGAGCAATTTATGGACGACAAAAAAACGATCTCTGCCTGTGCTTTTACGGTTTCGCAAATGGGCGAGTTAGCTAAACACATCAGTCCGGAGACGCAAGCCGAACATGCCCACATCCCTTGGAGAGGCATACGCGGCATGCGAAATCGAATCGTTCATGAATATGAAAACATTGACCTGGTTGTACTTTGGGGTACCATTTCCAGCAGTCTGCCTGAGCTCCAAAAACAAATCGAAAAGATCCTGCTCCGACAAGCGCAAGAAGCGGATATTTTATCATCGATTGAAGACAAAGAAGAATACGAGCGGTAAAACGTTTAATAACAGCAAACCAGCCACATTCCAAATGAGGGATGTGGCTGGTCTGCTCTGTTCCGTTCTAGCGCTGTGTCCCGGAAGAAATCCAACATTTAGATACAAAGGGCTTTACTCTTGTATGTCCACTTGAAGGGCTTGGCCATGGTCCTGAAAAAGCATAATTTACGGCGGATTCGATTTCACGATCTTCGCCATAGTTGTGCCAGTTTACTCCTTGCTAACGGAGTCAGCTTAAAAGATATTCAGGCATGGTTGGGGCACAGCCATTATTCCACGACCGCCAACATTTATATTCATCTTGAATGCAGCTCGAAGCTTTCTTCGGTTCAAGTAACGAGCAATACTTTACAAATTCCGAGTATGCAAAAAGCTCCTGAGTCGCCGCCAAGGACAGATTCAGGAGTTCGTTCATTTAAATATAATGCGGTCGAGAGGACTCGAACCTCCACGGGGGTTAGCCCACACGGACCTGAACCGTGCGCGTCTGCCAATTCCGCCACGACCGCAAATTGTAACGTCTTCTTTGAAATTATTATTTCGCAGCGACAAGACAGATCATAACATATATATCATTAAAAAGTCAACAATTATATAGATATTTTGGGCAGAGGCATTTCTCAGAAGCGATTTCGGAAAATATCTGTACGAAAAGAGCTGATTTTTCCATATTTATATTGATTACCGCTCATACGTTCGGTTATAATGAAGAAAAACAAGAACATGAGTTCCTCTCAATGTGGTTATGCTGCACACAAATAATCGAAAGCGGTGACTGGATATGATTACTGCAGTCGTTACGAAAGAAGATTTTGCTTTAATTAAGAGCTATCTGTTGCTGCTGTTTATTCAGAAGGTTTTCGAGCGGGACAGTCATATATTGGAAGACAGCGGTGTGCTGAGAACACCGGATTTATATGTCGAGCTTGTCCACTCCGGAGCGGACCGAACCGGCATTCTGATGTCCGAGGTCAAACATGAGTTCAGAAAGCGCGGCATCGCTGTTCATCATATCCGGCAGAACGAATCCGCTGTGCAAGCCTCCTGCACCTGCGGGGATTCCCAAGGTGAAATCAGCATCCCTATGCCTGAATTCCGTCAGGAAATGTACGAAAGAATGCGGGCTTACCTGGGATTGACAACCTCCCTGCCCGTCACTTCAGTGTCCACAGGAGCTGAACTGTACAAACGTATCGGACCGTCCCGCTATACCGGACGCCGTTCCAGACCAGTTGCAGCAATGTTCACCTCCGCGCAGCGCAGACCGCTTCGCCGTCCCGCTGCTGCAGCGGCAAGAGGTTAATTGAGCAATAGGGTAGGAAAACCTGAAGATTTCCTGTCTTATTGTTTAGTCCTGTCTTTGTCAGTGGCGTCATTCTGTTCCATGCTCAGGATATCCGGGCGGGGTTCTTTGAACGGCTGCACCTTATAACTTCTGCTGAGCTTGACGACTCTCCGATTCGGTCTGCGGATCAGCAGATGCTCATCATCCCATGCCAGGACGATACCAACAACATCATTTTCCTTCAGACTGTCCCGAATCACGCGAACTTTTTCACCGGAAACCCGATAGGCATCAAGTACTTCATCTCTGCTCATTGACTCACCTTCTCTCTTCTCTAAATCATCGATCCTATGGAGAAGAGACCTAAACATAATCATTTAGGCCTCGCTTTTGTATATTGAATGCCGACTAAGCAACAATTGTCCTGAATGATTAACGCTGTGCGTGCTCTTTGCTGTCGTTCTTCTCAAACCAGAAATCAAGCACTTTTGCAGACAACACACGTTGTTCTACATACGCTACCTGGTGAAGAGTAAATTGTTCCTTCCAAGGAAAAGACAGGTCCTCGCACAAATTAACGAGCGTCAGTAATTCAGACCAAGCTACATATCGCTTATACCAGAAAAATTGAGGATGCTCGATCATATAGGGATACAGATCATCAAACTCTGTGTGCTTACAATCCAGGGCACGTTCAAAATGAGTTTTTGCCGCCGCCAACTTTTCCAGAAAGTATTGCTCCGTCAATTGCTCTTTCCCCATGTTGCTGCCTCCTCTCCCAAAACCTTATCTATATTATAAGCGATAATACCTTCGTTGCAAAGGTATTGCAATAAATTAGGTCAAGGAATTGGAGGAATGTTACTATTCTGCAAACTGGACAGTTCCATCAGACAAGGATGCGATTCGGACAAGCGATTCAATCCGGATTCCCTGCTCGCGAATAGTCCGTGCCCCTGCCTGAAAGCATTTCTCAACGACTACTCCAAAGCCGACCAAATGCGCGCCGGAACGCTGGATAATTTTCACCATTCCTCTGGCCGCATCACCGTTCGCAATAATATCGTCAATAAACAGCACCCGGTCATTCTCATGAATAAATTGCCGGGACAGCATGATGTCTGTAACGATCCCTTTCGTAAACGAAGGCACCCGCTCGGAGAGCGCATCAGGATCTGCCAGCAGCGTTTTCTTGCGCCGGGCAAACACAAGCGGTACCCCCAACTCATATGCCGTGGCGAATGCTACAGCAATACCGGAGGATTCTACTGTGACTACCCTGGTAATATTCTCATCACGAAACCGTTCAGCAAATTCTTTTCCCATCTGCATTGTCAGCACAGGATCCACCTGATGATTCAATAGTCCGTCCAGCTTCAGAACCTGATCCGAAGCGACAACGCCTTCTTCCAATATGCGTTTTTTTAAAGCTTCCATATTTATTACCTCCCATGCCGAACCTACTGCCGTAAAATTACCACAGTGGGCTCCAGCTTTCAAGCTAAAGTGCTCAACCTGTAGAATTGCGCCCGACGATCGTGCGGGTAATACTTTTAAGATCTGAAGTCATGTCCATCACCGGCAGGACATACCTTGTATTATGCGCAGTTCTCATGAGTACAAGGATTGGGGGAGGGACATGAGACGCAATATTCACGTACTTCAGATCGCTTTTACATACATAGGGACCATCGTAGGGGCCGGTTTTGCAACTGGACAGGAAATTTTACAGTTTTTCACCCGGTTCGGAAGCCTTGCGACCGCTACAATCATGCTGGCAACCGCTATTTTCATTTGGCTTGGCACAAGGCTCATGCTCATCGCTCATGAGATCTCCGCACATTCCTACGAGGATGTGAACCTGCATCTGTTCGGCCCGAAAGCAGGAAAATGGATCAGTTGGATTACACTGGTCATTCTGCTCGGTGTGAACAGTGTCATGCTGGCGGGCTCCGGCTCGGTATTTATGGAGCATCTGCATTTAAACTACCAGACCGGCCTGCTTCTCACCCTGCTCTGTACGTTTTTGCTGCTTAGAAAAGGCATGCATGCCATCCTGCAAATGAACTCCATCCTGGTGCCTGTAATGATGCTCCTGTCTTTTTTAATGATCATCAGTACACTGAATACGCCCAATTATGACAATTTCATTGTCATCAAGACTGATCATCACCCGCTGGCCGTATGGCTGGCTCCGATTCTCTACACTTCCTTTAATCTCAGCATGGCGCAGGCCGTGCTTGTCCCCCTTGGAAGCCAAACGGCATCCAAAAGCACTATCCGCTGGGGGGGCGTACTCGGCGGAATCGGTGTCGGGATTATGCTGATGGCGGCCCATTTCGCCATGTCAGCCCAAATGCCGGGTATTCAGCAGTTTGAAATTCCAATGGGAAATGTCGCTGTCCAGCTTGGAATCGCCGTGCAAACCGTCTATATGATTATGATTTTCCTGGAGATTTTCAGCACCTTCGTAGCCGATATCTATGGCTTGACCCTGCAGCTGCAGAAGTATGTGTCCGTTTCGCCCCGCATCATTACATTGTTCATTATGCTCGTCTGTTTTCTGATCAGCCAATTCGGATTCAGCTCGCTGCTATCCCTTTTGTATCCCATCTTCGGCATGGTCAGCGTGTTTTGGGCAGGGGTGCTCATTTATTACGGGCATAAAGGGCATCCCCTGACTCCATTTAACCGTAGAAACGGTATCCTTACAGGCAGACTCAAGCAGACTACCTACAAAAGGTGAACATCACTTATTGGCGTATTCAAGATACATCTTCTTCAGCTCATGGACTGCCCTGCTGAGCGAATAATTGGCCTTCGCCCGCTCACAGGCAGAACGGGCAAGCTCATATCTGTACATGGGATCGGCAATCACCCCGGCAAGCGCCTCCGCCAAGGCCACAGGGTCATTCGGTGGAACGAGCAGGCCGTTGACTCCGTTCTCAATCTGCTCGGCGATACCGCCCACCTCCGTACCGACGAGGGCAAGACAGCTGAGCGCCGCTTCCGCGAATACCGAACCGAATGCCTCCGCCCGGGAAGGCAGGACAAAAATATCGAAAAAAGGCATAAATTCTTCCGGGTGGAGCGTGTAGCCGTAAAAAATCGTTTCATTGTAGATGCCTAGCTGCTGTGCCATCTCCTCAAGCTCAGTTCGAATCGGACCGTCTCCAATAATATGAAGCACGTATTCAACCCCTTGCTTCTTCAATTCCGCACATGCCCGCAGCAGCACATCGAGCCCCTTGGCAGGGACGAGACGGCATACCGTAATCAACTGGGCGACCTCGTTTTCATGCGGGATCGGCTTAAATCTCCGTTCATCATAGCCGTTCGGAAGAACTCTGATATCTTCATGGCGATCCACATAAGCAGCCATATACCCGCAGAACGATTTGGAAACCGTCATCAGTTGGTCCGTACAATATTCAAGCTCCCGGTACATGGATATCAGAAATTGATGCTCAGGTCCTCCTTCTGCAATTTTGCCATTGAGGATCAGCTCACGTTCGTAGGAGGAGTGAAGCGTCTGAATCAACGGAGTATCGGGAAAGACAGTCCTCATAGCCAGACCGGCAATGGGGTGATGCGCATGAATCAGGTCAAACGGTTTATGAATGCGCAGCCGGGTCCACCATAGATAGTCGCGGTAGGTCTGGATATATTTCTGTACGACCGGGCTCTCACCGTATTGAGTCCAATCAAAGGTGTGGAACTTGATTTCTTCCTTCCCCTTGTTGCGAATTCGTTTCGGCAGCGAGAACAATTCCATCTCCCAGCGCGGTGAGGTGAACCGTTCCTGCAAATAAGGAATCATCGACGATACGCCCCCCGGCTGTTCCGGAGGGAAAAACAATGCCTGCAGCAGTCTCATATGTGTTGCTTCCCCTTTCAAGCACGACCGTACTGCACGATAGTGATCATCAGCATGCAGTTGAATGATTTGTATGATATATTGATTTCTGATGAACTGAAAAGGCCACCTTCAACAGATCGTATGGAATGGATTGCCTTGCCTTGTGCAGTGCGAACATCTCTGTATATTATATTCCTTACAGTCTCACGATGTCAGAGGGCGGCGAGCGGAAATAAATGATCTTCTCATATTATCGCATGTGCCGCCACACACAGCAAAGCGTAACTGTTTATGCAATTTTAGCACTAAAGGAGCCTCATCATATGGACAAGCCAACGTTGCCATCAGCATACACCGAACAAATCGCCGGCCTGCTCGGATCAGAAACCCGGGCATTTCTGGAGTCCTACAGCCAGCACAAAGTACAAGGGCTCCGCATCAATCCGCTGAAAGCCACCCCGGAGCTGCGGGAAACGATCATCAGCGAGTGGAATCTGAAAGCTGTTCCGTGGTGCTTCGAAGGCTATTATTATGAAGAACCTCACCGTCCTGGCAAGCATCCCTGCCATGCAGCCGGGCTTTATTACATCCAGGAGCCGTCGGCCATGTCAGCGGTGGAGCTCCTTGATCCCCGTCCCGGTGAAACTGTTCTGGATATGGCTGCCGCCCCTGGTGGCAAAACAACACATATCGCCTCCAAATTAAGGGGACATGGGCTGCTCGTATCCAATGAAATCCATGCCGGAAGAGCGAAGATACTGGCTGAGAACGTCGAGCGTATGGGTCTGAGCAATGCGATTGTAACCAACAGTACGCCTGCGGGACTGTCCGAGCGCTTTCCCGCTTGCTTCGACAGAATCATGCTTGACGCCCCCTGCTCGGGTGAAGGCATGTTCCGGAAGGACCCGGAAGCCGTCCGCGAATGGAGCCCTGAACTCGTCGCCATGTGCGCCTCAAGACAGCAGGACATTCTCCGGGATGCATATAAGCTGCTGAAGCCAGGCGGCTGGCTCGCCTACTCGACGTGCACGTTTAATAAAACGGAAAACGAAGAGGTCATGGCCTGGTTTGTATCCGAATTCCCGGATATGAGCCTGGTGCGGGCCGAACGCATCTGGCCCCATCTACAGCGGGGGGAAGGGCATTTCGTCGCCCTGCTTCGCAAGGACGACACTGAAACGAATGAAACAGCCCGCACTAAGGACACCACCAAAGCCAAAAACAGCCGCAAGCGACCGTCCAGAGAGCTGGACAGTGCCTGGGCAGGCTTCAATGCCTGGCAGAAAGCCGATCTTCCGGGATACACTTCTGGGCCGGGAAGGCCACTTTTATTCGGCGAATCCCTCTACTGGCTGCCTGAAAACGGCGGATTCGCCATTCGGGACGAACATTTGACCGGATTAAAGCTGCCCCGGGCAGGGCTTCATCTGGGGGAATGGAAGAAAAACCGCTTTGAGCCTGCCCATGCGCTGGCCATGGCTTCCAGGCCCGATGAAGCTCGCGGTGTATTCAACGCTCCTGCGGAATCGGAGGAAATCCGGTCATTCCTGCGCGGGGAGACGCTGGCAGTGGATGCTGCGCTTAAAGGCTGGGTGCTTGTTACGGCAGAGGGGCTTCCATTGGGCTGGGGCAAAGCAAGCTCAGGCCAATTAAAGAACCATCTTCCCAAAGGACTGCGCCAGCTTCATTAAAACATCAGCCTCCATCTGTGGAAATCGCAGCATGGAGGCTGTTTAATTTTGTAAGGGTTCCCTTCAGCTTAAGCAATATTTGATGAGGGCATGTCTCACACCCTGTTCATTATTGGATAAAGTGACCTCATCAGCCGCAAGCTTCACTTCTTCAGGAGAATTGGCCATGGCAATGCCTTTGCCAGCATAAGTCAGCATGCTGAGATCATTGTAATAGTTGCCGATCGCCATAATAGCGTCGGGTGTTATTCCCCGCCGCAGCGCCAGTTGATGCAGTGCTTCTCCCTTGGATGCCTGCTTGTGCATCAGATCGATAAAAAAGTCTCCACTGCGCAGCATATTAAACGGCTGCTCCCAACTGCTCCAATCCCGGTATATCTCGTCCAGCCGCTCCATGGAGCCAAACGCCGTAAACTTGACGAGCGGTTCCGACCAATCAGCCCATCGCGGCAGTTGCAGCGGCTCCATCAGAAACGCCTCATACATGCTCCGTACTTCCAGCTTCAGTCCCTCAAGCTGATCCACATACAATCCAAATGCCGTATTGACGTCAAAATGAACTCCGTTTTCCTTGCAGTAGCTTATGTATGGTTCCAGACTGCGTGTATCCATTTGGTATTGGAGCACGATCTCCCGGGTTGTCGCATCCACTATAGCCGCTCCGTTATGAGAAATGACATATCCAGTCAGACCCATGCGTTCCATGAGCGGAATGGCTCCAAACGGAGCGCGTCCCGTACAAAGTACGATTTCCGCGCCCTGGGCAGCAACCTCACGGATCGTATCCACTGTTTCAGGGGCAAGCTCATGCTGATCATCAAGTAGCGTGCCGTCGACGTCAAGCGCAATTAGTCCGTAACTCATCCATATCCCATCCTTATCTGTTTAATCAGCAATCCCTTTAGTGTCCTTCCGGCATCTCCCGGTTCAGCGAAGCGAGCTCCTCTGCACTCAGCTCACGGTACGCACCAAGAGGAAGCCCCGGATCAAGGCGCAGAGGGCCCATTTCCGTTCTTTTTAAATACAGCACTTTTTTGCCGACAGCTTCAAACATCCGCTTCACCTGGTGGAACTTGCCCTCATGGATAACAAGCGAGATATAAGAAAGCGGGCCATCCTCCGTTTGTGTTTTGGACAAAAGCGTCAGCCGGGCAGGCAGTGTTACATACCCGTCATCCAGCTCAACCCCCTCCGCGAAACGGGCTGCATCCTCTTCCCCAACGTCCCCCGCTACTGTTGCCTCATAGGTTTTGGGGACATGATGGCGCGGGGAAAGCAGCTCATGGGCGAGCTTGCCGTCATTCGTCAGAAGCAGCAGCCCCTCGGTATCCTTGTCCAGCCTGCCTACCGGAAAAGGCTCAAAATGGCGCTCTTCCTCATCCAGAAGATCAAGGACCGTCCGCTCACGCGCATCCTCCGTCGCGGATATCACCCCTGGAGGCTTGTGCAGCATGAGGTAAATGTACCGTTTATAGCTGACCGCCTCCCCGTTTACCTCAATCCGGTCCCGATAAGGATGAACCTGCATGCCGCTGTCTTTGGCAACCGTGCCGTTAACGGTGATGCTGCCCTGCTTGACCTGTCTTTTAATATCGCTGCGGGAACCGAAGCCCATGTGGGTGAGCAGCTTGTCCAGGCGCTGTGTCTGTTTGCCCTGCCCCTTCATACGGAAGTCCACCTCCATCCTGCCGGATATTCATTTTTCAGCATGCCGTCCTGCCATTTCCCCCATCCTGAAGCATATCCGTCAATACAGATCAAAGCGTAGCCCTTTGTGGAAGCTCCTTCGGTAAGCATAACTCTGTCTTCTTCCAGCGGCAGCGTTTCGCCTTTAAGATAGCGGACAGCCTCCGGACGGCTCCCGTCCAGCATAATGGACCTGACAGCGTCATTTCTATGCAGTGCCGTTGCCAGCGGATGAGAGGGAGCAAAGCGCCCGTTTTTGACCGTGCCCACGAACCAACCCGGCCGGACCACCTTCAGGCCGTTCAGCATATCCGGATTCAGCGGCGATTGGTAGACACGGTCTCCGTATACAACGGTGCGGCCCGGAAGCTGCAGCTTGAGCTGCCCTGCGGCAAATGCAGCCAAAGCCTCTGCAGCGGTCTGCTCTGTCCCCGCCTTGCCGCTGCGGCGGCCCTCCCCGGTTTGCCCGCGGCCGCTCTTGTGCCGCTGCGCTTTGGCTCGGCCGCGTGTACCCGCCTCTTCCCCCGCTGATCGCTCAGATATAGGCAGCGTTCTGGCGGAAGCTGTCTCCTCCACGGCATCCCCTTCCCATTGCAGCACGGCTGCAAAATGGCCTTCTCCTTCAATCCGGTGCGGCCACAGTCTACCGGTCCCTGCTAACTGCTCAATATCGGGATAACGCTCCTGGGACGGAATCCATTCCGGCCGCCCCGGGGAAAAACCGGGCCTACCAGTTAACGGCACCACACGGAATCCAGGATTTGTATTCAGAAATTCCGCGATCATCTCCTCGTTCTCCTCCGGTGCAAACGTACAGGTCGAATAAACGATGACACCACCCGGAGCGAGCAGACGTGAAGCGATACGCAGGATATCCCTTTGCATCACCGTACATTTCTCGACCGAATGGGTCTCCCACTGACTCGCCATGTTCTCGTCCTTTCGGAACATGCCTTCACCGGAGCAGGGAGCGTCAATCAGCACCTTGTTAAAATAATGCGGAAAAGCTTCCGCAATCCGATCCGGGGATTCATTCAGCACCACCGCGTTGCGTACTCCGTAGAGCTCGATATTTTTGGCCAAAGCCTTGGTGCGCTCTGCATGAATATCATTGGTGACGAGAACGCCGCTCCCCTGAAGCTTGGCCGCAATTTGTGTCGATTTCCCTCCCGGTGCGGCGCACAGGTCCAGAACCCGGTCCCCGGGCTGAATACCAAGCAGCTCCACGGGAGCCATGGCACTCGGTTCCTGGATGTAATACAGGCCCGCATGGTAATAAGGGTGCAGCCCTGGCTTGGACCCGTAAGGAACATAGAAGCCTGTCGGACACCAGGGAATAGGCCGCAGCTCAAAAGGTGATATTCTCACAAATTCCTCTACTGATATTTTCAGTGTATTCACGCGTATTCCCGTATGGGGCACCGTATCATAGGCCGCCATAAAAGCCGCAAATTCTGTCCCCAGCAGCCTGCGCATTCTCTCTACAAAAAGTGCCGGAAGTTGTACAGCCATGTCATCTGATCATCCTGTTCTGTTGAAAATCATTCGCTCTTCATTTTATCAGCGCTCTATATTTTAACACAAATGACGGACGGGTTATCCTGTACGCTGAAAAAAGCATGTCAGGTTTTATGTATTCCCCCTTGTTTCACTACACGCTGTAATGCTGTATAATGATAGACAGTCGCCATACTATTTATACTTTGATAGGAGAGATTATTTTGAAAGCAAACAACAAAAAACTTATTCCGATTATCGGCTTCTTTGTCGTACTGGCCGTGCTGATCGGTGTTCTGATTGCCATTAATGCAGGCAACCGGAGCGAGCTGTACAACAAATCTGTTTCCACCCTCGACCCTGCTACCCGAGAGCAGCTGAATGACCCTAACTATCAGCAAATCATTCTGCCGGATGCTCTTCAGCAAAAGATCAACAACAAGGAAAGCTTTTTCGTCTACTTTTTCGCTTCCGACTGTCCTCACTGCCGGGTTACCACTCCTCAGCTTATGCCGCTGGCAGACCAGGAAGGCATCACTCTGCACCAATTCAATCTGAAGGAATTCGAAGAGGGCTGGAACCAATACCATATCGAATTCACACCTACCCTGGTCTACTATGAAAATGGCGTGGAAAAGGAAAGAATCGTGGGCGGTCTGAGCGAAACGGCCGGAGACAACGGCAACACACTGGACCAGTACAAGAGCTTATTTGAAAAATACAAAACAAACGCCTCCTGACGTCTGACTCCTGATAGAACTCATAGAAAGATAAAGCAAAGGAACCTCCAGTATCACCATTGTGCATTGAAGGTTCTTTTGCTTTATTCATTCCGACCAGAGTCCTCTTTCCGACGGCTAGCAAGAATGATCTCCCTTTCCTTATGCTTGGCTCCCCTCTGCGGTTTAACCTGCTGCGGGATGTTGGGGAAGATCCGGGCTGATGCCTGATCCACTTCCCGCTGCAGCTTCGGGGCGGTGATGCGGATCGTCAGGTCATAGAAGCCGAAAGGAGTCTGTTCATAGGCTGCCAGCAGCTCCGTGTAATGAGCCGTCTCGCTCACCAAACGGCCCATATCAATCCCGAGAGCCGCCTCCTCCGCAGCCTTCAGCTTCTGCAGCGCGCTTTCCAGCATCATCCTTGCCCCGCGCACGTTACCGTTGCGGAAATGAAACAGGCCGACTGCAAGCTGGAGTAAGCCTTTATACAGCGGATTCCGTCCGGTTTCCAGCCACAGCTCCTCCAGCACCTCATGACACTCGAAATAATCGCGGTCCCGGTTAAAATATACGAGGTACGCTATATAAAGCGGTGGATAGTTAACCGCCATGCTCAAACTTCATCCCTGTCCTCATCCGTTTTGGAGCTGTCGAGCAGCCTCTTGATCTCGTCCAGCAGCTCCTTGATACCTTCCATATCCTGTCGTTCCCACAGCTCGTTAAACCGGTTCTGGGCTTCGATCGCTTCGTTCACTTTATGGTAAAAATAGAGCTTGTGCACTGCAGTTAATGTCTTGGATACGATGTTGGATTGGTCCTCAAATGTTTTTTGCGCGTCCAAAATTTCCAGACGGATCCCGGACATTTCATTATCGAGCACAGAGGCCGCCTCCGCCGCTTTTTTAAGCCGCTCTTTGATAACCTCCGGCAGGCTCTCCCGGTATTTATAACTCAGGGAATGCTCAATGGTTGCCCAGAAATTCATCGCCAAGGTCCGGATTTGAATCTCGGCAAGCACAATTTTCTGACCGAGGGCCGTTTGCACCGGGTACTCCACGATCATATGGAAGCTGCGGTACCCGCTTTCTTTAAAATTGGTGATATAGTCCTTCTCGTATAAAACGGTTAAGTCCTTCCGCCTCCGGATATACTCGGCCACACGGCGGATATCTTCAACAAACTGGCACATAATGCGGATACCGGCGATATCTTCAATCCCCGTTTCCAATTGGTCCATCGGAACTGAAAGCCGTTTTGCTTTATCCAGAATGCTGGATATTTTTTTAATACGACCGGTAACAAACTCGATCGGCGCGTATTCCTCGCGTTTTTTCAGTTCCGCACGCATCGTTTTGAATTTGACCTTTAGCTCTTCAACTGTCTGTTCGTATGGAAGCAAAAATGTTCCCCAATCTCTTCCATCCATATCATCGCGCCTCCTGTCCGTTCATCTGCTTACCGATGGTCAGCGCCCACCGCCTCGCTGATGTGTTTAAAGCCGTCCTGCCGCAGCAGCTCGCGTAAGCCGGCATGAATTCTTCTGTTAACACCCGGTCCCTCATAGATAAGAGCAGTATATATTTCAACCAGACTGGCTCCGGCCCTGATTTTGTCGTAAGCATCACGGCTGTCGAAGATGCCGCCCACCCCGATAATCGGTAGTTTTCCGCCCGTTTGGCGGTAAACGCTGCGGATCACCTCTGTCGACCGCTCACGCAGGGGCTTTCCGCTTAGGCCGCCGGTTTCTCTGGCATTATCATGTGTCAGCCCGTCGCGCGAAATCGTCGTATTGGTGGCGATAATGCCGTCCACGCCACTGGCTGCGATCACTTCTGTCATATATTCAAGCTCCGCGTCCGTTACATCAGGGGCAATTTTGACCAGAACTGCTTTGGACTGCCCCGATTTTGCCGCCTGAGCCCCCATTTCCGCCTTGACCGCAGCGAGCAGCTCTTTCAGTTCACTCCCATGCTGCAGCTTGCGAAGATCAGGCGTATTCGGGGAGCTGATATTCACCACAAACAAATCCGCATACGGGTATAAAGCGGCTATACACTTCTCATAATCCGTATAAGCCTCCTCATTGGGTGTCACCTTATTCTTGCCTATATTCACGGCGACCGGGATCACTCTGTTCTTCAAGGAAGCCAATCGTTCCGCCATTTCCGCTGTCCCTTTATTGTTAAAGCCCATCCGGTTGACCAGCGCCTCATCGGGCGGAAGCCTGAACAGGCGGGGCTGCTCATTCCCAGGCTGGGCGAGCGGCGTAACGGTCCCGACTTCAATAAATCCAAAACCGATGGCAGAGAAGCCGCCCACCGCTTCTGCATTTTTATCTAGCCCCGCAGCCAGCCCGACCGGGGTCGGGAAATGCAGTCCAAATAAATCCACAGCCAGATCGGCTGTTTCCCGCACACCATACATGCCGCGCAGCAAGCCAGTCCCGCCGGGTATCCCGGCCGCCTGCTTCATGCCGTCGATCACGATATGATGCGCTTTTTCAGGGTCCATTTTAAAAAACACAGGTTTGGCAAAATTGCGGTACAACACTCCATCCACTCCGTTCTCTACCGTCTCCGCTTCAGCGGCGTCTCTACTGACTACTCTGAAATAGTTTAGCTTTTTCTTCCCGAAAAAGAAAGTAATAAGGATCACTATTATGAGACAGGCAGGAGAGTGAAAGCGCCTTAGCGAATCCATTGCAAAGGAAGTGCAAATGATATTTCAAGAAGGAGTGATTTCCATGTCAGTCAAAAGAAAACCACCTGCCCTACAACAGAAAAAGGAAGAGGTAAATAAAAAAGCTATTGCCTGGACTGCCGGCAGTCTGGTTCTTCTGCTTTTGCTTATCGTGGTCGTCATTGTGCTGGCCAATGCTGGCAATCAATGAAGCCAGTGGTAGATTTTGCGCGGATTGGTCTGCTCGTTGACCTGCTCGCTTGTGAAACGGACACCAGGGACAAGCACCTGATCAGGCAGACCGCCTGACTGGATCGTAACCTTGGTGCCTGAAGGCACGAGGGCGAACAGTTCTTCGACGTCCTCCTTGCTCATACGGACACATCCCAGGGACTCATCCTTGCCGATGCTGTCCGGCTCATTCGTTCCATGGATGGCATAGTTGGTATCGGACAGCTGCATGCCGCGGCTGCCGAAATCTCCATCCGGTTTGCCGTTCGGATTCACAACCTTATCTGAAATCTCAAAGCTGCCTTCGGGGGTTCTGTTTCCGCCAAGCCCCACTTTATAGTTGCGGATCATGACGTTCCCGCTTACAACAGCAAGACGGTGGTTGGATGTGTCCACGATGATCCGCAGCGGCTCAGTGAAATAGGGGGCTCCGTCCAATGAGGAGGCAAGCGCCGTCCCTTGGGCGGATGGCTGATTCTCTGTCAAAGCCTCCCCACCCTTAGAGCCGGCGAAGCGTTTTTTTAACAACGGAAAAGCCGGCTTCATGCCCTCTGATATCCCGTCCATCACATTGTCGGGAAATGCCCCTGTCAGGTCGTTCAGACGGTCCGGAAGCTTGCCGTATCGTTTGCGGTAGGCAACGAGCGAGCTGTTAAGCACAGCCAGTTCAACCTGTCCGGAAGTCCAGGCCGCTGCTTTCGCTTTGACGCTTGAGACGTCCTCAGGCTGGCAGCGACATTGCGCAGGATCAAGGGACTGCACCAGCACCTTGCCACTGCCTTCTTTGTCCAGCCGGTATACAGCTTTAAGCTGCTCACCCCACAACAGCCAGTCCCCTTCCTTCTCCATTCCAAGAATGGCAGTGCTCGCAGGAAGATTGACTTGGCGGCCGAGGAGAGAGCCCAGCTTCACAGACATCGGTCCCGGGCTGCCGTCTGCCGCTGTAAATTTGATATCCGGTTTGGCGCTGCCCGCTGCCGGACTCCCCTCTTCCCGCAATCCCTGCTCTTCAGCACCTTCCATGCGGGCTAAAGTTTGCTCGCTTTCAGGCTCAGTGCTTGCCGTTCCGGTCCCTGGTGAAATCTTCCCGGGCGCATGAGCCGGCGGCATCAAAATCAGCAGCAGAAAAAGACTGCTGACCAGCAGCTTGCGAAGGCGGGTGTTTCTTTTCTCCTTCGCACGGGCGATCTCCACAAGCTTGTTCTGGTATTCCTCCCACACGTCCTGGGGAATCTGTTTTTTCTCGAACGCTTCGAACACTTCTCCCGCTTTATTGAAGCAATAGTTTGCTTTACCTTCCTGTCCGCTGTTCTGATATTCCTTGCCGAGCAAATACCAGCCCATTTTATTGTCCGGATGCATTTTTACATAAGTTTTAAGATGTGATGTATCGCTCACGGAAACCCCCGGTTGTATTAGTCATGCAAACCCATCTATGTATATTTTTCGGCTTGAGTTGTTATGCTTTATATAGGTCAGTAAGAAAAATGACATCTCCCACCGCCATTACGGTAAAAGATGCCATTTTCAATGTTACGGCAGTGCTGATATAAATTAATTTTTGTTAAAAGGCTCATCCGCGATCTTGATCGAATCCGTCGGGCACCCGTCGCAAGCATCCTGCATATCATCGTACAAGTCTTCGCCAATCGCTATAATGCCGCGGTTGTTATCCCCTTCAAAGATGACTTCGGCAAGACCTTCATCATCATAATCATAAATGTCAGGTGCTGTTGCGCCACAGGCGCCGCAAGCGATGCACGTATCCTTCTCAACCCAAGTATATTTAGCCATAGTATTCTCTTCCTCCTATACAATAAAACCAACCTGTCTTATTTCCATCTATAGAAACATATTAATACAAAAATATTGTGAATACAAATGATTTTAACCACACGGAACGTCTATTTTTAGTCCAAGGCCGGCAAATTATCCTTTTGCAGCGAGGTTCCCCGCAGCTTGCTGTTGCGAATCAGGACGGATGGATCATCTCCCAGCATGCCTGCTGTCAGCACCGCATTTTCGCCAAATTTATCACGCAGCGCATCCATCGCTTTGATCAGGCTTTCTTTTTTGGGCTGCTTCTCATAATCAAACAGATCCAGTTGCACTGCCGCCTCTTCCTTAGGTACAAGCTGCTGCAGCGTAATGCCGAGCAGTCTGACCGGCTTTTCCTGAGTCCAGTGACGACGGTAAAGCTCACATGCTTCCTTATATATTACTTCGGCATCCTCTGTCGGATGGTTAAGCATGTGGGAACGGGTAAATGTCCGCATCTCAGGTGTTCTGATCGTAATCTGCAGTCCTCCTGCCAGCATGTTCTGCCGCCGCAGCCTTCGCGCCACCTGATCGCTGATATTCAGAAGTATTCGCCGAACGTCCTCCGGCTTATTCACGTCCTGCGGAAGAGTTGTGGTATGCCCGATGGACTTGTTCGGCTCTCTCTCCGTCCGGACAGGAGATTGACTGATACCGTTGGCTGCAAGCTTCATCCATGAGCCGTTGACCCCAAAATGCTCAATCAGCAGCTGCTCTTCTGCCTGAGCCAGCTGACCTATTGTCCGGATGTTAAGCTGCACCAGCTTGGCGGCCGTTTTGCGGCCGATTCCGAATAACTGGGCACAAGGAAGCGGCCATAATACCTTCGGTACGTCACGCAGCCTGAGAATCGAGATCCCGTTCGGTTTTTTCATGTCAGAGCCCATCTTCGCCAGCAATTTATTGGGCGCGATTCCGATAGAGCATGGCAGGGACAGCTCTTCGGCAATACGCCCCTGAATCGCTTCGGCGATTTCAACAGGGGTTCCGAACTGCTTGGAGCCGGTAATGTCCAGGTAGCATTCATCTATGGATGTAGCCTCAAGCATGGGCGTATAGGAATAAGCGATTTGCATAAAGTCTCTGGAATACTGCCTGTAAAGATGAAAGTTCGGCTGAATGATGATCAGGGACGGACAGATGCGGAGCGCCTGATTTACAACCATGCCTGTCGATATGCCCAGTTTGCGGGCTTCGTAAGAGCAGGTGACGATAACTCCTTTGCGCAGCTCGCTGCTTCCCGCAACGGCGGTCGGGCGTCCTTTATATTTATGCGGCTCTTCGGCGGCATGTACCGAGCAGTAAAATGCGTTCATGTCGACATGAAGAATGACACGGCCATCCGCCGGATAATAGTCACTGACCTTTTTCACTTGCAACCCTTCTTACTCTAAGTGTATTTTATAATCGCCGGGATGATCCGAAAAATCGCAGTAGTTCTAATTTTACATCAGCCCCATGCAAATTTCATGCCCTGGAACACCCTCCCACCGTAAAATCTCTTATAGTAGGTTACACTTCGCGCAATTAATTGCTATAATCATATAAATTATAGATCTTCATTACACAAACGCTTTACTGTAATTTATTCCAATCCAAAATTCGCTTATGAGACGCATTCCAAAAGGAGGATCTTCATGTCAAAGACCATCTCCATCTTTGATACTACCTTGCGAGACGGAACCCAGGGAGAAGGCATCAGCCTGTCTGCGGACGATAAATTGAAAATTGCCAAAAAGCTGGATGATCTTGGTGTTCATTATATTGAAGGCGGCATTCCCGGCAGCAACAGCAAGGACATCGAATTTTTCAAAAGAGTTCAGCAGCTTGGCCTGAGCGCCAAAATCACGGCATTCGGCAGTACCCGCCGTAAAGACAGCGTTGCAGAGCAAGATGTCAATTTACAGCGGATTCTTCAATCCGGAGCGCATGCAGCTACGCTGGTTGGCAAGTCATGGGATTTTCACGTGCATACCGCGCTGCAGACAACGCTGGAAGAGAATCTCGCCATGATCTATGACTCTATTGCCTTTCTCAAGCGAAACGGCATGGAAGTGATCTTTGACGCCGAACACTTTTTTGACGGCTACAAGCATAATCCCGAATACGCGGTTGCAGTCATGAAAAAAGCCCAGGAAGCGGGTGCGGACTGGCTTGTTATGTGTGATACGAACGGCGGCTCCATGCCACATGAGATTTATGAAATTGTAACGAGCCTCGGCCAAGCCGTTGAATCGGCCCGTCTCGGCATCCACACTCATAATGACTGCGAATTGGCGGTTGCGAATGCGCTCACTGCCGTCCAGGCCGGGGCAAGACAGGTTCAGGGCACCATGAACGGGTACGGTGAACGGTGCGGCAACGCCAACCTTTGCTCCGTCATCCCGAACCTGCAGCTCAAGCTGGGTTATGAATGCATTGCAGGAGAGCAAATGAAGCAGCTTACAAACTCCGCCCGCTATATCAGCGAAGTTGCCAATGTCAATATGCCTGTGAACCAGCCCTATGTCGGCAATGCTGCTTTTGCTCATAAGGGAGGCATTCACGTTTCCGCTATTATGCGTGACTCCCGCACGTATGAGCATATTGCTCCGGAGGAGGTCGGCAACAAGCAGCGTGTCCTCGTATCCGAGCTGGCCGGGCAGAGCAATGTGCTGTCCAAAGCGCAGGACATCGGCATCCATCTGGATCCGAGCAGCGCGGAGGCCCGCTCCGTCATCGACAAGATCAAGGATCTGGAGCATCAGGGCTATCAGTTCGAAGGAGCTGATGCGTCGCTGGAGCTGCTCATCCGTGAGGCCAACGGTGAAATGAAGGAGCTATTTACTTTTGAGTCCTTCAAGGTGCTGGTTGAGAAATCCGCCGACAGGTCCGTCGTATCGGAAGCGTTTGTCAAGCTGAATGTGGCAGGCAGCAGTGTATATACGGCCGCGGAAGGGAACGGACCGGTTAATGCGCTTGACAATGCTCTTCGTAAAGCGTTGGCTCAATACTTCCCTGCTCTGCGGGATATGCACCTGTCAGACTATAAAGTACGTGTGCTGGACGAAAAAGACGCTACTGCGGCGAAGGTCCGGGTTTTGATCGAATCAAGAAATTACGAAAATACGTGGAATACGGTGGGTGTATCCGGCAACGTGATCGAAGCAAGCTGGGAGGCGCTGGTGGACAGCTTCCGCCATGCCCTGCTCTCCGAGAACATCGAGCTTCCTCCTTCCGGAGCGGCCGCTTCTTCCAACGGGATTGTCAATCATTAGTATATATTTCAGCTGTAGCTCCGGGTTCAATGCACAAGGTCCCGGAGCTTTTTCACTTCGTATCCAGTTCCTCTGTCAACTTGCGGATTTTCTCCTCCAGCTCTGTTTTACTGTACACACCCAACAGCACCTCACGTACCTTTCCATTTTCGTCAATAAGCACACTGGTAGGAAAAGCAGCTCCCCGATAGACGTCAAATACTTCTCCTGATTTGTCCAGCAGGATCGGATAGGCTAATCCCAGAGATTTTGCAAATTTCCTTACATCTTCCTGGCGATCATATTTCGTGACATTGATGCCGTATACATCAAGCTTTGTTCTGTATTTGGCTGATAGCTCATTGAGCAGTGGCGCCTCGATTCTGCAGGGATCGCACCATGAAGCCCAGAAGTTGAGCAGCTGTATTTTGCCATTTCCCTCGCCTACCGTATAGGTTCTGCCATCCAGGCCCTTCAAACTGCTAACAGGCGCTGTTGCCCCCTCCTGTGCCATAACAGGAGCCGTCTCCGCTGCTGCCGGGTCATCGGCGAAGACAGGTGTCAGGTTAGTTGATGTGATTCCCGTGAAAGCTGCCCCAATGCTCAAGCCTGCCATCAAAATAGTTTTGATTTTTGTATACATCATGACCTCCATGTTTTTTTAATACATTCTCCCCTATTACCACATTTTTATAGCCTGGCTTCGATCTTTTCATCCCTGCATGATCTGCACCCAGACGGGTTACATTACTGACGACAGAAAGTGAAAGGACTGGTACCATGAACGGCACAAGAGGCAGAAGCAGATGGATGCCAGAGGGAAGACAGCTTCGCAGCAGGCACAAAGAGGAAAATACAAAAAAATCATCGAATGGTGGAGGAAAGTGGGGCGAATATACGGCCCTTGCCAGCGTTCCTCTCGTTCTGGTGCTGGGCAACTCGATGATCGTACCGATTTTGCCTGAGCTGCAAAGCAAGCTGCACATCAGCCAATTTCAAAGCAGCCTCGTCATAAGTCTGTTTTCCATTGCCGCAGGAGTCATCATCCCTGTTTCCGGTTATTTATCCGACCGTTTTTCCCGTAAAAGCGTCCTCATTCCAAGTCTTATTGTGTATGGCAGCGCGGGCATTCTTGCAGGCATGGGAGCGGTTTGGAATTCCTACACGGTGCTTATTATCGGACGGGTTATACAGGGAATTGGAGCAGCGGGCACTTCAGCCATTGCTATGGCACTGGTGGGGGACATGTATAAAGAAGGAACCGAATCCCAGGCTCTCGGCTTAATCGAAGCCGCCAATGCTGGCGGTAAAGTAATAAGCCCGATTCTGGGTTCGCTGCTTGCTTTAATAATCTGGTATGCCTCCTTTTTTGCATTTCCGGTTTTTTGCCTGCTTTCCCTTCTGGCCGTCATTTTTCTGATACATGAGCCGAAGAATAAACGCGAGCCAGTTCCCATCGGCAAATATGTTCATAATATAGTCAGCGTGATCAAGGAAAAAGGAAGATGGCTGCTAAGCTCTTTTTTTACAGGAGCTGTAGGGTTATTCATTTTATTCGGCATTCTGTTTTATTTATCCGATACGTTAGAAGAACCTCCTTATAATATCGACGGAGTGGTAAAGGGGCTGGTCTTGGCCATCCCGTTGCTTGGCATGGTGGCCACCTCATTTATAACGGGTTCAAAAATAAAGAAAAACGGCATCCTCATCCGCAGATTGATCATTATCGGACTGCTGACGATGGCTGTCTCACAGGCTGCCGCCATTTTTACCGGCCGGAACATTTATTTCTTAATCGGACTGTTGACATTAAGCAGTATCGGAACCGGTCTGCTTTTGCCATGTCTGAATACGATGATCACCGGTTCGGTCGAAAAAAGCCAGCGCGGGATGATTACCTCCCTGTATAACAGCCTGCGCTTTTTCGGTGTGGCCTTTGGCCCCCCGCTCTTCGGCTGGCTGATGGGGATATCCCATGCGGCTGTATTCGGCAGCGTTGCATTGCTGTCTCTGCTCACCTTTTTTCTGGCCTTCAAGCTGATCAAGCCTTCGGAAACGGTTCAGTAATCCTCTTGCAGGGATTTCCCTCTCGCATTAGTATTAGAGACACATGATTACAAAATGAAAGAAGCTCCCACCTTGGGAGCTTCTTGTTTAAGGGAGCAAATATACTATTGGTTCATTCATCCGTACATATTCCTTCCGTTCTGCTGGAACGCCTTGAGCGATATGTCCGCTCCTGCCTGCCGCAGGAAGCCTGCGGAGCACTGCTTGGGCACACAGAGGGGGAGTATATCCACATTTCACAATTTACCGCCATTCCTAACATCGCGGCCGATCCGTTGCATCATTTTGAGTTTGACGGACCAAACTGGGTAACCTGTGTGATGCGGGAGAAAGCTTTAATCGGCATATTTCATTCTCATCCCGCATCCCCCCCTGTTCCATCAGAGGAAGATTTGCGGCAGCTGCAGCTGTTTGGCCCCGGACTGACGGTTTATTTGATCACAGGGAGCGACCATTCAACCGGAGGAGTTTCCACCGCATCTTATGTGGTTATCTCCGATGCAGTGTATCCATCATCGATATCACTGAAGCCGGTGCCTTTAAGCGTGACTTAGATGGTTATACAAATCCGCCAGATTGGTGACGCCGCGTTTCATAATTTCCGTCATGTAGCAGACCCATAATTTCGCGGTCATCTTCGCGTCTTCGAGCGCATGGTGCCGGCCTACTACAGGTATGTCTTTAGATTGAAGCAAATCATCCAGAGTATAGCTGCCGTGCGGGTTCAGCCATCTGGCCAGCATCATCGTATCGATCACCCGGTGGGTCAGCTGAACCTTGGATGTTTTCCAAAGCGCGGCATTCAGAAAAGCTTTATCATGAGAGCTTGCATGAGCGACAAGCACCCTACCGCCGACAAAGGACATAAAGTCATGCAAACCGTCGATCAAAGCCGGAGCATCATCGCTCATTTCCTGGGTAATACCCGTCAATTCTGATATATGCCCAGGAACCGGTATGTTCGGTTTAACCAGTGTATAGAACTGCTCCTTTTCCATAATCGTGTCACCCACTACACGCACAGCACCAAAGGACAATATTTCATCCCCATGCTGTGGCGAAAAGCCGGTGGTTTCCAGATCAAACACCACGGTCTCTAGCTTTTCCAATGGGGTCCGCATGGCTTCCGACCGGCGCTGCTCACGGGCAAGTGAGCGGATGAATGCCATTTGCTGCGCGGTCGGGGTTCCCAACACGGAAGCAATCGCTGACGGCATACCACCCTGGCGGAGCACACTCCAGAATCCGCTGCCACCCCTAACCGGCTCTTTCATAATTTTCTCCTTTCCATGAAGCGAAGCTGCCTCTGCAGCGCCCTGTGCACTCTTCTGACGACAGTGAGGCTTTCCCGGAGCTCATACCATAGCTCACGCTGCTTCAGTTGTTGAACAGGCATATAACCGCTGCTGACCAGGAACCCCTCCTCTTCCTCACAAGGCGTGCTATTTCGAAAATGGAGTGCGATTAGAAAGGCTCGCTGACAGGAATCCAATAGCGGAAAGGGGGCTGCTTCGAGCGAAGCCAGTTTTTTCAGCCGTCTTAAAGTCGATGTTTCTGTTATGCCATTTTGCAGTGCCATGAACCGGACAGAGTTCACTAGCGGAATATAGCAGCCATACTTGATATCGAAATCCCCGGCATGCTCACCGAAGCGTTCGGTGACGATTTGTCCCAGAATATTCAGTGTCGCTTTATGTTTGACTGTATTCCGCAGAACTGCTCCCGCAAGCCCGGGATCCCTGCGAAACACGGCGCTGAAGAACTCCTTCCACTGTCTGGACAAGCCTTCATCTCCCGCGATATGCCTCATATCAGAGGCGATAATCAAATGCCGGATTGAATCCCAGCTGTAATCGGAGCTCCACTCCTCGAGTTGTTTCTTCCATGCTGCGGCCTCCTGCCGCCATAATGGCTCCGAGCACATGACCTTTCCTTCACATTTACGATAACCGAGCCACTCAAGCATATCCGAAAGACGTGATCCGAAGGACGAAAAGTAAGCTTCCTTCCCCTCGTCGGCTTCATCACTGATGATCATTCCGTTATCCTGATCGCTCCAGGGCGTGGATTCCGAGCGCCCCATACTCCCGAAAGCTATAAAGGCATAAGGGACGGGAGGAGGGCCGAAGCCATCCTCAACCATCCCTTGTTCACATAACTGTACAGCTTTCACGGAAATTGCATCATGCATCTCATTGACCTGCTTGAGCCAAGCCTCCGTCGAGGCTTCCGCCCGTATTTCCAGCAGGCGATGCTGGGTATCCATCCTTGCCTTTCGCAGGCGATCAGGCGAATCGGCGTTATGAATCGCCTCAAATGATATTTTGCACGCTTCTATGTGCTGCGATTCCATACCGCCAGCCTCCCTCGCTCGACCCAACCGTCATCATTAGTTCAATGTACGCTTCTCAGCATCCGCAAGCAGCTTCATTTGCTCCGGGTAACCGTATGTGCCATGTTCGCTCATATCCAGACCCATCGTTTCCTCTTCTTCGGTAACACGGATGCCCATTACAGCTTTCATCGCACCGAGAATAATGAAGGAGATGACCAGAACGAATGCAAATGTGCCTACCAGGCCGAGCAGCTGTACACCCAACTGTCCGAAGCCTCCGCCATAAGCCAGGCCCGGTTTGCCTACACCTGTGATTTCCACCAATTCAGGTTTGGCAAAGATACCTGTGGAAACCGCACCCCACATCCCTGCAACACCATGCACGGAGAATGCGTAGATGGGATCGTCAATGCGTCTGCGCTCCAGCCATTGGGCAGTGAAGAAAGTGATAATACCTGCAACCGCACCGATAATAACAGCCGCCCAAGGAGCAACAAATGCACAAGAGCCTGTAATCGCGACGAGAGCCGCCAGCACACCGTTCAGCATGCTCGGAATATCTGCTTTGCCAAATACCATCCAGGATACAGCCAGGGCGAAGACGGCGCCTGCTGCAGCCGCAATGTTGGTTGTCAGCGCCACATAACCGAAGAAACCGTCGTTCATGGCAGAAACCGCGCTACCCGGGTTAAATCCGAACCATCCGAACCAGAGGATAATTACACCAAGAATGGAATACACCTGGTTGTGACCAGGAATCACATTTGGCTTGCCATCCTTGTTGTATTTGCCGAGACGCGGCTTCAGCAAAATGGTAGCTACCAGCGCAGCCGTCGCGCCCGTCAAGTGAACTACCGTCGAGCCAGCGTAATCCTGCATGCCAAGCTGAGCGAGCCAGCCGCCGCCCCATACCCAGTGAGCGACAACAGGATAAATAACGATGGAGAACAAAATGCCGAAAACAATATATACGCTCAGTTTAGCGCGTTCAGCCATACCGCCGCAAGCGATGGCCAGCGAAATAGCGGCAAAAGCAAAGTGGAACAGGAACATGATCGTTACTGGAACATCGTAAGCTGACAAGGAAGCAAAAGAAGGCGCCGCATCGGTGCCGCTTACGAAGAAACCCGTAAGTCCCATAAAACCGTTGCCGTTATCATTGCCGAACCCCAGACCGAAGCCCAGCGCCCAAAACGCCAGAGCGGAAACACCAAGCGTCAATACCGTTCTTCCCGCTACGTGACCGGCGTTCTTCATTCTTGTTGATCCCGCCTCAAGCAAAGCAAATCCGGCTTGCATGAAAAATACGAGAATAAACGCAAGGAAGGTGAACGCAGAGTTCAGGCCAGCCTGAAGTTGAACGTTGGTAGGTCCCTCCTCCGCTGCAAACGCTCCGACCGGAAAAGCCAGAATGGTCAGCAGGGCAAGCAGTGGAATTAACCATTTTTTCTTCATCAAGAACACTCCCCTTAATGTCACTTATCTTTACACAATATGAAATCGTTAATGTCATTATAAGCAGAAGATAAGAAAGTTGACAAGAGAATTTTTCGAAAGAATGAAAAAGGCAAAAAAGCGTGACGTTTGACTGTACGGTTGCGGATCATGTATCATTAAATAATAGCACTGAAGCCACTGCTTGTGGGGCCAATGATTTATCAGGAATCGCGAGGTGAGCGCAATGGGGATATGAAGCTGTACCGGATCGGTGAGCTTGCCAAAGCTGCCGGGGTAAGTGAACGGACGATCGATTATTATACGAAGATGGGACTTATTGCTCCCGAAGAACGTTCTTTGAAAAATTATCGCCTTTACAGTAATGAAACCTTGAACAGGCTTGAACGTATTAATCAGATGAAACAAGAGAAATATAGCCTGGAAGAGATCAAGCAATCGCTTGAGAAGTGGAGTGGGCTGTCCAGCGAGGAACAGGTAACCGACAAGCTTACGACTCTTGAGATGCACATGCAGCGCCTGGAGCGGGAAGTGAATGAGCTGCAGCCCCTACTGAAGCAGTTAAAGCCGGTTCAGGCCCGCAAGGTGCTTACAGGTCTGCTGCCGCAAAGCGCAGCCTGCATAGAGGCGCTGAAGTATTTGCTTGAGCACAGTATGTAGTTTCTCTTGTCCAATTCTATTTTTTTATTTTGGAGGTAATTGAAAATGAGCGGCATGTATCTGTTGGTGATCATTGCCTTTATCTTTTCGTTGTGGGCGCAGTTTCGTGTCTCCGGCACGTTCAAGCGCTGGGCCAAGGAGCGCAACCAGCGCGGTATGACAGGTTACGACGCAGCCCGGCATATGCTGGATTCCAACGGGCTGCACGATGTTCCGATTGAACCGGTGAGAGGCACGCTCTCTGACCACTATGACCCGATCAATCGGGTTGTCCGTCTATCGGAGCCTGTATATTACGAGAGCTCCATCTCGGCCATCTCCGTTGCCTGTCACGAGGTGGGTCACGCTATTCAGCATAAGGAGCATTATCCGTTCCTGACGATGCGGCACCGCATTTTCCCGGTCGTGAACATCGCTTCCGGCATCGCGCCATTCCTGCTGATTGCCGGCATGTTGTTCAGTTCTTTTAATCTGATCGGTCTCGGGATCATCTTCTTTTCCGCTACCGTAGCTTTTCAGTTGATCACGCTTCCGGTTGAATTCAACGCTTCCAACCGTGCACGTGAAATTATGGTCTCGGAAGGTTATATCCGCAATGATGAGGAGCGCGGCGTAGCCAAAGTGCTCAACGCAGCGGCACTGACCTATGTTGCTGCCGCACTGGTCTCCCTGCTCGAGCTGATTCGTCTTATCGGGATCTTCAACAACCGCGAATAACGTGTAATCAAAAAAACAAAATGAATGGCGCCCTGAGCTTCGGCTCAAGGGCGCCATTCATTTTGTTTTACTTTCAAGAAATATCAGGTTTGCAGACAGCTTCAGTATTCTGCTGCAATCCAAAATAATTCAGCAAAAATGTCCGGAATGATTGCGCCACTAACGGGAGCTTGCCATCTGTCCGGTGAATCAGGCCGATGGTGCGGGTGACCTTCGGCTCCGATATTTTCACTTTGGCCGGCTCTAAGCGGTTCGTTTGAAACAATGCCATTTCAGGCAGCAGACTGACCCCCATACCTGCAGCCACCAGCCCCCGGATCGTATCCGTCTCCTCACCTTCAAACGATACATGAGGCGTAAACCCTGCCTGAATGCACGCATCCCACACGATGGGCCGCAGCGAATATCCACTTCCGAATAAAATAAACTTCTCATCCTTCAGTTGCTCCAGCCGGATGCTCTTCTCCCCTGCAAGCGGATGATTCGGAGGCAATATGGCCTGAAGCTCTTCCGTTAGCACAATATCGCCGCCGATTTGTTCATGACTGTGCGGAAAAGGCGATACAAACGCCAGATCAATCTCACCTGACAGCACATCCCGAATAAGTGTTGGATACATCCCCTGTTTAAACCGGAATTTCACTTTGGGATAGCGGTTGCGAAACTCTGCCACAACGGAAGGAATTAAATGAATGCCCAGACTGTGCGGAAATCCGATCCGGATTTCGCCATTTTCCGGATCCAGAAACTCATGGACCTCCATTACAGCCCGCTCAAGATCCTTCATAATGCCTTCTACCCGTTTGCAGAAGAGCTGTCCGACCGGCGTAAGCTGCAAGTTGCGGCCTTTTTGCATAAACAAATGGACGCCCAGCTCCTCTTCCAGCTGATGAATCTGTCTGCTTACTGCGGACTGGGCTACATGAAGCTCTTCTGCGGCTTGCGTTACATGTTCTTTTTGAGCTACTTTTACAAAATACTGCAGCTGTCTTAGTTCCACTTCACTTTATCGCTCCATTTCTGTTTGCCTATTACGGTAAGGCTGATCAGGCCTGTGTGCGGCGCTTGAACAGGCGGATCATGAGGCCATAGATAAAGAATCCGCTGATCAAGCCGCCAAAGTGCGCCATCCAATTGATGTTCGCCATGGCCAGTGAGAAGATTACACCGAGGATCAGCAGCGAATACAACGTTTTTCGCGATGCCTCGTCCATCATATGACGCTGGAACAAGGCGATGTATAAAAACGCGCCATATATCCCGTAGATGGCTCCGGAAGCCCCGATGGAAACGGTAACTTGCCTCATTGAGGTGAAGTAGGCATCCGACATGATGTTCCCCACAATGCCTGTACACAAATACAAAACAAGGTAGCGCACAGAGCCGAGCAGCCTTTCCAAAGGCGGCGCAAACACCAGGATGGCAAAGGAGTTGAATAACAGATGGCTGAATCCCCCATGCAGAAAGATGGAGGTCACATAGCGCCAGTACTGTGTATCGTATATCCCCACATTCAATTGGGCCCCCAGCTCGACCAGCACGTTTGTGGTAAATCCCCCCTTGAGGATCACCAGCCCTGCCATAATCAGATTGGCCAACAAAATAAGACAGGTTACGGGATAATAACGAATGTAATTGTTCCAGCTTTCATGTCTTAAAAAAATCAAAATATGGCCCCTCTCTGCATTACCGTTTTCTAACAAGTGGACATCATCTTTCACAAAAGATTATAATGGATTTTGGCACCAATCACCAATGTTATAAGGAGGAAATACATATGACCCAGGAACGTACCGGAGTAGCAACCTTCAAAGGCAATCCGATTACCCTCATCGGACCGGAATTAAAGGCCGGCGATAAGGCTCCTGATTTTACGCTGAATAAAAATCTGCTCGAAGAGGCTTCACTAAAGGATTTTGCCGGCAAAATCAAACTTGTCAGTGTAGTGCCTTCTCTGGACACCGGAGTTTGTGACGCGCAAACCCGGCGCTTCAACGAAGCAGCAGCAGGCCTTGGAGATCAGATTGTCGTGCTCACCGTCAGCGTGGACCTGCCGTTTGCCCAGGCACGTTGGTGCGGAGCTGCCGGAGTTGACCGTGTCATTACCCTGTCGGATTATAAACATCACTCCTTCGGCGAAGCCTACGGTGTATTTATCAAGGAGCTTCACCTGGACATGCGTTCCATCTTTGTCATTGATGCAGATGATAACATCGCTTATGTAGAGTATTTGACAGAAATGGCCAACCATCCTGATTACGAGAAAGTGATCGAAGCTGTGAAGAAGCTTGTTTAAACCAAAAAAAGCGAGGAAGGCCAGTCCTTCTCTCGCTTGATTTTTTACAGGCACATTCCGCCCTTACTCGCGAATTCTGTAGGCACCCATTTTTTTGTCCAGCACACCATACAACTGCAGGATAATACGATAGTTGGCCCCCAGATCCCCCATGGAGCCCCGTGAAGCAGAGTATATATCGATCGCGCTACGCACCGGAGAAACTGAAAGAATCGAAATGGTAATATCGATAACACGCCCGAAAGCGGTACGCTTCTCCAGCGTAATTTCCCCTACCGAGGATACCTCATGCAGCACCTTGAATCCGGGTATCTTTTTTAATGTCGATGAGACTTCTTCCCATGCCTTATCCTTCGATAAATTATAGTATCGTGTTTTGAGCAGGGGATCCTTCGCCTTGTCACCCGTACCTTCGTGACTGCGGATAATCCCCACAAGCGTCCTTTTCAGCGACAACCTATTTCCTCCTTCACCATCACCGTGCCCTGTGGCATTCTCTGCAGATGCGTAAAGCACTTAATCTATTGCAAACGCTTTAATACATACTGAACGTACGAACCTTATCCTTAGGCAGACGGTATTTTGCTACTAACAGTTTATCATTGTTGCACAACAAAAAACACCCCTGTTTCTTCGTGAAAAGAAAAGAGATGTTTCTCATTGAACAATTGGCCCCGCCGTTGCCGTCCGACCATAGTGTCTTCTGAACCTGCTTCAGCAGGTGGGTGACCGCAGAAACAGCATTTGAAGTCCCCTTGTCGAAAGTGACAGGGCTTTTCAGCCGCTTTCCATGTAGATCTCCCTAGACATCATCATTGGTTCAAAACAACGAATGATCGTAACGTACACAGCAGGAGGTGTTGAAACTTATTATAGACGTTACCACTAAAAAAGTAAATATTGACGAGAAATGTTTTAATTTTTCGTTTCCTCTGCTGCCGCCTCTTTCCCTTCCAGTTCACCGTCCGTCTGCTGCTTCTGCAACTGCTCCTGCATCTTCAGAAAGGTGCCGTAGAAGTTGAAAAAAGCAAACCAGGCGATGATGCAGGGAATGAAGAAAATAAACAGCACAGGATAGCGAATCCCTACATATACAAGCACAGCGCTGCCGAGCAATGTGGAAAACACACGGAATGGCCGGATCAGAGTGAGCAGAATCGCGTTTTTGATAATCTGCCTGCTGCTCATATGATAGTGCGCCACCATGGAAAAGAAATTGAACATCGACACAAACAGGATAATTAGCAAAATCAGCATAATTACGCCGATCATCTGCAGATTCGGAAACTGCGTCATGTACACGGTGTAATCCACATACATTACAATGGTCAGCAGCGTATAGAACAGCCCGCCGATCAGGCTTTGCTTGTAATTTTGTTTAAATCCGGCAAAATAGGTGCGGAATACGGGTATGTCGCTATCCCCCATCACCCATTTCCGCACAACTGTAAACATGGCTGCCGTTGCCGGAAATAAAGTAAGCGGTGCCACAATCGCCATCGCCCAATTCATTTGCAAAGATTCATTGGTCAGCTGCTGGCTCATGACGATCAGCTTCATGATCAAAAAAAACAGAAAGGGCGACGAACAAAGCGCCCACAGCAGGTTTGTGGCGGCAAAGCGAGTAATCCATTCCGTCAGGCGGTAGAGGCCGCCCATGGCTCCCTTGAATTCCAAATTTAGTCTCCCCCTCAGCGGTTGCCCAATCTCATTCGGTTATTATTTATACTATAACTTAATTGGACCCGTTTCCGCCACCCGCACAAGCAAAAAGCCGGAGTGTCACCACTCCGGTCCATCTGCCTGTCTTTTTACCTCTGCTCAGCCAGCGGCAAAATCCTAGGATTCAAACGAATCCTCTCTTCTTGGCCGACGTGTATCCGAGCCTTCGCCGGTACGCGGTTTGCGGTCCCCGCGATCACGGTTGTACCCGCCACCGCCACCACCACTGCTGCGGTTGTCACGGTTGTAGCCGCCACGTCCACCACGGTTATCACGGTTATAGCCGCCACGTCCACTGCCGAAGTTGGAAGGCTTGCGTCCGCCAGATCGGATATCCGGTTTGCGGCGCTTCGCACGAATCGGATCCTCCGGAGTCAGCTCGATCTGCGCATCACGCTTCTCGCCTGTCAGGAGCTTCATAGCGGCTGACAGCAGCTGCACGGAGTCGTACTGCTCCAGCATTTGAATGGCAAGTCCTTTATATTCATTCAGTTCGCCCTGCTCCACGATCTCAAGCAGACGCTCGGCTGTAATGCGCTGTTTGCCTTCGATGGCTTCCGCCAAAGTAGGCAGCGGTTTGCGTGGAATACGGTGGCGCGTCACACGCTCGATAAAATGAAGATGATCGATTTCACGCGGAGTCACAAAGGACCATGCCGCCCCTTCCTTGCCTGCGCGTCCGGTACGGCCGATCCGGTGCACATAGCTTTCAGGGTCCTGCGGAAGATCGAAGTTCACAACATGGGTTACACCGGATACGTCCAGACCGCGTGCGGCCACGTCCGTCGCAACCAATACATCAATGCTGCCGTCGCGGAATTTGCGCATTACTGTATCACGCTGGTTCTGCGACAGGTCGCCGTGCAGTCCGTCAGCGGAATAACCACGTTTTTGCAAGGCCTCGGCCAATTCATCGACACGGCGCTTGGTACGTCCGAAAACGATAGCCAGCTCAGGGGATTCCATATCCAGCAAACGGCTCAGAGCTTCAAATTTTTGACGCTCAGGAACCTCGATATAGGCTTGGTCGATCAACGGAGCACTGACCTGCTTCGGAATCACCGATACATGCTCCGGATTTTTAAGAAACTGCTGCGCCAGCTTTTGAATATTCGGCGGCATCGTAGCCGAAAAGAGCATCGTCTGACGATCTTCCGGAACCTGCTTGAGGATGGATTGAATATCTTCCATGAAGCCCATATCCAGCATTTCATCCGCTTCATCCAGCACTACGGTGTTTACGTCTTCCAGCTTGATGGTTTTGCGGTTGATATGGTCAAGCAAACGTCCTGGTGTACCGATAATAATTTGGGGTTTCTTCTTAAGGGCACGGATCTGGCGCACAATATCTTGTCCACCGTAAATAGGCAATGTGCGAAGACCTTTGAAGCGGGAGAGTTTTTCTATTTCTTCGGCCACCTGGATGGCAAGCTCACGTGTAGGCGCCATAATGAGGGCTCTGATTTTATCGTCCGTTTTGGAGATTTTGCTGATCAGCGGAATACCGAATGCTGCGGTTTTGCCTGTACCGGTCTGTGCCTGACCGATCATGTCGCTGCCTGTCAGTGCGATAGGGATCGATTTCGCCTGAATCGGAGTTGCCTCCTCAAATCCAAGCTCCGTAATAGCTTGAAGTACCTTGGGTTCGAGATCAAATTCTACAAATGTTGTCAAATTTATTCATACTCCTTCTTGTAACGGATATAGTGGACAATCCGCGGTCTTGTCTGTATTCTTAAGTAGCAGTATTATGGTATAGGTTTTCCCTGCAGCAGCGGCAGATTACAGCTCATTTTCATCCGTACGAACCATGTATTTCCGCATCACAGAGGAATGACCTTATCACATTTTTCAAAAAATACGTCTGAGTGCCAGTGAAGCATTTCAAATTTAAAGCGTTCAGCTTGGAAATAGCTCCCTACTCAAGAATATCCACATCGCATTATAGCATAAAACAAATCAATTTTACCAGCAAGCTGGTTTACACATCTTTAAATGAGGTGAACTTCACCGTGCCAAGGTTGGCCTGGAACAGTTTTGTTATCATTCTCGGTGCCGCTGCCATCGCTAGCGGTTTTAATTTGTTTTTGGTCCCGCATCACCTGCTCAGCGGGGGTGTCTCCGGCTTATCCATGCTTGTCGGGTATTTTACAAGTGCGAATCTCAGCGTGATGTACTTCGTGTTCAACATTCCCATTCTGCTGGCGGGTTTATTCATTCTGGGCAGAAGGTTCATCGGACTAAGCATCCTGTCCGTTGTCGCCACCACCTGGCTGATCGCTGTCATTCCTGTGGGCACGCTTGTCTCGGATGCCCTGCTTGCCTCCGTATTCGGCGGAGTGCTTGTCGGCATTGGTGCAGGCATTTCGTTTCATGTCGGTGGCTCCTCCGGCGGCTTCGATATTGTAGGCTCGATTGTAACCCGCTACCGTGATTTTCCTGTCGGCACGGTCCTTGTAGGTCTGAATGGACTAGTTGTTCTTGCAGCAGGCTATTTAAGTGATGACTGGAATACTGCGCTTGCCTCCATGGTATCCATTTTTATTACCGGCAAAGTCGTCGATATTATTCATGTGAGTCATACCAAAGTAACGGTGTATATTATTACTGACCGGACTGAAGAAATGCTGTCCCGCCTGCTTACCCTTCCGCGCGGGGTCAGTAAAATCAAGATCGAAGGCGCCTTTTCCCATAAGGAAAAGGATATGCTAATGACGGTAACGACCAGATATGAGCTTGCTGAGCTGAAAAGGATCATCAAGGAATCCGATCCCGCAGCATTTGTTAATATTGTGGAAACGGTAGGTGTGATGGGTGCTTTTCAGAGAAGATAATCAGCTATCCGTGCACGAATGAACTGATTTATGTTACACTTATAGTGCACGGTTCCACTAAGACCAGCTTTTCCGGCTTTTCACAGGGCCTCGGCTTTTCCGATTTGCGCACTGAATGATTCATTGTGAATGATTCCGAGCAGAAACAGGAAAGGGTGATTTTTGTGGAAATGGAGACTGTAAAACTATCCGACATCGTAATGAAGTGGTTTCCTGAAATGCTTCCTTTTCTCAGGGAGAATGAGCTCAACTCCCGGATTGTGCTCAGGGACGGCATCGGTATTCTCGAAGCCGATGATGCTATGGAGATTATTCAGTACAGCATTTGCGAACACCAGAACCATTCTTTTCTTCACTAATTTTCTGGCAAGGCCTCAGCTAAAATAATGTACGACACGCCGCTGCACCGCAGGACTGTTCCTGCGGGGTACAGCGGCTTTTTTTGTTTTGGACATGCATATCATCGGCCGTTTCAGTCATCCAATAAAGGGTATAGATATTCTGGCATGTCAGAGCCTGATCGTTGTATGAATGGTTACAAACATGTCCTTTTTCGACAAAAAACATCTAGTATAATCAGGTAGACATAGCAAGAAAGGGAGAGAATTCGTAAAGATGAACATCTTATGGGCAATCATGGTCATATTTGGGGCCCTCGGAGGAACGGGAGATCCGGGAGACACGGCAGGCGGTACGTCTGTAAAGTCCTCTTTGGAGACGGCGATCAACAGTGCAATCATCCGATCACAGGGAGCAGACGCTGCTGTCGTGAACGCAGACAATCCTCCAGCCAAGGTTGACCCGCAGCCGGGAGCGCCACGCGTAAAGGGAATTTACGTGACCGCATACAGCGCCGGCGGAGAACGCATGGCCAAGCTGCTCAAGCTGCTGGATGACACGGAGCTGAACTCCATGGTCATTGATATCAAGGACGATGCGGGATACATAACCTACCCGACGCCAAATGCAAAGCTGAAGAAAATGGGCAAACCCCAGCCTTTTATCACGGATATTTCGGCTTTGATGACCCGGTTGAATAAGCATAACGTCTACCCTATTGCCCGTATCGTCGTATTTAAGGATACGGTCCTTGCCAAGAAAAATCCGAAGCTGTCCTTCCGCAACCCGGACGGCTCCTTATGGAAGAATGGCGGCGGCGACAGCTTTGTAAATCCGTACAGCAAGGAAGTATGGGATTACAACATTGAAATTGCCAAGGAAGCGGCCAAACTTGGCTTTAAGGAAATCCAGTTTGACTATGTGCGCTTTCCGGAAGGCTTTGAGAAGAAGGCCGGCAAGCTAACCTACGTCAAAACCGATAAATCGCGGGTGGATGCCGTTGCGGAGTTTGTCCAGTATGCCCGCAAGCAGCTCGCACCCCTGGGTGTCAGAGTATCGGTGGATATTTTCGGATACGCGGCATCTGTCCCTGCAGCGGAGGGCATAGGACAGGACTTTGTAAAAATATCGGAGAACGTGGATGTCATTTCGCCCATGGTCTATCCAAGCCACTACTCGACAGGCTGGTATGGTGTTAAGGACCCCGATAAAAATCCTTACAAGGTCATCAAAGGCTCCATGGAAGACACGCATAAGAAGCTTGAAGCCACCAAAGATCTGAAGCCTGTCATCCGTCCATGGATTCAGGATTTTACAGCCAGCTGGCTCGGCAGCAGCCATTATATCAAATACGGAAAGAAGCAGATCAAAGACCAGATTCGTGCCATGAAGGAAGCGGGTGTTGATGAATATTTACTCTGGAACGCCTCGAACCGATATACCCCTGGTGTCGATTATTAATCTTACAGCCATTATTATTCATGCTTATGGAATTTAAATTTATAAAGGATGCACTGCAATGAATAGAACCTTTACGACACCCGAGGCGCCGGTTTAGGGACAATGGATCTTTGGGGCCTTCTTCTTAATTAATTTGTACACTCTGGCTTCATAGGGCCGGAGTGTTTTTTTCTTTTCATTCTCCTCCGGCAGCCCTTCATAATTGCCGATTAGCAGCTCTCTCTCATCATATGCAGGCTGATCCGGCCACTCAAATTCAACGGTGGCATGGCTAAAGTTCAAAACGACCAGCAGACATTCCTCAGCAAGTGTCCGTGTATAGATATACAATTCCGGATCCTCCGGCAGCAGCAGTGTGTATTCCCCGTAAACCAGCACTTTATGCTGCTTGCGCAGGGCAAGCAGCTTACGGTAATGGTGGTATATGGAGTTAGGGTCCTTGAGAGCTGCTTCAACATTGACTTCCTTGTAGTTGTGATTGACCTTAATCCAAGGATTGCTGTCCGAAAATCCCGCATTTTCACTGGCATCCCACTGCATAGGGGTGCGGGCGTTATCCCGGCTTTTCGCATGGATTGCAGCCATCGTTTTTTCCTCAGGTACCTGCTGAATTTGTGACAGCTTGTAGAAATTCAGTGTTTCGATATCCTTGTAATCTTCAATATGCTGGAAGGAAGTATTCGTCATGCCGATTTCTTCCCCTTGATATATATAAGGGGTACCCTCAATTGTCAGCAAAAACGTGGCCAGCATCTTCGCGGATTCCACCCGATATTCTTTGTCATTACCAAAACGGGACACCTGGCGCGGCTGGTCATGGTTGCCCAAATAGTTGGCGTTCCAGCCCTTATTATGCAACGTAGTCTGCCAGTGGCTCATAATTTTTTTCAGCTCCGGCAGCGTCCATGAGCGGGATTCCCATCTGGCAGTGCCGGTCGATGGAGAATCCAGCGTCATGTGCTCAAACTGAAATACCATATTGAACTCATTACGTTCGTTTCCCACATACTCCAATGCGAGCTCTGGCCCAAGACCCGACGTTTCGCCCACGGTCATAATATCGGATTCCATCAGCACCTCTTCATTCAGCTTGCGCAGCAAGTCGTGAACATGCTCCAAATTCGAAAAAAACTGATTAGCCTGAACTACTTCCAAATGATTGGGATTCTCCGCATCCGGAAGTCCTTTGGCTTTGACGATATGCGCAATGGCGTCAAAGCGGAAGCCGTCGACTCCTTTTTTCAGCCACCAGCGGATCATTGTGTACAGTTCCTGAATCATTTCTTCGTTTTTCCAGTTCAAGTCAGGCTGGTATTTGGAATACAGATGCAAGTAATACTGCCCTGTTTTTTCATCAAACTGCCACACCGAGCCGCCAAAATAAGACTCCCAGTTATTCGGGGAAAGCCCGTTTTTTCCATCATGCCAAATATAATAATCCCGTTTCGGACTGGACTTGGAGGATCTGGATTCGATGAACCAGGGATGCTCGTCGGAGGTGTGATTCAATACAAGATCCATCATGATTTTAAGCCCCCTGTCATGCGCCTCCTTCAGCAGCTCATCGAAATCATCCATCGTGCCGAATTGCGGTTTGATCGCATAATAATCGCTGATGTCATAACCGTTATCCTGGCCGGGGGACTGATAAATGGGACAAATCCAGATCACATCTACACCCAGATCCTTCAAATAATCCAGTTTCGAAATAATCCCGCGCAGATCACCTATACCGTCTCCATTGGAGTCCTTAAAACTAATGGGGTAAATTTCATATACAACAGCTTCTTTCCACCACTTTTTATTTTTTATTGCTTCCTCCTGCCGGACATCCTCTTTTTCTTCTAATGTCGCCACTACCCTTACCTCCCTGAAATGAAGGAAATTTTGTCATCCGCCAGCTGCGAACAGGCTCTGCCTCCTGCAAAGCTTTTCACTCATTTTGCCCATAAGAAAAACGTCTATTCGATGTAACTCACAGAAGACAGACCGCATCCAGCAGTAGCTTTTCTTGCGATTAAAGAAAGCTTCAGCTTCGCTGAAAACTTATACTTTCTTTAATCTAAAAAAATCCCTTCCATGTAAACTGCGTCCTTCTGACACAGTCACACGGAAGGGATAATACCTGTCCAATCGGGCTCTATAATATTATTGGGAAAGACGGATCGCAAGCTCATACAGATCCATGTTAAATGGTTTTTTCGTATTAACTACTGTATTAATATCGGTGGCAACAAGTTCGCCTTTGATAATACCGCATGCCTTATCGGATAGTCCTTCAATCAGTTGACGCACCGCAAAATCGCCAAGTCTGCTGGCCAGATTACGGTCAAATGCCGTAGGCGTGCCTCCGCGCTGAATATGGCCCAGCACCGTTACACGCGGATCGTTCGTCGGGAAGCGTTTGACGAGCTCTGCCGCCACATCTTCCCCTTTACCCACACCTTCGGCGACGATAATAATACTATGTCTTTTGCCATGAGCGAAGTTTTGCTTCATTCGTTCTGCCACTTCGTCCATATTGAATTCAACCTCAGGAACCAGAATTGTCTCAGCCCCGGAAGCCAGTCCGGCATGAAGGGCAATATCGCCGCAATGGCGGCCCATTACTTCCACGATAGAAGAACGCTCATGGGAGGACATAGTGTCCCGCAGCTTGTTAATGGCATCCACGACGACGCTGACCGCCGTGTCAAAACCGATCGTATAATCCGTAAAAGAAATGTCGTTATCAATCGTGCCCGGCAGCCCCATCGTTTTGATGCCTTGCTGGCTCAGCTTGTTCGCTCCCTGGTAGGAACCGTCGCCGCCGATAACGATAAGCCCGTCAATACCACGGTCGCGCAAAATTTGCGCACCCTTCTGCTGCCCTTCCAGTGTTCTGAACTCCTTGCAGCGCGCGGATTGCAGCACCGTTCCGCCCCGATGGATGATATCGCCCACACTGCGCAAATCCATCGGAAAAATATCATTGTTCAGCAGGCCGTGATAGCCGCGCTGTACGCCGTACACTTCCAATCCGAAATACAGTCCGCTGCGCACGACGGCACGAACGGCCGCGTTCATTCCCTGAGAGTCTCCACCACTCGTTAATACTGCGATTTTCTTAACTGCTGTCATGTTCATTTCCTCCTACATTCTCTCATAATTGCCTTCGAATCCAACGACTGTTCACGAAAAAGAACAACCGCATCAGCGGGCTTTTCTTCATTAAAACCTTTGAGACAAGACGGACCTCCTGCTGCTCGCTGACCTTCGGATCGGATAAATATAACGCGAGCAGACCCTCGATAATCATCCGATGGAAGGAGCTTTCAGGTATTGAGGACACATCCGTCCGCGCCCGGTTTACAATGAACACGATCCGGTCAAGCATCGTTTCCGTGTCTTCGTAGTAGTTGCAAAAGTTCAAATCCCCGCCTATACGGTCTTCGTGTTGGTCGATCAGATAATCCAGCAATATATGCAGACCGCAGACATGCGGAAAATACGACCGGTGAATTGCGGCTGCCCGCGAATCGGTCAGATTGGGGGTGCTGGCAGCCAAAAACAGCATAAACACGCCTAGCGTTGAGCCCGTTGCCGCCGCAAATTCATTCCATCGCAATTCCGGTGTCCGCTCTTTATGAAGGTTCCACCAATCCATTAATGCTGCTTCCCGGAGTTCCGGCTTGATATGCTTGTATACCTGCAGATCGGTATAAAGCCTTGCCAGATCAAGAATATAAGGCATAGCAGCTTCATAACCCGGAAGCTTGCGTATGCATGATTGACAAGTCTCCACCAGGTGAAGCAGGTATCCTCCATCTTCCTGTTCTTCCCGCAAAGCATAATAATGAACAGGCTCCGCCGCCGGATTAACCGCATCGAGCATGGACTGGTGCAGCAGTCTGAAATCTTCCGGGTCCAAGGACGTGCTTCGGTCGCACAAATTATCGAGATAATCGCTGATTGTCTGATAAGCGACGATCAGCTGAATCAGCGTATGGCGAGCCGGCAGGTTAACCGCCGCATAGACCGCACCGCCGATACAGTGAAACGCCTTGCCTGATATACTTGCAAGCGCCTGCTTCTTTAGTTCGATATCCGGAATTTGTTCAGCCGTCTGGCGCCAATATTTCAGGGTACGCTGTGTCTCGGGAAGGATGTATCTGTACATACGGTTCATCAATCCCAAGGGACCTCGCGGAGCCTGAAACTGTCTTAGCTCAATATCATTCAAATGACGGTGCCTCCACATTTGTCTACGTTTTTCGCAACCTATCCAAACAAACTTATTATAATATGATCGCCAAGTTTGCACAAATAAAGAAAGTCACTTTTCGACAGGCTCCGAAGCTTATCCCGAGCGCCATCCATGGATCGTTCTTCCACTTCGTTCAGCCACAGCCATGATGATCAGCCCCTGCTGTTTATAGTCATTATGTATATTTAACACCAGTCAAACCTGCGAAAGCAAAAAAAGCGCAGCTCCCAATGGGAAAACTGCGCTTTTTTGACGTTCAGCCGAACTTTATAAGAGATCCGTTGCCGGAAATGTTCTTACAATTTAGTTACGTTAGCTGCTTGAGGTCCACGGTTACCTTCCGTGATTTCGAATTCAACTTCTTGACCTTCGTCCAAAGTCTTGAAGCCATCGCCTTGGATTGCGGAGAAATGTACGAAAACGTCTTCGCCGCCTTCAGTGGAGATAAAGCCATAGCCTTTCTCTGCATTAAACCATTTAACTGTACCCTTCAAGTGAACAACCTCCTAAAAATACCGCCATCTATGGCGAATATCCATATTATACTCCAACATTTTCAACATTGCAATTGATGTTTTGGCTACCGGGATGATTTGTTTTTCCCTGCCGTCTGCGGTATTATGGACCAAAACACTTACGGAGATATGCATATGATGAAAAAGCATGAAATATACAAAAAAGACAAGTGGAACATGATGACAGTTGAAGTTCAGGGCCGCTACATTGTCCTGCGGGAAATTTCCGACGACTGGGGAGAGGAAGCGCATACTTTTCTGAGCCGCCCTGCCCTGATGCAGTGGGCCAATAACCGCTTCCCGAAGGAAGAGTTTCAAGGCAACGAGGAAGAATGGGAGCGAATTATGAACGCTTTTAAGCAGGTATAAGACGCCGATGGATACGAGCAACTCCATCATTTTTATTATCCTTGCCTTTACCCTGGGAGCCGTACTTCTGATGATGCGTGACAGCATCCCCGCCCAGTTGAAGAAGTGGATGGCCCTGACAGCTGTCGTTATGATCTGTTTTGCCTTTTTCCTTATAGTATACGGTTTGATGCTAGGTGGTTCCAGCTAAAAGCAGCAATTTATATTTGCTTCCCCCTGAGGCCATACTATGACTTACATGTCATGGTAAAAGGAGGATGCATATGGCGCGGTCTGCCAAACCCCTAGTCATCCTGCTCGCCATCAGCCTGCTTTCTCCGCTGATGCCTGCAGATGCCAAAACCGAAACCCGAACATTGCTGATGAAAGAACAAAGGAGGCCCTATATGAGTAAAGTATTGAAGCGTGAAGAAGTAACACCGGAAAACAGCTGGAAGCTGGAAGATCTGTTCCCGAATCAGCAGGCCTGGGACAAGGAATACGAGGAAATCAAGCAGTTAACAAAGAAAGCCTCCTCCTTCCAGGGTAAGCTGGATCATGCCGAGGCGGTTCGCGACTGCTTCAAGCTGGAGGATGAACTATCCCTTAAAACAGAACGGGTATACGTATACGCCCATCTCCATCATGATGAAGATACTGCGGAGCCTACATACCAGGCTTTGTCGCAAAAAGCGAAAAAGCTCAGCGTGGAAGTCAGCGAAGCGCTCTCTTTTATTACTCCCGAAATTTTATCCCTGCCTGAAAACAAGCTGGATGAGTTCATTGCCTCTCCTGAGCTTGCTCCCTATAAATTCACGCTGCAGGAGATGAAGCGGGAAAAGGCGCATATTCTGAGCAAGCCCGAGGAAGCGCTGCTGGCCCAGGTCGGCAATCTTTCGCAGGCCCCGCAGACGATCTTCGGTATGCTCAATAATGCGGATATGAAGTTTCCGCGCATCAAGGATGAGAACGGCAACGAGGTTGAACTGACGCATGGCAGCTACATCCAGTTCCTGGAGAGCCCCAACCGCGAGGTGCGCCAGCGGGCCTTTAAAGCGGTATACGATACGTATGCCGCCAATAAAAATACGATTGCGGCCGCACTCAGCGCCAATGTAACCAAGAACATTTTTTATTCCCGGGTCCGCAAATACCCTTCCGTGCTGGAAATGTCCCTCTATGGCGACAACATTCCGAAGGAAGTGTATACGAACCTGGTTGATACGATCCATGAAAGTCTTCCTCTGCTGCACCGCTACATGAAGCTGAGAAAAAAGCTGCTTGGTGTGGATGAGCTTCATATGTACGATTTGTTCGCCCCGCTGGTGGATGAATACAAAATGGATATCACCTATGATGAAGCCAAGGATACTACGCTGGAAGGGCTGAAGCCTCTCGGCGGGGATTATCTGGCCACGCTGAAAAAAGGCTACACCGAGCGCTGGATCGACGTATATGAGAACGAGAACAAACGCACAGGCGCTTACAGTTGGGGAGCCTATGGCACCCATCCCTATGTGCTGCTGAACCATAAGGACAATCTGAACAGCATGTTTACACTGGCACATGAAATGGGCCACGCGCTGCATTCCTACTATTCGGATAACGCGCTGCCTTACCGTGACGCCCAGTATACGATTTTCCTCGCAGAAGTGGCTTCAACGACGAATGAGGCCTTGCTGATGGATTACTTGCTGAAAAAATCGCAGGATCCGAAGGAAAAGATGTATCTGCTCACCTATTATGCCGACCAGTTCCGTACAACGGTATTCCGGCAAACGATGTTTGCCGAGTTCGAGAAGATCATTCATGAACGGGCGGAACAAGGTGAATCCTTGACTCCGCGGCTGCTGTCGGATATCTATTACGACCTGAACGTAAAGTATCATGGAGCGGATATGCACGTGGATAAAGATATCGCCATGGAATGGGCGCGTATCCCGCATTTTTACAACAGCTTCTATGTGTACAAATATGCGACCGGATTCTCTGCGGCCACGAGCTTTTCCAAGCAGATTCTGGAGGAAGGGCAGCCGGCGGTGGACCGTTACCTCGGCTTCCTCAAAAGTGGGGGCAGCGATTACTCCATCAACATTCTGAAAAAAGCGGGCGTCGACATGTCTTCGCCACAGCCGATCCGCGAGGCTATGAGCGTATTTAAGGAACTGATCGAGGAGATGGAAAAGCTGTCGAATTAGAGCTTTCATAAAATCCCTTGCCTTCACCGGACAAGGGATTTTATACTTATGTAGCCAAGGAGGTGGCCCCTGATGAGATTACAATGGTCTCTGATCTCTGCATTAATTATCGCTTTGCTGACTGCAATCTTCGCCGTCATCAACGTCAAAGCGGTTCAGGTGAACCTGCTGTTTCAGGTTGTCGAAATCCCGCTGATTCTGTTGATTTTAGGCTGTACGCTGCTTGGGGGCCTGATCGTAGGCTCGCTGGGCATGTTCCGCCAGTTCAAACTACAGCGCGAGATTAAACGTCTCACGCGCCAATTGGAGCAGCAGCCCGCAGCCCAGACTTCCGGAACAGATGAATTGAAAAATACGTCAGGGGATGCCGCTGCCGGAACATCTCCCGCAGAGGATGCAGATCGGCTGGATAAATAAGGAGGAACCTGCATAAATGAATATTCAGCCAAATGAAGAATACATTATTTCTTTGCTCAAGAAATTGCTGGACACCCCAAGTCCGAGCGGATACACCCGTGAAGTGATGGAGATTGTGCGCGAGGAAGCGGACAATCTCGGGTTCCCGGTGGAATGGAATGCCAAAGGCGGCGCCATCATTACGCTGAAGGGCGAAGATGCGGATAACACGATTGCGCTAAGCGCTCATGTGGATACGCTCGGCGCGATGGTACGTTCAGTGACGAACCAGGGAACGCTGCGCATCACTTCTGTCGGCGGATTCATGATGAACAGCATCGAGAATGAATACTGTCAAATCCATACCCGGAACGGAAAAATCTACACTGGCACCATTCTGTCAGCCCATCCCTCCGTTCACGTCTATGCAGATGCGCGTACCTTTGAGCGCAGAGAAAGCAACATGGAAGTACGGATTGATGAATTGGTGGAAAGCAAAGAGGATGTCCTGGAGCTGGGCATTGGCGTGGGGGATTTCATTTCCTTCGATGCCCGTGCCGTCGTGACGCCAAGTGGATACGTTAAATCACGCCACCTGGATGATAAGGCCAGCGTTGCGGCACTGTTCGGGCTGCTGGAATCATGCCGACGCGAACAATGGACGCCGAAGCATAATGTTAAGCTGCTGATTTCCAATTATGAGGAAGTCGGTCACGGCGCAGCCTATATCCCTGCTGACATCCGTGAGATGATTGCAGTAGATATGGGAGCGATCGGCGATGATCTGAGCTGCAAGGAGACGGACGTCTCCATTTGCGCCAAGGACTCGTCCGGCCCATACGACTATGATATGACGAACCGGCTGATCGAGCTGGCCCATCAGCTTGAGATCCCTCACGCTGTCGATATTTATCCGCAGTACGGCTCGGATGCGTCTGCAGCGCTCAAGGGTGGCAGCAACATCCGTGCCGCACTGGTCGGTCCAGGGGTGCATGCCTCCCATGCGATGGAGCGCACCCATAAGCAATCGGTGCTGAATACTTCCCGCCTGCTCGCTGCTTATATCCTCACTTAATGCAATATGCATTATGGCCAAAAGGCCTCCCGGAACCGCAATCAGGCGGTCTTCCAGGAGGCCTTAGTACTGTCGCTCTACTTATGAGCCCTTGCTTTGCTCAATTTTTTCAGCTAATTCGTTCAGATAGGTCCAGCGTTCCAACAAATGTTCCAGCTCCTGCTCCGCTTCAGCCTGTTGGGCCGTCAACTCCTGCAGCCGGGCCGAATCGCTGAACGCCTGTTCCATGTCCGCAGCGATCCGGGCGAGGCGCTGTTCCGCCTTCTCTATCATTTCATCGATCTGCTCATATTCCCTCTGCTCTTTATAGCTGAATTTCAGCCTTTCTTTCGCCGGAGCCTTCACAGTGTCCGCAGCCTTATCCCTCTCTGTTTGACCAGGCCTTCCTCCAGATGATGCAGATGCCTGCTGCTTATCCGGTACATTGCGGGCGATCCATTCGGCATATTCGCTGTAGTTGCCTACATGCACTCGAACCTGGCCTTCGCCCTCGAAGGCAAATATTTTGTCAGCCGTGCGGTCCAGAAAGAAGCGGTCATGGGAAACCGAAATGACCACGCCCGGAAAATCGTCCAGATAGTCCTCCAACACACCCAGCGTCTGAATATCCAGATCATTTGTCGGCTCATCCAGCAGCAGCACATTCGGCGCTTCCATCAGCACACGCAGCAGGTACAAGCGGCGCTTCTCTCCTCCGGATAAGCGGGAAATCATAGACCACTGCATATTCGGCGGGAACAGGAAGCGCTCCAGCATTTGCGCAGCTGTAATGCTGCTGCCGTCATCAGTGCGGATGACCTCCGCACCTTCCTTGATATATTCAATCACCCGCTGATTCGGGTTCATCTCCTGATGCTCTTGGGTGAAATAACCCAGCTTCACCGTAGCTCCCAGCACAACCTGTCCGCGGTCCGGCTCAATTCGGCCGGCAATCATATTCAGCAGGGTGGACTTGCCGCTTCCGTTCGGTCCGACGATGCCGATCCGGTCGCCGGGCACCGTCGTATAATTCAAATGTTCAATCAACGTGCGGCCCTCAACCGATTGGGACAGATCGTCGATCTCCAGTATTTTTTTACCCAGCCGGGTTGAAGCGACAGACATATCCATCGTGCCCCCGCGCTGCTCAGGCTGCTGCTCCTTAAGGTTTTCAAATCGCTCGATTCTTGCCTTCTGCTTCGTGGAGCGTGCTTTGGCGCCGCGCCGGATCCAGGCAAGCTCATTGCGCAGCAGGTTTTGCCGCTTCTGCTCGGAGGCGGCTTCCCTCTCTTCGCGATCGGCCTTCAGCTCCAGAAATTTGCTGTAATTGGCTTCGTATCGAAACAACCGCCCATGGTCCAATTCCAGCATGACGGTAGCCACCCGGTCCAGAAAATAACGGTCATGAGTAATCATCAGCAGGGCGCCGCGTCTTTTCTGCAAATACTGCTCCAGCCATGCAACGGAATCATTGTCGATATGGTTGGTGGGCTCATCCAGGATCAGCAGCTCACAGGGCTGAATCAGTGCTGCCGCCAACGCTACCCGTTTGCGCTGTCCGCCGGAGAGCGCCCCCATTCTGGCATCAAACTGGGTAATGCCAAGCTTTGTAAGCACACTCTTGGCATCACTCTCCAGCTGCCATGCCCCCAGCGCATCCATCTGCTGATTAGCCAACAGCAAGCGTCTCTGAAGTTCCTCGCTGCCCGGATTCAGCTCCAGCAGCTCCATAACCTCCATGTATTCCCTTACCGCCCTCATTTCCGGAAGCGTCCCTTGAAAGATCTGCTGCAGGACCGTCACATCCGGGTCGAAATCGGGATTTTGCGCCAAATATTGAACCCGGACATCGTTGTTGACGGCAATCTGCCCGCTGTCCGGCGTATCGAGTCCCGCAACCACCCGTAAAAAGGTCGATTTCCCCGTTCCGTTGACACCCACGACACCGATTTTATCGCGTTCATCCATGCCAAAGGAAGCGTCCTGGAACAGTATTTTTTCCCCATAACTCTTTGAAAGATTTTCAACCGTTAATATATTCATCTATATATACCTGCTTTTCTAGTTTATTCGCTTTGGTCAGAAGACCAGTTGCACGACAGCTTCCTTTTATCTTACCACATGAGGCGAGCTTTACGTGAGCTCATTGAACAAACGTATATCACAACTTTTTACAGTGAATGAGAAACAAAACAAGCTGACGTCGATTGAGTTTCGACGCCAGCTTACATATCAGGATCTTCTTTTAATGTTTACAAAGTTGAGGCTGACCAATAAAAGACTACAGAATGTTCTATGCAGATAATTTTTTTAAAGCCTCGCTTCTCTCTGACCATAATAATGGAGTTATTTCGTACTGAAGGCATGCTTGAACTATACTCTTAATCCCTTTAGTATCACGGTCGTTTAAAAAAGCGAATAAACGAGAGTCTGGTTTTCTATTAAGTCTCACATCTTCCCATTGAAAAAGTAACGCACTCAAGTTTGTTTTATTAGGATTGTTCATAGTTTGCACAATTTTTTCTCCAGATTTTTTCGTCCTGGGAATTAAGAAGTCAAATTTTTGATTGAATCCACTTTTGCCGATAAAGTTAATATTTTCATTAAACGGGATGTCATTGTCAAATAAAAAATCGTGAATATCTTCCCAAAATAACGCCTTTACATTTGATCGTGATGTAAAGAACATATCATTAACGTTTATCATTGCTTGTAATAACATATGCTTTCGCATAGGAAAGTCCTTTTGGTTTGTAATAACAAACAACTCGTTATTTTCCCCTCTTCTAACCCCTAGACCATTTAAAATCCCATTGAGGAGTTCCTTTTTCCTCGGTGAGGAATCAACATCGTTACCCGACATTTCCAACTCATCAATTATATACCCATCATCAGTTAGTTTGATATTATCACCTTGTACAGTTGCAAAAATTCGAAGGTAATCATTGTTACGATCCAATAAAGGGGAGGTAATTTCAACAGCCCCCTCAAGTTGTCTGAATTTTGTTTTCTCTTTTACCCAATTGAGATAGTGATTTTTAAGTTCATCTATATTTATATTGTTTTGAAATGAAAGGTCAGCCATTGAAATCACCCCCTTATAAAATTGAGTCAATTATGTTTGTAGGTACACTGGTAATATTATTATACTTTAAATAATCAATTAATACCTGTACCAGGTTTCCTAAGTCAGGAAAATTTGAATCTGCTTCTGTTTCGACAGGGAATGCCCATTTTAAATCAAAACCTTCACGGTAAATATGTAAATGAGGACAAGGAATAATCATACCATCTGGGTTTTGATGTTCTGGTCCTTCAAGGTCTAGTCGAATGAGAGGGATGTTTTTTTTGTACCTCGTTTGAAAAGTTGCTTGAAATACATCAATCCTGCCTCTCCGGATATCAACTATAAATTCTCCCTCAACACTATTTGCAATTAATTGAGTCTTTTCTCCTAAACTAGGAATGGCAACGGAATTATATTGTTGTAAATACTTTATCAATTCGATAAGTTCATCTGCCTCTTTTTGGCTTAACATGATTTACCCCTAAATTAGTATTTATCATTAGGTCTATAATACTATAGATTCATGACAAATTATACCTTTAAATACGTGAGGAAAAATGAAATTTCACAAGTACTTTGTGGTATTTACAACAAAAAAGGCTTCACATAAGCTTAAACAAGCTGGCGCCGCTTTAAGGACACCAGCCTAAAAAATTGAAAGTTAGCTACTTAGCTGAGTATTTCTTATATTTAATCTCCATTGGCTGCATGCAATGTTTCTTTACATCCATAGGTATCCCAAGGCCAAAGCGACCACTCCTCCTGCTACGGAGCTGATCAGATTCACGGCGTCATTGCTCATCCAGGCCCATCCCCGTGCCTTCTCCGTCACCTGGCCGCAATGGGTGCCAACCTCCACTTCACGTCCGCAAACCCGGCAACGGCTCATGTACTGCACTGTCGCTCCAAGATACGAATCGGTAAAAGCTCCTGCCGCCCCCGAAACGCCTCCAGACACAATCCACGCCCACCAGGGGAAAGTGCTCCCGCCAAGAGAGTACTGGAATAGCCACGTGCTCAACCCAATCAGAGCCCCTCCCGCCACGGCCGCACTGGTCCCTAAAGCGGATACGCCCCCGGAGGTTCCCGGAGGAAGCGGGCGCCCATTCAGCACGGAACGCGGAGCCTGACGGCTCAGGCTGCCAATCTCGGTCGCCCACGTATCCGCGGTGACCGTCGCCATGACGCCGACAAAAAGATAGATCCACGCCGGATGCGGCCATACAGCATAGCCTGCACACAGCAGCATGCCAAGCCCGCCGTTGGCAAACACCTGGCCGGCATCCCTATTGCCCGTTTTGGCATAGGATTTCTCAAGCTCCGCCTTACGCTCCTGCTTGTACCGTGAAAGCAGCGTTGACGTGATAAAAAATACTAGCAATATACCAAACCAGAACAGATCACCGGCGCCGTAATAGACCGTTCCCATTATGAAAGCCGCTGCAAAACCGGATAAAGTCAGTGATTTCTTCCTGTATGCGGCTCCTCCAACAAGAAGGGCTCCTGCCGCTCCAATCAACCAGTCCACCATATACCCTCCCGTTAAATCTATCCATGCCTGCCATGGCGCTTTCGCAGGCTCTATTTATGATTATACCATGCTGCCTGTCACCCAGGGAAAACTGGGGACAACAGCGATGGGAGGAATGGTTCGTTCTCGGAGCGCCCCAGAACACAAAAAAGGGAATCCCAGATCAACAGACCTTTTGGGATACCCTGGATTTTAACTGTAAAGTAATTCCATTAACCGATTGTGCAAGCTCCCTGTATTTCGTCCGCCCAGCGGAGCTCCAGCACATCGCCTTGGACCACTGGCCCGACCCCCGCCGGAGTTCCAGTAAAGATCAGATCCCCCTTGCCCAGGCCGTAATGATCGGCAATATAATCCGCAATCTCTTGCAGGGAAAAGATCATGTCCTTCACGTTGCCGCGCTGTACCTCAACTTCATTTTTGCGCAGGGAGAAGTCATGGTTCAGGAGAGCGGCTTCTCCCGCAAACGACAGAAACGGAGTCAGGGGAGCAGAGTTTTTGAAGGCTTTGGCCGCCGTCCAGGGATGGCCTTTTTGCTTGATGACGGACTGCACGTCACGGAGTGTAAAATCGATGCCAAACGCAAACGCCTCGATACATTCATCCACCTTCATGCCCCGTTCATAGCTTCGCCCCAGTCTGACAACAAGCTCGGCTTCATAGTGCAGCTCTCCCTGGTCCAAAGGCAACTGAAGCGTTTCTCCATTCATGGGCACAACTGCATGAGACGGCTTAAGGAAAATCATCGGTTTTTCAGGCACGGCATTGCCCAACTCTTCCGCGTGCAGCTTATAATTGCGTCCCACACAGTAAACATTGCGAATTTCTCTGTTCATCTAATCAGCCACCTCTTCACGGTTAATATGGTGTTGCCAATCAAGCTTTTCCTCTTCATAGCCTGCTTCCATGCCTCAGGCCGGTTGGTGCAGATCATCAGGTCCGGATGAAGGGAGGCAAGACTTCGTATAATCCCAACCTGATCCACAGTCCAGGCCATCACCGTGATGCTCTGCTCCGTCATTTCAGCCATCAGCCTGGCGTCGATCTTCGGATAGGCCATGGATAGAAAGGAGCAGCCCAGCGCTGAAAGTCTCCTCGACAGATCCGCTGGTCTGATATCGGTAATCAGACCCGTGCATACCTCCGGCATAAGCTCCTTCACCCTGCACAGCGCCTGCTGGTCGAACGATGTCAATACGATCTCCTGCTCCATACCGCGTGCAGCAATCTGACGAAGCACCGCACCTTCCAGCCCAGGGTACATGTCCCCCGACGTTTTCAGCTCGATATTCAGCCGGACCTTGCCGCGGCACAGATCAAGCACCTCAGCCAATGATGGGATGGGTTCGCTGCGGTAACGCGGGCTTTTCCAGGAGCCTGCATCCAGCCTGCGAAGCTCGTCCCATGATTTGTCCCTGACCAGGCCTGACCCGTTAGTCGTGCGTTCCAAGCTGAAATCGTGGATAACCACAGGCACCTTATCCTGTGATAACTGAACGTCCAGCTCTATCCATTTCACAAACGGAAATGCCATTGCCTGCCTGAACGCAGCCAGCGTATTCTCTGGCGCTGCAAAGGAAGCGCCACGGTGGGCCACACAGAGGTTATGCATTCTGCTCCCCCTTCATCTTCGTGGTCTGAAGTGCCATCAGCCTGCCGACGCTCTGCCCTTGCTATCAATGCTTATATTGGAAGAAGACATGTTCTCGACCTTCTTGAGGATTTTCGCGGCTTTCTCGCCGGACAGCGGTACAGGCTGCCCAAGCTCAGCTCTGCAAGGGATCAGCTTCATCGCGCATGCGCCGTCTTTTGTACAGGACGCCTGGAACACAGCCGTATCCTGGGTAGCTTCCGTTACAGATTTAGAAAAAATAAAATTGCCGGTGCTGTAAGCTATCCATTTGCCCTTGTATATCTCCAGTCCTTGCAGAACATGCGGATGGCTTCCGATAACGAGATCCGCTCCCGCGTCAATAAATGCATGGGCCAGCTCGGACTGATGATCTTCAAGGACGGAAGCCCGTTCTTTGCCCCAGTGTGTTGTAACGATCACCAAATCAGCCTTCTTGCTTGCCTTCCGGATTGCCTGCACAGCCGCCGCAGGATCGTAGACACCCGCCACGCCCGCGCGATTTGCGCCAGCATGCCAGCTGACCTCGGGGATGACGCGGCTGAAGCCGAGCAGCGCGATCGTCATTCCGTTTCGTTTCACATATACAGGAGCATAAGCTTCCTTCGTATTCATGCCAGCTCCCATATACAGAATTCCGTAATGACGCAGATGAACCAGTGTATCTTTCAGTCCGGAGACCCCCTGGTCCAAAATATGATTATTGGCCAGATTCACCACATTCATGCCGGCAGCCGCCAGTTCAGGAAGGGCATCAGGGGAGGATTTGTATACATAGGTTTTATTTGCTGCCCCTGTACCCCCGTTCGTTACAGGAGTCTCCAGATTGCCTACCGTCAGATCATCCGATTTGAACAGGCTGCCCAGCCTCTTGTACGGGTAATCATAGCCCTTTTCCTGCAGAAGCTGCTCCACTTTACCGGAAAATTGCATGTCACCTACGAAGTTTAAAATGACACTGTCCGATCTGGTATCATCCGCCGAATCACCTGACGTATCGCTGCCCTCTTCCGGGCCAGTCTCCTCCAGAACTCCTTCCTCCTTCGCCGGACCCGGAGTCGTCTGTACCGTCTCCGGAGCACTTGTATCGGGCTCGGCTTCCGGAACCGTTTCCATTTCAGATTCCTGCTGCACCTGCGCTGCTGGCCCGGGAACTGAAGCGTTACCAGACGTTCCGGGATCGGAATCGGTACCCGTCACTCCAGCATTGGAGTTTGCCGCCATCTGCCTGCTAATCTGTTCATTCCCTTCCGTTATGTAATAATAACCAATCATTGCGAAAATCATAAACAACAGTATGAGATTGATTGCGGTCACAGCCCTTATCCGGCTCTGCCGCCGCTTTTTCTTCAGAGCTTTACGCTCCTCAATTCTTGAGGGGGGCATAACTCCTCCTTGTTATTTCATTGTCCTGCAGACTTCTTCATTATATATCAGGACTCTCAGCAAAGAGAACCCCCGCCGGTCACTTCACACGGCAGGGGTTCTCTTTGCTCTTTTAATCGAATTGCTTCCATTTGTCTATAATGACATCGCTCAAAGTCTCCATGTATAGAGGATCGCTGTTCAAGGATTCGATGCGCATCAGCCGCATATCCAGCTCCTTTGCCACCGTCTGAGCTTCAATATCCAGATCGTACAGCACTTCCAGATGATCGGATACGAAGCCGATGGGCGCGGCCAGCACGTCCTCTACCTGTTCCTCGCTCAACTTATGAAGCGTGTCCAAAATATCGGGACCAAGCCATGGTTCAGCCGTGCGACCCGCGCTCTGCCAGGTAAACTGCCAGCGACTTACACCGGCACTTTCGGCCACTGCTTTGGACGTTTCCATGAGTTGATCGACGTATGGATCGCCGATCGAGAGAATGCGTTCTGGCAAGCTGTGGGCGCTGAATAATACCTGCACTGAATCACGGTCGGCGCCTGCTTCCTCGAACAAATCCAGCTTGGCTGCCACTCTTTGAGACAGAGCCTTGATCAGTTTCGGGTGCAGATGATAGCTTTCGATAAAGGCCATTTCCAGGCCGGCCTCAGCCGCTTTTTCTTGTGCCCGTTTGATATAACCTGCAACGCTCATGGAAGAATAGTGCGGAGCAAGCACAATACCGATCGCCTTCTTAATGCCGTCCGCCGCCATTTGCCCTACTCCGTCCTCGATAAAGGGGCGAGCGTGCTTTAACCCCTGATAACACACAAACTCGACATCGGGATTCCGGTTTTCACGGTTCAATGTCTCCTGCAGGCTGTGCACCTGCCGGTCCGTATTTTCACGAAGCGGAAATACGCCTCCGACGATGGCTTCATATCTGTCCTTCAGTTCCTTGAGCTGCTCGGGAGAAGGCGCGTTGCCGCGCCGGATATGCGTATAATACGCCTCTACCTGCTCCAGGCTTTCCGGAGTGCCATACGACATGACCAATACGCCTACGGTTTCCTTCACTTTTATAATCACCTCTGTATGATTTATGGACAGATTACAAGTTGTGCTGGCCCACCCGCTGCTTGATCACTGTGGCCGAATATTCATGCACATATTGGGTCAGTTCTCTAAGCTTGTCGAGCGAGGCTTCCGGAAAAAGTCCGTGTCCCAAATTGAAAATATAGCCTGGCTCCTGAGCACCCTCATCGATAATTTTTTGGGCATGCTGTTTAATAATTTCCATAGGTGCGGTAAGCACATAAGGGTCCAGATTGCCCTGAACTGCAAAGCGATTGTTCAGTCGCCGCCGGCCTTCCGGAATGGATACGCGCCAGTCCAGCCCCACGACATCAGCCTCCAGCGTACGCAGTAGAGGCAGCAATTCACCCGAGCTGACACCCGGAAAATAAATCTTCGGCACCTGCAGGCCGGACAGCTCGTGAAATATCCGCTTGATCGTAGGGAGTACGAATACTTCAAAATCTTGCGGGGCCAGCGCTCCGACCCAGCTGTCAAACAGCTGGAATGCCTTGCCTCCGCTAGCCACATGAGCACGAAGATAGGTTATTACCATATCGCCCAGTTTCTCCATCAGCTGGAACCATACCTGCGGCTCGCTGTACATAAGCGTTTTGGTATGAATGTAGCTCTTGGACGGGCGTCCCTCTATCAAATAACTCGCAATCGTAAACGGCGCTCCGGCAAACGTAATCAGTGGAACTTCGAGCTGCCGGTCAAGAATGCGAATGGTCTCTAAAATATGAGAAAGATCCTTCTCCACGTCGATCGGCTTGAGACGCTCCACATCAGCCGCCGTACGGATGGGATGGTCTATGACCGGACCGACGTTCTTGACTATATCAAAGTCCACGCCAAGGGAAGCAACGGGATTCATAATATCGGAATACAGAATAGCAGCGTCGACACCCAGCTTCCGAACAGGCATCATCGACACTTCGGCTGCCAGCTCGGGCTGGCGGCATATTTCCAGCAGGGAGTATTTTTCTTTGATTTTCCGGTACTCGGGATCGTACCTTCCTGCTTGCCTCATGTACCAGACGGGAATGTGATCCACATCCTCCCTGAAGCATGCACGGATAAAATTATCGTTGTAAGTCATTGGTTTGAGCCCCCAGTTCGAGTGTAAAACCTATACATTCATTATGCCCTTTTTAAAAGTGCGTAACAACCAGCCGGCACGGATGAACGATGACAATCCGATGACAGTTGGATAAAGTTTCAATGAAGTGTGCTATACTAAAAAGAACTGTTTTTTTCTGGTTTCCCTGACTACGGATGAATATCTGAATGACCTCTCCACGGCCGGAAAGGATGTGAGCACCATGAAGACGTGGCAGGTGAACCTCATCGTTCTCTGGTTCGGCCAGTTTTTGGTCAATGCCGGCATGACCATGATTACCCCGTTTCTATCCCTTTATCTCGCACAGGATTTGCACGTTCAGGGCGAACATGAGATCGGCTTATGGGCAGGTGTGATCTTTGCCGCGAACTTTTTGACCTCTTTTATTTTTCAGCCGCTATGGGGCAAGCTGGCGGATCAATATGGACGCAAAATCATGCTGCTTCGCTCCGGCTTTGGCATGGCCTTAGTGATCGGCTGCATGGGCTTTGTCAATCAACCGTGGCAGCTCTTGGCGCTGCGTCTGTTGAACGGAACGATCTCGGGATTTAATCCAGCCTCCATCTCGCTCGTATCCAGCACCACTCCCAAAGAGCGGATGGGCTTTGCGATGGGCATCATGCAGTCCGGACAAATGGCGGGTACGATTCTGGGCCCGCTAATAGGCGGATTTATGGCGGATTGGTTCGGCTTCAGGCCGATCTTCTTTATTACGGGAGGGCTGATCTTCTCCGGGTCCCTGCTCGCACTGTTCCTCGTCAAAGAGAAATTTAACCGCGCTGAGGCCGCCAAGGCTCCACAGACCTCCGTGCTGGCCGGACTGCGTGAACTGAGCCATACGCCGCAGCTGCCTGCGCTGTTTACTGTAACGTTCCTGCTTCAGTTCGCGATGATCAGCACGGTGTCCCTGCTGCCGCTGTATGTGCAGGACCTGTACGGCTCTGCTGAAGGCATTGCTCTTATTGCAGGTTTTGTCACCGCTGTAACCGGCCTGTCCAACATGATTTCATCGCCGGTTCTGGGCAGGCTCAGCGACCGCGTCGGAGCGCACCGGATATTGACCTACGCTCTGGTCGGAGCAGCACTCACGCTTATTCCGCAGGCCTTTGTCCAGACCGTGTGGGAGCTTGTCATCGTGCGCTTCCTGATGGGCGTGTTCATGGGCGGTCTTCTGCCGAGCGTGAATGCCCTGATCCGCTCTTATACGCCAGCAGGCATGGAAAGCCGGGCATTCGGCTTCAACACAAGCTCGCTTGCGCTGGGCAATATGCTGGGCGCTGTGATCGGTGGCCTGCTGTCAGGCTTTATTGGCATTGAAGGCCTGTTTATTATGTCTGGTGTGATGCTGCTGATCAATATGGTATGGGTAAGAATCAAGCTGTACGGCCACCGCAGCAGACAGGCCCATCATTTCCGGTAGAATACAATGTAATCTAAAAAAAGACAGCAAGTTCTTCATAAAAGAAGACCTGCTGTCTTTTTATCTATACCTATTTTCATACCAAATGACAAGCCACGTAATGACCGGCTCCAGCATCGCGGAATTCCGGCACCTGCTGTGTGCATATCTCCTTCGCGAATGGACATCTGGTATGAAACTTGCAGCCCTGCGGCGGGTTGGATGGATTCGGGATGTCTCCCTTCAGCACAATCCGCTCCCGCTTCAGCTTCGGAATCGGTACCGGCACAGCGGAGAGCAGCGCCTTCGTATAAGGGTGCAGCGGATTCCGGAACAGCTCGTCCCGGCTGGCCACCTCCATCATGGAGCCCAGATACATCACTCCGATGCGGGAGCATAAGTGTTCAACCACGCTCAAATCATGCGAAATAAACAAATAGGTCAGGCCGCGCGAATCCTGCAGCTTACGGAAGAGATTGATGATTTGCGCCTGGATCGACACGTCCAGTGCCGACACCGGCTCGTCAGCGATAATCAGGTCGGGACTCAGCGCCAGTGCCCGCGCGATACCGATCCGCTGCCGCTGTCCGCCCGAAAATTCATGCGGGAAGCGGTAATAATGGTACGACGACAGTCCGCAGGAAACAAGCAATTCTTCAACTACATCGCGAATCTCGTCCCTGGATGCCATGCCATGGTCAATTAACGCTTCGCCGATGGCATCACCAACACGGACACGCGGATTCAATGAGCTGTAAGGATCCTGGAAAATCAGCTGCATTTGCGGCCGCAGACGGCGCATCTCCTCCTTGGAGACCCGATAGAGGTCTTTGCCCTTGAAGCGGATTTCACCTTCCGTCTTGTCCGTCAGACGCAGAATCGTCCGGCCTACCGTGCTTTTGCCGCTGCCGGATTCCCCAACCAGCCCGAAGGTCTCTCCCGGCTGGATGGCAAAGCTGATATCGTCAACGGCTCTTACATGAGTGACGGTACGATTCAGAAGCCCTGCTTTGACGGGAAAATACTTTTTGAGGTGATTGACCTCCACCAATGGTTCATGCACGGGCCGTTACCTCCTCTTCATACAGCCAGCAAGCCACCTTCTGCCGTTCACCTTCCTGCTTGAGCAGCGGTTCTCTGGTCCGGCAGATATCGAGGCATTGAGCGCACCGTTCGTGAAAATAACACGATTCGGTCAGCTCCAGCGGATTCGGCACCTGCCCAGGAATAAAATACAGCTCCTCCTCGCGCTGACCAAGAATGGGTTTGGAGCGAAGAAGCCCCTGGGTATACGGATGCTTGGGGCTCTCAAAGAGCTCAACCACCTCTCCTTCTTCCACCACTTTACCGGCATACATGACAATGACATAATCGGCCATTTCGGCTACAACACCCAAGTCATGAGTAATCAGCAGGATGGACATGTTCGACCGCTCTTTGATCTGGCGCAGCATGTCGAGAATTTGCGCCTGAATCGTCACATCCAGCGCCGTCGTCGGTTCGTCGGCAATCAGAAGCTTCGGATCGCAGGAGATCGCTATGGCAATCATGATGCGCTGCAGCATGCCCCCGCTAAGCTCGTGTGGATAGGACTCTGCAATTTGTTCCGGCCGTGAAATGCCGACCAGACCGATCAACTCAATCGCCCGGGAATAGGCTTCCTTCCTGCTCAGCTTCAGATGTTCCATGAGCGGCTCCATAATCTGCTGACCGATCTTGAGCACAGGGTTCAGGGAAGACATCGGCTCCTGGAAAATCATCGCGATATCGCGGCCACGAATGGTTCTTAGTTCATTTTTGCCCAGGTCCGGTAAATTTCTGCCGGCAAACTCGATGCTGCCGCCGACGATCCGGCCTGCCGGCCCTTCGACCAATCCCATGACAGACATCGCGGTAATACTTTTCCCGGAGCCCGATTCCCCCACAATGCACACCGTCTCACCCTGCCTTACCCGCAAGCAGACTCCGTCCACTGCCTTGACTACACCTTCTTCGGTTTGAAAATGGGTTCGTAAATCGTTAATTTCAAGCACGTTGTTCACGGTACTCCCCACCTACTTTTTCAGCTTGGGATCCAGAGCGTCCCGGAGTCCATCGCCGAAAATATTAATTGATATCACCGTCGTAAAAATAGCAACTCCCGGCGGAATCCATAACCACGGATGCTTCTCGAAATCAATCAGGTTGTTGGCCGAGTCAATCATATTGCCCCATGTAGCTGTCGGCGGCATTACACCAAGCCCGAAGAAGCTGAGCACCGATTCGCTCAGAATGGCGCCCCCGATATTCAGCGTTGCCACCACGATCAGCAGCGGCACCAGATTCGGCAGCAGATGATGGAACAGCTTGCGGCGATCGCGCAGTCCCAGCACCGTTGCAGCCAACATAAATTCACGTTCACGCAAACTGAGTATCTGCCCCCTGACAAGCCGAGCAAGCCCCGGCCAGCCGACAAAGCTCAGCATAAGCATAACAATATACATGCGGTAAGAAGTCGGCACCTTCCAGTCCGAGAGCAGCGCCCCCATGATAAACAGGATCGGCAGACTCGGCACCGTCAACAGCAAATCCGCGACACGCATAATCATCTGGTCGACGATTCCCCGGTAATAGCCGGCAATCGCACCCAAAATAGAACCGATAAATACCGACAGGGCCATAGAGGCGATCCCCACGGTCAACGAAATTCGTCCGGCCTGCAGCAGTCGCGTAAGCACGTCTCTTCCCAGCAGGTCTGTTCCCAGCCAGTGATTAAGAGCGGGTGCCTTGTAGGAGGCCGCCATATTGATTTTGCCGCTTGCATAAGGCGACAGCATTGGGCCGATAAAGCAGATGATAAACATGAATACGATATAACCAAAGCCGAATACTGCCAGCTTGTTCCTCAAGATTCGATGAAACGACTGCCTCCACAAAGATGAGCGCGGGGCTTCCCGCTTGGCCTTCTTAATCTCCGCCACTCCTCCGCCGATGGAAGACATGGAGCTCCCCCCTTGCCATATAGGATAATTGGTACAAGATTGTCTACTGCAACTGAATGATCCCTAAAGTTTGACCCGCGGGTCCGCCACATGATAGAGAATGTCCGAGAGCAGTGTGCCGATGACGGTCAGTACCGCGATGAACATCGTGAATCCCATTAACAACGGGTAATCCCTGACGGTAAAAGACTGCATATACAGCTGTCCGATCCCCGGCCAGTTGAAAATCTTCTCAATAATGAGTGATCCGCCGAATAGACCCGGAAGCTCGAATCCGACCAGTGTGATCGCCGGGAGCATGGCATTGCGCAACGCGTGGCGAAACAGCACGGTCCGCTCCTTCATCCCTTTGGCTCTTGCGGTGCGGATATAATCCTGACGGATAACATCCAGCATGTTGCTGCGAAAATAGCGGGTCAGCGATCCGACACCGAGCAGCACCATGACGACCACCGGCAGGGTCATGTGATGAAGAACCTCAAGCACGTAAGCCCACCCGGCTGCATTGCTTCCGGTCGTTGTCATGCCGCCCGGCGGGAGCCATCTGAGATCCACCGCAAACAGCTTGATCAGGAACAGACCGATGAAGAAGGACGGGATCGACATGGCCGCAAAAATCAGCACCATCACCAGGGAGTCAAACCAGGAATACTGCCTGTAAGCTGAAACAACACCAATGATGACGGCAATGACCCAGGTGAAGAAGGTCGAGGTGATCGCGAGCAGAAACGAGTTCCAGACATACTCATTAAACAGCGTCAGCACAGGCTTCTGCTGGGCTAGAGAGAATCCGAAATCCCCATGCAGCGCCCGTCCCATCCAGTTCAGATAGCGGTCGATCAGCGGCTTGTTGAAGCCATAAATCTCCCGCAGCTCCGCTTTGCGTTCAGGACTGAGCTTCAGGTTGTTTGTTATGAAATCTCCCGGTGTCAGTGCATACAGACAGAATATAAACAGTGAGGCCGCCAGAAGTATGACAACCATATATATCAATCTTCGCAGCAGATATGTGCTCATGACCAGCTCCTTTTAACTGAGCCGCCCGCTGATTCCCGGGCGGGCAGCGGGCGGCTGTCTTTTTTTACTTCAAGGTCCAGTTCGGCAGGCTGGTGGAAATGCCCCAGAACGGATTGATCACCAACCCTTCAAGACGGCCGTTCGTAGCCACCACCATCTTGTTATTGCTGGTGAAGATGTATGGCAGATCATCGTTCACGACTTTGTAGAGCTCATGATAAATCTTTTTGCGCTCCTCCATATCCGATGTTGCCAAGCCCTGCTCATACAGCTTTTTCACTTCCGGGTTATCATAACCGGAAATTTCACCGCTGACGAAGTCGCGCACACCGTCCGCAGGGTCGGTCATGAGAGAGGTCGAGAATGCAGCCATGTCATAGTCTCCGCTTTCCAGCTTGGCAAGCTGGGAATTGAAATCCGCAAATTGCTCTGGCTCGAATTTGACGCCGATCGCCTTGTAGTTTTCAGAAGCGACCGCGATGAAGATGTCGGTAGCCTGTTTTTTGGAGCCAATGAAGTGTATGGTAAGCGGTTTGCCGTCTTTCTCCCGAATGCCGTCGGCTCCCATGGTCCAGCCGGCTTCATCCAGCAGCTGGTTTGCTTTCTCCGGATCGTATTGATAAGGATTGATGCCTTCTTCCGTATAAGTCCAAGAAATTGGCGAAGTCGGGATGTTGGCTACCGTCGCTGCTCCCTGGTTGGAATCCACATAGATTGTCTGACGGTCAAGACCATAGGTCAGCGCCTGTCTGACCTTCTTGTCCTGGATGGCCTCATGCTCAAAGTTCAGGCGCAGATAACCGTAATTGCTCGCCGTGTATGGAGTAAGATTGACAAATCCAAGATTTTTCAGCTTCTCGATATTGTCCGTCGTGGCAGGGAAGGATGCATAGTCCTGCTCTCCGGTCTCCAGGAACTGCCATGTATCACCATCTGTTGTTTTATAGATAAAATGCTCCAGCTTTGGTTTGCCTTTATAGTAGTACTCGTTCGCTGCAAAACGCACTTCCTGTCCAGGGATGAATTTCTCCAGCTTATATGCGCCGTTGCCAAGCGGATTGGAGTGAAGATTTTTGATATAATCCAGCTGGCCAAATTTGTAATCCTTTCCGTAGTAGGCTTTGGACAAAACGTCACTGCCCAGCAGCAGGAGAGCTGTTGCGTTAGGCTTCTCCAATGTAGCGGAAATCGTCTGCGGATCAATGACCTTGATCCCCTCGATCGACGAAGCCTTGCCTTCCTTATAAGCTTCTCCACCCTTCACATGGGCTTCCGTGATATCAAAATCGCCGTCGTAGGACTTGTCGTGCAGCAGGGTCCATGTAAAAGCAACATCATCCGCCGTCAAAGGCGAGCCGTCGCTGAATTTCGAATCTGGACGCAGGTGAAAGGTGTATGTAAGCTGGTCATCGGAGACCTCATATTTCTCGGCAAGGTCGGCGTTCGGGAGGCCCTCCTTATTCACCCTCACTAACGGGGCGAACAGAAGCGAGGTGACATTCCCGTCGTAACCGCTTTGGGCAAAATAAGGAGTAAAGGAGCCGCTTGGATCCGTGAGTCCCACAATGACCGTATCGGTTCGTTCCTTGGCTGCAGTCGGGAGCTTGGATAAAGCGGATGCCTTGATTGGCTCAGTCAAGCCTCCAGCTGCCGCTGTCGGGGCATTTTCACTTGCGGCGGTTTGGCCTGTTGTCGGTGCAGCCGCATTGTCCTCCGTGCATGCAGACAGCAGCAGGGCACCGGATAAGAATAGGGCCGACAATACATAAGTACTTTTTTTCATGGTAAACCTCCCTTGAATGTGAGCGATCTGAAGACCGTAGTTATATTTATAATTCCGATCCGCTAACTATGTTTTTTGATCGACAATTCATATTATAAAAACCATGTCCGGTTCTGTAAAGGGAGAACCACAAAAAATTCCACAAAAAAACCGCCTTATCCAGTTCGGTGACCCTCGATTCACAAGATCGGGATGAAGGTCATCTAACCTTAGATCCGAAAAAAATAGACTAAGGTTATATAACTTTCGATCCAGAATATCGGGACAAAAGTTACTGAATAAGGCGGTTTGTCGTTAGGATTCGGTTGCTGCAGCCATCTCGGACGAGCCTGTAATATACGACATCAGCGACTGCTGAAATTCCATAATGGAACGGCTCCGCAAGGAATATTCCACCAGCGTCTCTCCTGCAAAATGAGCGCAGATCAGACCTGAACTCCTCAGCTTGAAGATATGGTCATGTGTAATGCCTTTGGACAGCTTCAGATGTCTGACAATTTCGATAAAGGCTCGTGGGCCTTCATGCAGATAGCGCAATATTTTGAGCCTGCTGCGTTCCCCTAGTGCCCGAATCAGCCGCAAATCGGGATTTGGGAAGACCTCCCCTGAAGCGAGATCGATCCGGGACGAGTAGTGACATATCATGAACCTGCCGTAATCATAAACGACATTCACTGGCTGAAAATGATATTGCGGCACAAGGAGCAGCCGCTCCATGGCATCGGTCTGGCGGAACCGCATACCGCCCGTGGTTCGATCCACAAATTCATCGGCATCCCACAGCGGCTGCTCTGCCAATCTTGAAGCGGTTTCCTGCTGAAGTGCTGCCGGAATGGCCGGATCAACCGACCGAAAATACTCCTCATACCATCCAGGCAGCACCGATAGATAGACAGAGCGAAAAAAAGCCCAGTCCTCCGGCATCGTAACAGGATAGCCGGATGTCAGCTCGTACAGGTCCTCGTTGCTCTGATCCTTTATCCACTGCAGGAATGAAGGCACGGAGCCCGGATCCGGACATAAGAATGCCAGCAGATATACCAGCTTCCATTCGGCACCAATGACGAGCGGTGCAAGACCGGTCTTCAATTCGGGGGACAGCGTTTCACCCATAGCAGCCGCCCATGCAGGAGTCAGATCTATTTTCTTGTGGGACGGCCTGCAAATAAATGTATGTAAGCTGCTTAGAAACTCATAAACCTCTGCAAACCTGACTTCAACTTGATAAGCCATCCTGTGTCTCCCTTCCTCTTCGCTTAAACTCCGACTTAAAGCTTCCCGCCGCTACCGGATACGGGCCAGCGCCAAGCCATCATAGGACGGGAGCAGCGTGCTCTCCAGCCGTTCATCCTCGGCTATCATCTGATTAAAACGTCTCATCGCCTGGACGGATGAACCGTTCTTCTCCGAATTCAGTGTACGGCCGCGCAGAAAACAGTTATCCCCTGCTATAACAGCCCCCGGATTGCCAAGCTCGATTGCATATTCCAAATACAGCGGGTAATTCTCCTTGTCCGCGTCAATGAAGAAGAAATCAAATTTGCGCCCTTCCCGCTTCAACTGCTCAAGACTCTCCAACGCAGGCCCTATGCGGTACTCGACACGGTCGGCAAATCCGGCTTCTGCCAGATGTCCTCCGGCAAGCGCAGCGTATTCTTCCTTCAGTTCAAGAGACGTCAGTCTGCCTTCCGTCCCAAGCCCCCGGGCAAGGCATATCCCGCTGTATCCGCCCAATGCCCCGATCTCCAGAACGCGCTGTGCCCCCGAGATACGGATGAGCATCGTCAGCAGCCGTCCGTATGCCGCCGCCACGGACACCTCGGGCATCCCTTTTTCCCGAATCGTTTCCTTGACCTTCAATAACAGCTCGTCCTCCTTGAATAACTGCTCTATATAATCTTCAGGTGCTGTGTTCAAATGTACTCCTCCTCAAAAAATATTCAGCTTCAGCATAAGCGCGATCCTTGCCGAACCGGTGGAACCCGGTATGTATATTTACGGTTTGTCTCCAGGAATATAATCGCCTATACTATACGAATGAACCTTTGCCTTGCATGTTCGGTTTAATTTCCGAAACCATAATATAGATTGTATTGTTTTTGGGGAATTGCCACAAGGCATTAGACAAGGCGGCCTTATTCAAGTGCCGTACAATCAAGATGGAGTGAATTGTTTACATGGCCCAACTGCAATTGATTGCAACTGCGCCGATGGGGCTGGAAGCCATCGTAGCGCGTGAACTGAAAGAACTTGGATACCACGATCAGACCGTTGAGAACGGCCGTGTCGTATTCACCGGTGATTACATCGATATCTGCCGCTGCAATTTATGGCTGCGCAGCTCGGATCGTATTCTCGTCAAGATGGCCGAATTTGAGGCCACAACCTTTGATGAATTGTTTGAAGGCACCAAAGCCGTGTCTTGGCAGGACTGGATTCCTGCCAATGGCGAGTTTCCGGTGGAAGGACGCTCGCATAAATCCCAGCTCAGCAGCGTGCCTGCCTGTCAGGGGATTGTAAAAAAGGCGATTGTTGAAAAGCTGAAGGAGACCTATCATACGGAATGGTTCCCCGAGAACGGGCCGCGCTATGTCATTGAAGTAATTTTGCTGAAGGACCGTGCCCTGCTTACATTGGACACCACTGGACCGGGGTTGCACAAGCGGGGCTACCGTAAGCTCGTTACCGAGGCGCCGCTTAAGGAGACGCTGGCTTCGGCCATGATTCAGCTCAGTCGCTGGACGCCGGACAGGCCCTTCTATGATCCTTGCTGCGGCTCGGGCACGCTGCTGATTGAGGCCGCCATGCAGGCCTGGAACCTTGCTCCAGGGCTGCGCCGCTCCTTTAACTCCGAGCCTTGGCCAGTGATCGGCGAACAACTGTGGGAAGAAGCCCGCAATGAGGCCATGGATCTCGTGCGGGACGATGTGGAGTTTCAGATTGCAGGCAGCGATATCGATCCCAAGGCCATTGAAGTTGCGCAAGCCGCTGTCAAGGCTGCAGGGCTGGCGGGAGAAATCAGGCTTGATGTCATGCCTGCAGCCAAAATCAGACTGGACGGCGAATACGGCTGCCTGATTACCAACCCGCCTTATGGCGAGCGCCTGGGGGATGAGCCGGAAGCAGAAAAGCTGATCCGTGGCTTGGGGCGCACTGCGGCTGGCATGCCGACATGGTCCTTCTTTACCATCAGTCCTGCCAAGCAGTTTGAGCATTATTGGGGGCGCAAAGCAGACAAACGGCGCAAGCTGTATAACGGCCGGATTGAATGCCAATACTATCAATACCTGGGCCCTCTTCCTCCTCGCCACAGGAAAGCTCAACCCGAAAATTAAAAAATCTCAATCATGCAGAGAGCGGACCCCATGGGGCCCGCTCTCTCTTTCATCCTCCCTCTCTTTTATGTTGAAAAGAAACGCCGGCAGGATATAATAAGTAAGGGCAAATCCGGTTTTTACACAGAGATCACATTCTGTTTACAAATTATTAAACTCTCTGGGACCGGTCAGATTGCCAAAGGGGGAAATGTAAATTGAACAGGTACAATTCCGGCATGATCCATCGTGCCGGGGCAAGGATCGGCAGTTGGCTGCAGAACCGTCATATAGGGTTCTGGATATTTGCCATACTGATTCTGTATAAGCTGGGGCTGCTCCATTCTCAATTGGACGCCCCGAATATTGATATGAACCCGCTGGACTACGTCATTGCCTTTGGTTCATTGCTGATAGCCAGCTTCTGGACCTTTTGGCTGCCTCCACGCGGTCGGTTCACAGCGCTGGCTGTATTAAATGTGCTGCTGACTGCGCTTATTTACTCGGATATGGTGTACTACCGGTACTTTGGTGATTTTATCACCATCCCCGTATTGCTGCAGGCCGGTCAGGTGGAATCACTTGGAGGAAGCATCGCATCATTGATTCATTGGCAGGATATCTTCTTCTTTATGGACTGGATTCTCTTCATTCCTTATCTGTTATGGATAAAAAAACTCCGCAGCAGGCAGTCCGACCGTTTGTTCGAAGGCCCTGTTTTTGGTGGAAATAGACGGTGGTCAGGCAGAAGAATGCTGTTTCGGGCTGGAAGCGGCTTACTGGCATTGGGATTAGGCTGTGTATTGACCTTCGGACCGATCAATTTCTACACCTCGACATGGGCAAAGGGGCTGTTTGTAGGCAACTGGTGGTCGCTTGCGCTTTATAATGTGACGGGGCTGCTCGGATTTCATGGTTACGACATTTATCGTTACAGTATGGAGCATTTGGGACCACAGCCCGTACTGGGTCAAAAAGAGATGGACAAAGACCTGGCCTGGTTTAAAGACCACCAGAGCCTGATCCATGTGGAAAATGAAACCTATGGCAAATATAAGGACAGCAATGTCATGGTTATTCAGGCCGAAGCCTTTATGAATTTCTTCATCGGCAAGCAGATTAACGGCCAGGAAATCACACCCAATTTCAACAAGCTGATGAAGGAAAGCATGTATTTCAGCAATTTCTATCATCAGACCGCCCAGGGACGAACCTCCGATGCCGATTTTTCGGCTCAGAGCTCACTGCACCCGCTGCAGACGGGATCGGTATTCATCCGTTATCCGGATCATGCCTACGATGTGCTGCCAACGATCCTGAAGCGGGAAGGGTACAGCCCCAATGTGCTTCATGCTTATGACAGCAGCTTCTGGAACCGCTACTCGATGTACAGGGCTATGAACTATGATCATTTTTACAGTAAAAAAGATTTTGTGATTGATGAGCCGCTCGGGTGGTCGCTGGGAGACAAGTCCTTTTTCAGACAATCAGTCAGCAAGCTTGAGGAGTTGAACGGGAATCCGTTCTACGCCTTCATGATCACCTTGTCGAGCCATCATCCGTATAACATTCATCCGGAAGGCACCGGCCTGGACACGGGTGAATTCAACGGCACCATGTTCGGCGATTATCTGGAATCCGTGCATTATGTGGATCAGGCACTCGGGGAGCTGGTGGCACAAATGAAAGCGAACGGCATGTGGGACAACACCATTCTGATGTTCTACGGGGATCATGACAATTCCATTCAGGACAAAGCGCTGTATGAGAAGTTTTTGGGTGCATCTCTATCCGACCTCGACATGCAAAAAATCATGAATCAGGTGCCTCTACTCGTGCATCTGCCTGACGGCGGAAGTGCCGGCGTATACAACGAACCGGCAGGCCAACTGGATATTGCGCCCTCCGTTCTGCATTTGCTGGGCATTTCCTCGGAGCCGTATCATTTTATGGGCAACAATTTGCTCAGCGGCAAGCAGCGGATGGTGGTACTCCGTTCGGGGGCATTTACGGATGGAAAAGTATACTACATTCCGTCCAAGGATAATACCTTCGTGAACGGAACGTGCTACATTGCGGTTACGGGAGAACAGACCGATATCCAGGCATGCGGACCGGGGTATCAGGAGACGCTTAACCGGATTGCCATCTCGGATGATGTCATCACCTACGACCTGATCCGCCGCTGGAATCCTGCCGCCATGAACACGGAGCCGTCTGACGGCGCGAAAGCTTCATCGCCATGAACTGAGGAAAATAGAAAGCAGCCATTTTTCAATTAAAGCAAAAGAACGAGAACAGGAGCCGATTCCCCTCCTGTTCTCGTTCTTTTTTTACCCAATCAGAAACCGCGGGAGATTCGCTATTTCTGATTGGGTATTATTAAGTTGAAGGATGCACGAAGCAGCGGAGAGGACGAAGCAATTCCGGAAAAGCGAAGCGTTCGCCTTTGGCCCGGAGGGTCAACAGCGATTGTAGGAATACTTCGTTCTCGGAGCCTTTCAGAACACGATGTTGCTGCTTATTTCAGACCTGTTCTTTTAATAGAATCGAGCCGACGCTCCTCAGTAGCCATCATTTCCTCCGCCGCCTCCATCACATCGTCCCCAAGGTTTTCACTGGCCTGATCCAGGGCATGCCTCGCGTGAGCCCGGGAGTGCTCGGCCTGCTCCACCAGCTGTTCGTTCGGATGTGACATGGCCTGTGTTACCGCATTATGGAACCTGTCCACCGAATTTTGCGTTTGGGCGGCAACACTCTGATTTTGCAGATTGGAATCGTATTGCGACATCACCTGATCCCCTTTCTCGGAGCTAATAAGTACTCGCCTTATAGCATGAACAGGTGGAAGCAGGACTATACAAAAACCCCCGCAACCGTCTGATCGGTTCGGGGGATCTTCGCTGAAAGCACATAAGTCATCATCTTACAAACCGGATTAGGCCTCTAAGCTCGGCTGCTTAATAAATGCAGCAGCCTTGACCAGCACTTCTTCCTCTGTCGGTGCACTTACATACCGTCCATTCACATATACAAACGCACGCTTGCCGCAGGGCCCGCAATACGATTTGCAGCCGATTTTGATCTCGGCATCAGGTGCCATTTTTTGCAGCTTCGGAATAATGCTCTTCATCCGGACAAACTGACATTTATCACAGACACGAATATCGTTTGCCATCATTCATCCTCTCCACTTCATGCCGTCTTAATGGTCACCGTGGTTGCCCATCGAAGGATTCGTAATGACAAAGCCCTCTTCAGGGAAATACAAATAGTCTATTTTGACGCCGTCCAGGAACGGCTGGCCTTCTTCAAGAATTACGTCAATGTCTTTATCTGTGGAGACTACAGTGTCTCCTTCCTTCGGCGTGTCAAGGTCAAGACCATAGTGTGCATGATCTCCATGCGCATGAGTTACAATGACTCTCAGTATTTTTCCGCTGTTCTCGGGTTTATCCAGCTCAAGCTTCAGCACTTTGGCCGCATTACGTGTAATTTTGCACTTCATTTACTTCAACTCCTATAGGCAGCATAATTTATGAAGATTTCAGGATTCAGTGCATCCCTGATGATTAGTAGTCAATATTCCTATTGTAATGAATAATTTATAGAAGCGCAACACCTGTTATTTGGACAAAATGCGAAGGCTGTTCATTTCACCCGAATACGGCCCGGCTCGGAAAGCTGAGGATACTTGCGCTCCGTTCTGGTCACAAACCAGTTCATCAGCAGCATCGCTACCCCGATATCATCAAGCGGCATGAACGGAATCGGAATGATGATGTCCGGAAGAACCCAATAAAGCAGTGCAGGTACGAGAAACAGCAGCTTGTCCCCAAGAGGCACCTGGGGTGAAGCAAGCAGGCGGGGAAGACGGCGCAATACGTGCTCCCACTGCCGCAGAGACCAAAATTTTCTCCATTTCATGGACATCGCTCCATTCCGCGTCTTTTGCAGCTAATATAAGCCTTCATGTATAGCATACCCTTTCACATCAAAATGAAGAAGGCTGGCGAAAAATCAGGCTTCCTGCCGGAAGCGCTGTTCCTCCACAGGTGAATGTTCCCACCGCCTGAAGAGTGAAGAGGCGGGGGCTTCTTGTTTCGACGATCGCTGCCTCTCTGTAGGAAAGGTCTGACTGGATCTCCACAAGCGTTCGATGCGGTACGCATCCCGTTCGGGGCAAACCCTCCCTACGGTATCCAGTCCATCACGCTACGATGTTCAAAGCCCGCTGCAAAATGACCTGGGCCGAAACGATGTCCCTGTCCTGCACCAGCCCGCATTCTTTGCATTCATGAAGCCGGATTGCCAACGTTTTTGGCACTTCCGCACCGCAGATGCAGGTTTGCGATGTGCCGTGGGCGGGCACTTGTACGAGTCGCTTCCCCTGTTTGGCAGCTTTATACGACAGATACGTGATGAATGTTCGCCATCCGGCATCTGATATGCTTTTGGACAGCCGGCGGTTACGGATCATGTTCTTCACTTTCAACTGCTCCACCGCAATCAGATCATGTCCCTGAACGATGCGATGCGATTGTTTGTGTAAGAAATCTTTGCGCTGCCGGGCCACTTTCTGGTGGATGTTTGCGACTTTCTGTTTGGCCTTCTGCCGATTGCGGGAACCGCGCGCTTTACGGGATAATCGCCGCTGGGCGCGTCTGAGCCGCTTCTCCACTCTTCGCAGATGCCGTGGGTTGTCCACCTTCGTCTCATCGGACAGCGCCGCAAACGTGCGTAGCCCGACGTCGATGCCCACGGCGGTTTCCGCCGTCTGGTCGGCTTCCGCTTCCTCTATGTTCACGCCGATCCCCACCATCCACCCGTCTGCATGCCGTTTCACGTTGATTTGGGTCACATTTGCCCGATCGAACGGACGATGTGCACGCATACGGACAAAGCCGATTTTGGACAGATAGACGTATCCATCCCGAGCAAAGGTCTTGTCTACCGCACCAGGCTGAGGGTACGTAAAGGAAAGATATCGGTCGGCTGACTTATAATGGGGAAAACCCGCCTCACCGCGGAAGAACCGCTGATAGGCATCATCCAAACGCCGCAGGCAATCTTGTAACACCTGTGAATGAACTTCTTTATATTCGGGAAATTCCTTCTTGAAGGCGGGCAATTCATTTTGCTGCTTGGCGTAGGTGACGGTTTTGCCCTCTTGGTTGTAGGCGGTATCCCGTTGCTCCTTCGCCCGATTGTACAGCTTCCGGCATAAGATCAATGTTCGAATCATGCGTTCTTCCTGTTCGGGGGTCGGGTAGAGACGAAACTGATATGTGATTTGCACGAAGGTTCACCGCCTTAATAAGAATAAGAACATATATTCCCATCATACCACACAAACATTCGACTAGGAAAGCACGCGCCTCATACCATAGACAAGTGCTTTTAGGCTTCGCCTAACCGAGATTCATCCCCTACTCAAAGTTTTGTGAGCGCTGCTTCCTGAATAAGCTTCGAACAAAACTCGCTTCGGAAGTATAGGCTCAGAGGAAGGGGACTTCTCACGGAAACATGTTAAATTACGCCGTTTTCCCGTAAAGGTTTCAAGCACTCAGCAGCACAAGCCGGAAAGAGCGGCAGACAGCACCTGGCCTGTTTCCCTGCACAGACTGTCGAAATCACTTAGCGGAAGCGGGTTGACGCCTTCCCCCAATTCCACCGTAAAGCCAGGCCTGCCGAATTCAAGAATGAACCAGTCCTTGTAGCCTGCATCGCTGCCGCTGAGTCTGACAGCCCTGAAATTTGCAGCACGGGCCAGCCTTTGCGCCCACATGAGGCTGTTCGTCGGCTCCCTGTCGCGGTAATTCCAGTAAATTTCACGCCCCTGGGTATGAAATGAGATCACCATGTCTGGCAGCAAACGGCGTGTCCAATCGGCCAGTGCACGCGCTTCAGGCTCGGACAGCGGCTCTGTTCCGCCATAATCACGCGGACCCGGTCCCTTCACGGCCCGCCGCTGCAATTCGTCCCCCCAATAGGCCGGAAACTGGTCGTTCAAATCAATTCCGCGTATATTGGCCTTCCAGGAGCTGAAATCAAGGTTTCCCTGGTTCCACTTCAGAAGATTCTCCCGCTCAGGATGGGAATCACTGCCTTCTTCAACGACCAGGTCCACACCGTCCGGATTGACCATAGGAACTACACTTAGTGTAACATCCCGCAGCCAGCGCTCCGGATCATGCCCATGGAGGGATCTTCCCGCTGCGGCTGCCGCAGCACAGTGCTCCAGAAAATGCAGCACGCACGGAGCGGTAATCCACTCGTTGGCATGGACTGCCGCATTTACCGCAAGCTTGCGTTTCCCTTCACCCAGTTCCAAACATGGAATGGTTCTCCCCATCACACTTTTACCTATGGAGCCCACTTTCACGAAATTATATTTTTCATGCAAATGACCAATATCCTCCATCAGACGCTTATACCCGTATCTTCCGGACAGCCCTGTATTCCCAGAACGAATACTAACCTCTTTCATCCCCATTCCTCCCGGCAGCATGTTTCCGTTTCTCGACTTCGGTTCCTGTGCGATCTTATACTCTAATTTATGCCTGCCTGCCCAATCCGTGATTCCGAACTCTTTTTGCAATGCTGAAAAAAGCCGTCCCACCCGGGAACGGCAAAGTTGAAACTTCCTTCTGCATTTTAAAGATTACCCAAGACGGGTCACCTGCCACAAGACGGGAATGTTGCCGATTTGCTCACCAAGCCACTGTCTTGCGATACTCCGAAACAGGCGAGCATCCCCGGAGCAGTAAAACTGGTGGATTGGAAGTGTATCTCCGGAAGCAAGCTTGCCCTTGTTATAAAGTATTGTGCTTGTCTCTCTTGCCGTCTCATCAGCAGAGCTGATCAGCTTGACATAAGGTCCCATCACTTCCTGAATGGTCTCCCTGAGAAAAGGGTAATGGGTGCAGCCGAGAATAAGACAATCCATGTACTGATTGGTCATAGGCAAAAGCGACTTGCGGACAATCAGTGAAGTGCTTTTCGAGTGAAATTCCCCTCTCTCCACAATAGGAACGAGCAATGGACAAGCCAGACTTACAATCTCAATATAAGGAGACAGCTGCTTCAAGGCTGTGGTATATGCACCACTGCTAATGGTCCCGACCGTGCCGATGACCCCCACATGACCTGTATTGGTAGCGCTGATGGCTGCACGGGCACCGGGATGAATGACTCCGATGACGGGCACGCTGACCTTGCTGCTGATTTCTTCAAGCGCCGCTGCCGTTGCCGTATTGCAGGCAATGACAATGACCTTGGGATCAAATTGAATAAGAAAATCAACGATCTGCCCGGTGAATTTCAAAACTTCATCAGCCGGACGTGGGCCGTAAGGGGCTCGCGCGGTGTCACCGTAGTAAATGATCTTCTCGCGCGGAAGCTGACGCATCACCTCTTTGACAACAGTCAGTCCACCCACGCCGGAATCCAAAATTGCAATAGCCTGCTGCACGAACACACCGCTTTCCTCATTGTTGTTATCCCTCTTGCTATCACTCTTCTACATAACTTATGTGAGTCAAGTTCAAAAGGTACGTTAAAAGTGAACAAAAGGGAAGTCCACCCACGAGGTGTGGCTGCCTGCAATTAGCGGAAGGCCGTGTAAAAGCCGGGCCCCTCCCTTGGATCGAACCCGGCTGCAGTGTTCAGATAGAGTAGCTGTCGTTGCCTGCCTTGCGTTCTTCCGGCTTCTCTCCTTCGGCCGCAGTGATGACTACTTTTTCCTCTTTCCCTTGCTTGCCATACGCTTGGCGAACCTCCTGAACCGCATAGGCAGCCGTATCCTTAACGATATCTACAAGCTGGAGACCCGCTGTCCCGATTTTATCCGCCACAGACAGGCTAGCCTCGCTGAGCTGCTGGGTGCATTCCTCCAGATCCTTGCGCAGCTCACGCCCTGATTTTGGCGCCAGCAGCAATGCTGTGGCTGAACCGAGGATTGTGCCTGCAATGGCACTCCACATCATCATTTTGCCTTTTTGATCCATCATCATCTCTCCTTCGACCAAGCCCCGGGACCGGAAAGACCCCGCTGACAGGAGCATCGCTCCAGGCATACTTACGGAGCCTGCCCGTCAGCGGAGCTGTTTTTCCGGGCGAACGCCCATCTTTTATAATGCAGTATAAGCAGGATGGGCTTGACTTGTTACAGGAGAAATGCTGCCAGGACTAACTCTGATGTGGAAAGATCTTGTACCGGCAGCAGCGGCCACCTTCCGCCAGACAGTCGGTGCGGCGCACCTCCGCTTCCAGCAGCTCTTCAAACATATGCTGCTCACACTCGCAGGCTTTGCGGTAACGGTTCGCCGCTTGAGCAATCGGGCAGTTATACTCATAGAACGTAAAGCTTCCGTCTTCTTCTGTGTTCCAATACGTCATATAACCGGCTGTGTGCTGAATTTCAGCCAGCTTCCTGATCCGCGCCGGCAGTGATCTGCCCTCAAGCTGCGGCATATAACGGCGGATCAGCTTGCGCTTTCTTCCTTCGAAGAGAGCCTCAACAGCCGCTGCTCCCTGAAGCTCATTCAGCTCCTCCAGCAGATCCACCAGCAGATGGTCATAATTGCGTGGAAACTGCTCATCTCCAAGTTCACTGAGGCCAAATTTATAGACAGGCCGTCCCATGGCTTGGCGCACAACGGTAACCTCGACAAAATTTTCCTGCTCCAATGCCTTCAGATGTCTCCTGACCCCCATCTCGGTAATACCCAGCTCCGCTGCGAGGGAAGAGACTCCCAAAGGTCCTCTCGTTTTCAGCAATGTCATAATCAGACGCCGTGTAGACATTTCAGGTACTGTATTCATCGTTTACTCCAGATCATTGACTGCCGGTCGGCAGGGATCCCAACTCACGGTCAAGATAGCCTTCCACACGAATTGCAAACCGTCCCAGCACCTCAGCCAGCAGCGGAGTCAGCTTATGAAGCTCTGTTCGTCTCCAGCAGAAGTACTCCTGAACGAGCGGCTTGCGCAGGGACACCAGCTCATAGATCGGGGCAAAGACAGACTCGTCAATGACATTTTCCTCATGGATGATCCTGATAATGTCTTCATAACTGCTGGCATCACGCATAATAAAGCCGTCAATCAGATAGCTGCCCACGTCAGTTACCGTCTCGATCGCCAGATGCAGACAACGTTCCTGCACCAGTCCCTGCATCAGATCACCAGTCCAGCCTGACGAGACCCGGCGCAGTCCTTCCACAATCTCGGGAATCGCCCTGAGACGCAGCTCAATCTGCTCTCTGTTCACATAGTACATTTGTGCCGCACCCCCTTCCCGGCAGAATTGCCGTCATACCGCCCATTAACAGTATGGCGGCCATTCCATGCCATTCGCAGCCTGTCATATTTCATAGTCAACCGCAAAGGATACGTCCTTTACTTCGTTGATATGCTGAATGATTTCCTGATGCACCGGATGAAGCTGATAAGTCTGCAGGTCTTTGAGATGTTCAAACACTGCCGTCAGGGAAATATCAAAGGAACGTTCGGACCGGATAACATCGACTCCTACTTCCAGCGACAGCACCTCCTTGATTTTGCCGTTCATGCTGCGAAGAACGGAGGCCGTATGTTCAACGCTTTCAGGAGAGCGGTCTTTCAATTTGAAGAACACGATATGCTTAATCATGGGACAGACTCCTTATTTCTAATTTGAAGAGGTAGTTCAAAAAGTCATCTTTTGATCACGAAGGAAGTCAGGAAGCGGACTCGACATCGAATCTTGAATTCAGCCGGGCCTTCCGGTGCTCACGTACCCTACGTACGCTCCGCTCCTCAGTCCCTAGCTTCATCCAATCTTCTCGGTGCTGAAAACCTGACTTTTTGAACACGCACTTGAGAGCTTGCCCTGAAATTTTATCATAATTCTCCCTGATAGGGGAAGATACCGCCGTAGCGGCATCTTTCCCTATCAGCATCACGACGGACCTTCATCCTTCTTTTTTTCCTCCTTGTCTATTTGCTTGTCCTTCAAGGCTGCAAGCAAACCCTGGATCACGGGAGGAAGAGGCATTCCCAGTACGGCAAAATTCTCTGCAACGGAAATGACCTCGTTAAACAGGTAAAAATAAATGGCACCTGCTTGTACAGCATTAACTCCCAAAAGCAGGTCAATTTGGTGGGCAAGACTAACGACCATCAGCATAATCCCCTTTCGGGTCAAGCCCCAAAATCCCGTCTTGCTGCTTAATCCTTTTCCAGATTTGATAGCTGCCGCTATACCTGTAGCAATATCTATAGCCATAGTCACGATAAACACCCCAAGCAGGGGGCTCCATTCCCCGAAGGCAAAGGTGATTAATCCTCCGGTCACAGCACATGATATATTGATTAACGAGTTGCTCATTGTCATCTCTCCTTTCATCAAGGCTATTACATTATATGTAAATAAAGGAAAAATGAAAGTGAGTTTGTCCCTACCGTCGCGCTGAAAATTTATAGATTCATAGAAACGGTTATCCCCGCGTTTTTTTAATTACTTCATATAGTGAGTAGGTCCCTGTTTTTGATTGGCCAGCTATGAAAATAGTTTTATAAAAAATTGATTCGGCCGTACACTTGAAAATATACCGCATGTATTGTAATATTTGTTTAAAAAAATCGGAGGATGTATGCCTAAACAACAAGAACGACATTCCATTCAGGCGTGGTCTCTGATCAACCGCAAGTATTTGGGAAAGGGTGTGCGTGTTAAGCGCTTTCGCAAACCAACCCGCTGTCAAATACGCAACAGGGTTCTCCTCGCGGTGCTGATGGCAAATGACATCAAGCTGTCGCAACTTGCCGAAGATTTATCCATATCATCCCGGAGCGTAAGCGCATGGGTATATGAAGGACGAATTCCCGGCAATACCAACCTGGAGAAAACATGCCGATTGCTTGGTTATCCACGCCATATTCTCTTTAACGAGGATGTGGTCCGCGGTTGTCCGATTATCTGCCAACCTGCCCCTTCCCGTTTCATGAAACGGACGGTAACACGGTCTCCAGTAAAAAACCGGATTTTGGCTGGACTATGCATGGTTCATGATCTGTCCGTGACCGATGTCAGCCATTGGATCGGTGTTCATCCGGGAACCTTCCGCAAATGGCTGCATCAAGGCACAGTACCTTCGCAGGCGTTTCAGGATCAGGCTGAACAATTTTTTCGCATCCCGAAGTCCATTTTGTTTGCAGACGCTATACTAGCCAGGTAAGCTTCTTCAACGGGTTTAAAATGCAGTGGGTTTAAACAAACAATACTTTAAAATTGTGCAGGGACGTATGAATTAACTCCTCTAGCACAAGGAGCACTGTCAGCTGTAGGGCCAACAGTGCTCTTTTTGTTTTTTGATAAGCTTCAATGATGAGCAAACCTGGAATATTTCACATAAGAATGTAAATAATGATTAGCATACATGTACGGTCAATATATTTGAAACGTATTGGAGGAGGGTTTAAATGAAAGTAGCCAAAGATACAGCCTGCGCACTCGGGTGGCTCGCCGGAACAACTTTGGGCAGCGGAATCGCTTTTCTGCTCCAGTGGCAGTCCTACGATGCAGTCTGGTCGGTAGCAATCGGCGGAGCGGCAGGGATTATGGTTGCGCTCGTGTACCGCTTCTTTATACGCCGTGTCCAGTGGCACGGAACACAAAAAAACAGTCCTCAATAGATTTTGAGGGCTGTTTTTGATTTTAATCCAGAAAATCGCTCACTCTGCAAAGCCAGACCATATGTACGGTACCCGGTCCCCAATAGTCCATCACCGCCGCATAAGGCTCACCGAATTTTTGCTTCCATTTCTCTTGGGCGCGTCTATATGCGCTGTCCAGACAAAATTCCTCGATCCCACGGCTGTGAAGATATATGACCACTTCCTTAATCAAAGCAGACGCTATTCCCCGGCCCTGATAGCCTGGCAAAACATATAAACTGCCGAGTTCCCCCACCTGTGCCAATTCATGGTCTGTGCAAGCATTAAGATCCTCATTAGAGGGCCCAAAGGAAATTATCCCCACCACAACACCATTCTGTTTCGCAAGCCAAAAACGGGTTTTCGGCTCATCCCCCTCCCTCGCACTGCGGAGCAAATTTATTTTGTGTTCAATCTCATCCTGCATATCCCCTGTCAAATGTCCAATCCCTTCCTGTTCAAAAACGTCGGGGATAAGCGTCTCGAACAGGTGGCAGGCCTGCTTGAAATCGGATAGACTGAACTGCGTGATGGTAAGCCCGTTCATCATCTTCTTGTTCCTTTCCGTGTAAGTATGGGATAGCATGATTTTCCTATATCAGGACATGCTTTTCAAGCATTTTTTATCCCAGACAAAACCTGCACCGGTATTGTCGGGCTGATTCCTTTTCGTTTTGCTACGATATCAACAGAAAGGAGGTCATGAATTTGGATGCATTAAAGCAGGTTAACCTCGCCATGAGCTATATTGAAGCCAACCTGGCTGGAGAAATCGACCTCAAGGAAGCCGCGAGGCTTGCCTGCTGCTCGGAATATCACTTCAGGAGAATGTTTTCATTCCTGGCCGGCCTGTCCCTAAGCGAATATATCCGCCGCAGAAGGCTGACACTGGCAGCTCTCGAGCTCCATAATTCGGAACATGTCAAAATTATTGATCTTGCAATCAAATACGGCTATGATTCACCGGATTCGTTCTCAAGAGCTTTTCAGTCACTGCATAGCATTACTCCAACGGAAGCACGAAAGAAAGGCGCTGCTTTAAAGGCATTTCCGCCCATGACCTTCCAACTTACAATTAAGGGAGGCAACGAAATGGATTATCGGATTGTAGAGAAGGAAGCTTTTCAAATTGCCGGCATCAAAAAGCAAATCACTCTGATTTATGAAGGTGTAAATCCGCAGATGAATGAGATGTGGGCCAGTCTGACAGAAAAGGACTTCACCGAGCTGAAGCAGCTGTCCAATGTGGAGCCAAGGGGCATCATATGCGCCTCTGTCAATTTCACCGAGGGCCGGGCAGAAGGAACGGTGCTGGATCAGTATATCGGAGTCGCTACATCGAAAGAAGTCCCGCAACGCTGGGAGGTACTGAACGTTCCTGCAGGCACCTGGGCTGTATTTACGGCCATGGGACCGTTTCCCACAGCGCTGCAGGAGGTCTGGGGAAGAATTTACGCCGAATGGTTCCCGACTTCCGGTTATGAAACAACAGGAGGACCTGAAATCCTATGGAATGAAAGCAAGGACACCAGCAGTCCGAACTACAAAAGCGAAATTTGGGTACCTGTATTAAAGCCATAGACTGAACATCAACCAAATGCAAAACTGCGGAAGCCTTGTCATGATCAAGGTCCCCGCAGTTTTGCTTCAAAGTGCATGCTGTTCAATTTTAATACTACCGGATGGACACCACATATTCGGCGAGACGATCCCATGTTTCCGTCAAGCCTTGCTCCATGCCCATGTCGATCACAGTTTTAACCGCATCTGCAGATGCATACACAGCCCGGTTAACGACCTTCGTTTTGCCGTCTTGCTCGATAAAGGTCAATGTGCTTTCCGTAGCGGGCATATCGTCTGAAGTGTTGCCCTCGGCATCCGAGAAGTAGTCAGAATACACGATTTTCTCCCCCTGCACGATCTCGTGGTACAATGCCTTGCCCCACGATTCGACTCCATAAAAATCTCCCTGATTTGGATCCATACACTTCATGCAGTAGTGCCATACGCCTCCGGGGCGAAAATCGATATTGCATACCGTCAGCTCCCAGCCGCGAGGACCCCACCAGTGCTTCAAATGCTCGGCCTCGGTGAACGCCTTGAATACAAGCTCACGCGGTGCGTCAAACGTGCGCTCCACAAATATTTCCTGTCCTTCTGTCCTGAAAATCATTGAATTCGTCATCTTCGTTTCCTCCCTGAAATGAATTTATTCCTTCGATGGTTTATCCTTTGCCTGCAGTTCCTTCAAGTAACGTTCCAGATTGTCAAAGCGCTCATCCCAGAGTGCCTTATAGGTTTCAAGCCACTCATTCAATTCCCGGAACGGCTCCTGCTGAAGCCTGTAAATTCTGCGGTTCGCAACGACCCGGACGTCGACAAGGCCGGCATCCAGCAGGACACGCAGGTGCTTCGAGGCCTGGGGCTGACGAATGCCCACCTGATCGGCAATCTCCCCCACGGTCAATGGACCGTTACGCAGCAGCTCCACGATATGCAGCCGGTTCGGCTCGGCCAGAGCACTAAATGTCGTTGTATCCATATTTTTGTTCCTTTCCGCGTCTTGGTTCGATCCACCTCATTTCGTTAATTATATCGTATTTGTAATATAACACAAAGGGAATATTCCTGTAAAGGAATATTTAATTGAATAAATTGCAATTGGCTTGGGGAATTTAAACAGGTCACACAGCAAATTCATCCAAAAAAGGAGGGAATATTGTGCCGCTGAAGGTTCTCTGGATCATGTCCGGTTGTATCATTAGTTTTCTGCTGCTCCCTGGCTTTTCCTTACCCGTTAAACATGACAGGCCCTATTACGAGACCAGGGGAGATATCGTGTGGGAAGTACCTATGAACGAGAAAATGATCGCCTTGACGTTTGATGACGGACCGGACCCCGACATTACCCCTCAAATTTTGGATTTGCTGAAACAATACGATGCGAAAGCCACCTTTTTTGTCATCGGCTATCGCCTCACAAAATACCCGGAAATCATCAAACGTGAAATTGCGGAAGGACATGAAGTCGCCAATCATACAGACCACCACGTCTATTTCAAAACAACGATGCGGCCGGAAACGATTGAACATGAAATGCGAAGCCTTCAAACTAAGATTAAAGACCTGACCGCGACGAGTTCTCCATGGTTCCGTCCTCCGGGCGGCTACTATAATGATTCGGTAATTGAGATTGCTAAAAAACTTGGATATACGGTGGTGCTGTGGTCGTGGCATCAGGACACCAGGGACTGGAGCAAACCGGGAGTTGGCAGAATTGTCAACAAGGTGCTTAACAATGCGCGCAATGGCGACATTGTGCTTCTGCATGACCATGCAGGAGGCTCCATGCAAACGGCGCAAGCTTTGAAAATCATATTGCCTGAGCTCAAAAAAAGAGGCTACCGCCTCGTAACCGTCTCGGAATTAATAAACCATCGAAAGCTGGAAGAAAATTTGCCTTTAATCAACCTTGTGCCATAAAGACGACGCATACTTTTCTCAGGGGACTGTGCCCGATGCAACGACTTTTTTCGCATCAGTCCGAATGTTTTATTGGAATCCAGCCGGTCAGCAGCGCTCCACCCTCCGAATGGTTGCCTGCGGCAAGCTCTCCTCCATGCTGCCTGATAATTTTTTGTGAAATCGTCAGTCCCAAGCCACTGCCGCCTGTTGAACGATTCCTGGACACTTCCCCCCGATATAAAGGCTCGAACACCCGCTGCAGTTCTTCTGCCGTGAAACCCGGCCCTGTATCACGTATCTCAAACTTTACCCGCTCATGATCCCCATAACACTGAACATCAATTTCACCACTGGAAGGAGTATGCCTTACGGCATTATCCAGCAGGTTGCTGATAGCGCGCTCCAATAAGTGCATGTCCCCGCTAATGAAGCAGCCGTCCACGGCATGGTTTGTGATCGAAATACGCTTTTCCCGGGCCAGCGGGCTTAAACTGTCAATGGACTTCTGAATGATGATGTTGAAATCAACTGTTTTTTGGTTAAGCCCAGTCTCCAGATACTCCATCTTTGTAAATGTGAAAAGGTCCTCCACCAGCCGGTCCAATTGCGCCGATTTTTCCTTGCATACCGCCACATACTTCGCTATTTTCTCCGGGGATTGAGCAATACCTTGCTCCAGGCCGTCCAAATAACCGCGCAAGGCGAACAGTGGAGTCCGCAAATCATGCGTGACTGCACCGATCACGAAACGGCGTTCTTCCTCCATTTCCGCCTGCTTCCGAAAAGCCTTTTGCAGCCCCTTCACCATCACTGCAAACCCATCGCGTACGGCAGAGATTTCGGTGATCTTGGACCGGGGCAGCTCTGCATCCCAATGTCCAGCAGCAATTTGCCTGGCCGCAAAGCTCATCCGTTCGAGCGGCTTCAGCAGGAACCTGCGCATTTCCATAGCGACGACAAAGAAAGCCAATGAAAATCCGGCCAGCATGGAAATCGTCTGGACTGTTTTTGGCGGCTGCGGCAGGTAAATGACGACTCTTCCCCGCAGCTGACCATCCTCGATGATGGAGAACTGCTCAACTGACGACAAGGTGCCACGGCGCTCCGGATTAGACTGGTAGAGCGCCTGATCTGAAGCAGAGAAAATAGTAATGTCCATGTTCCCTTGCTGCAGCTCTTTGTCCAATTGATTTTGCCAATTCGGATCCTTCCACTTGTCCGCGCCCGTTTCGATCAGGTGTGTGATCTCCGTCAAGTGTGTTTGCAGAAGCTCATCCTGCGGACGAGCTTCTGTGATTCTTAGCGTTTTGGTCTCCATGAAATGGGCTGTAAGATAAAAGATCCACGGCACCAGCAGTATGAAGGAAAGGCACAGAAAAGTAAATGTGCGAATGCGAAGTGTCTTCATGTTATCCTCCCTCGAAGCGATAGCCTACTCCCCATACGTTGACCAGGTATTGCGGGTGGTTCGGGTCTGATTCGATTTTTTCGCGCAGACGGGCGAGATGCACCCGGATCGTATGCCTGTCGCCCACCCCGTCCCAAAATTTATCAAGCAGTTGTTCATATGTAAAAACATGTCTGGGATGCTCGGCAAATAATTGCAGCAGCTCATATTCCTTCGGCGTGAGCACGACATTTTTCCCATCCACGATCACTTCTCTTGTGGACAGATTCAGCTTGATGCGGCCCAAATCCAGACTCTTTACATTCATTTGCTGCTGAGAAGCGGAACGCCGCAATACAGCCTTTACTCTTGCTACAATCTCGCCGGGGGAAGCCGTTTTGACAATATAATCATCACCGCCGAGCGTCAGCCCGCGAATCTTGTCCACATCATCACTGCGTGCGCTCAGGAAAAGGATAGGGACACTGCTCTCCGCCCGAATCCGTCTGCATAGCTCAAACCCGTTTTGTCCCGGCATCATGATGTCAAGAATAATGCATTGTATGGAATGCCGCTCAAACGCGTCCCACGCCTGAGCGGCATCACAAGCGGTGATCACGTAAAAATGTTCAAACTCTAAAAAATCTCTCAATAGCTCGGATATGCTTTGGTCATCGTCTACAACCAGTATTGTCGTTGCTTCGCTCATGAATATCCCACCTTCGGATTCCAGTTTAACATTTTTGCGCTGGAAGCTAACGCAACTACCTGATTTGTGATGAAATGTTGATTGTTTTGTGACTTTTTTACAGGTCGTTTGAGATATCTGTTTGTTACCATTCTCTTTGCGAACACGGGCGGCCAATACCGCGGGTAATGACTTGTCCTGCGCAGAAACGGATGAAGGAGGATTTATGGAGTTTCCTGACCGGAATTATATATTAATAATCAATATGGAGCGCGGGGGTTTAAGATCTCATGAAGAAACAAAGAACATTATTCAGACTTTTGACCGTGATCAGCATTCTGTTTATCGTATACGCCTTGGTGAAAAATTATATGATCGATCCCGGAGCTGCGGGATTTTTAAGCCGCAAAACCGGACTCAGGCGCGAGCTTAATCTCCCCCTCTGGCTGAACGTGATGTATATTCATGTTGCATTTGCATGCATCGCCATGGCGTCAGGTCTGCTTAATTTTTCTAATCGGATCTTTGAAAAAAGCCGCCGCTTCCACCGCATCAACGGCTACGTTTATATCGTGTCCGTACTTGTTGTCGTGCTAACCTCCGGATACATGGCGCCTTACGCTACCGGGGGAAGAATAAGCAGTATCGGTTTCAATTTGATCAATATGATATGGCCGGTTATAACCATTATGGCGCTTGTACAGATCAAGAAGAAACAGATGATCCGCCACCGGAACTGGATGATCCGCAGTTACGCCTTTTGCTTTACGAATATGTTCATTCATCTGATCACCACCCTTTTTCATCAGGGATTCGGCCTTGTTTACGCTACCAGCTATATCATTGGCGTTTATGGCTCCATTGTGCTGCTACTGGTCATTCCCGAAATCATTATTAGAGCAATCGGTCAACCTGGAGGCCGCGTCTGAAAAAATAATAGCTGCGGGCATTCTTGAATCCCCGGTCGAACCGAGGATGTTCCTACACAGCAACAGGGCCCGGACGACGGTTCGTCAGGGCCACTTCCTTTCGCTTCCTGGTCTTTCACGTTAGACGAATTCACAATCAGCAGGACAACCCAGTTCCTCGAAAACTTGACGCGCGGCAGCATCGACCGGCAGAAAAACCTCAATTTGCGGATATACACGGCTGCCTGCGGAAATGGAAACCTGTTTGTAGCGAATAGGAATAAGTTCGCCGGAGCTTTCCATTCTGGCCAATATGGTTTGCGTGTGATCAACCTCTTCCCCTGCATCGGGCATAGTTAAATATTCATCCACGTTATATTTTTGAATGTTGTAAAGCAATTTCTGATACCAAGCATCGTAGCGGGACAACATATGCTCCCTCTTGAACGCGTTTACCCCGTTTGTAGCGTGCGCCTCCCAATGTTCGAAAGACGCTTTGTCGAAAGTGGAGCGCGGCCGGATTGGCAAATCAGGATTAAAATGAAAATCAACCCTGTTCATTAAGCCATCGTACGAACGATCGAGAGGGATATCGAACAAGCGGCGAAAGGGCTCGTTAACTCCTTTGATGTCCTGCGTATGCGTTACGATCATGGAAGGAAAAGGAATGGTCCTCATCGTTTGCTGCGCCCACTCCAATACACGCTCCAGCGCCCGTCCCTCCAATGCGGTCTGGATTGGAAGGTAACCGGCTGCCAAAAGCAAATCGTTACGTTCGTCGGAAGTGCACTCAAGATACTCGGCGATGCTCATCATCGTCTGACGCTCCGGTAGGCGGCGGGAACGTCCGACCAGCAGATTTTTATACGAAGGGAAAGCCTCGTCATTCAGCTCCTGTTGCGTGAACCGCTTCAAGGATGGATGAGGCCGATTCGATAGCTCCCCCTGCCGTTTCATCCGCAGCGCTTCAATCTCCCCCAATACGAGTTTAAGTCTTGAGTTCTCTGTTTGTATTTCCATCTTCCTCTCCCCTTCTTTTAAGATTTCAGAAAGTATAGACTTCTTGGTATAAGCTTCCTGAAATCGCAAGAAAACCTACTGCTAAACGCGGTCTGGCTTCTTTGAATTACGTCGATAGACGTTTTTCTTACGAAGTGTAGTTCTGCACTTGAGCCGATCATTGAATTAAATTATACTCCTCCATGAAATCGAAAGTCATCTCATGACACACAACCAATTCATGGAGGAGATAACATATGATTCGTGCCATTGTAGTTGATCCGCTTGCCCCGTCATATTTGACGTTCAAGGAAGTTGAAGCTCCACTGGCCCAGCCTTGGGAAGCGCTCGTACAGGTCAAAGCCGTCTCTCTCAATCGCGGTGAAGTGGGGGACGCCACGGATCAGGAACCTTCCTACCGCCCTGGCTGGGATTTCGCCGGGGTTGTCATTGAGCCGGCCAAGAGCGGCACAGGTCCGCAAAAAGGAGCCCGGGTTGTCGGCTTACTCCCGATGGGTGCCTGGAGCGAGCAAGTGACTGCCCCCGTATCGATGCTGGCCGAAATTCCGGACGAGGTCACTTTTGCGGAGGCGGCAACCCTGTCCGTATCCGGCCTGACGGCGCTTAATGCGCTGCGCAAAGGCGGCATGCTGCTCGGCAAGCGCATTTTCATTACAGGCTCTACCGGCGGTGTCGGGCTGTTCGCCCATCAGCTTGCGGCCCAGTCCGGCGCGTTCGTCGTAGGTACGGCAAGCACGGAGGAGAAGGCCCAGCTTGTCCGGGAGGCCGGGGCCGACGAGGTGATTGTTGGATATTCCGAAATTTCATCAGCTGGCAAATTCGGTCCCTATGATCTGATCATCGATTCGGTAGGCGGCGATACACTGGCGGCATTGCTGCCGCAACTTGCACCGCAGGGCATTTGTGTCGCGGTGGGATTTTCCTCCTCCAATACCGCTACGATCGATATGATGAATTTGGTGACCAGCGGCGGAAAAACCTTGTACAGCTTCTTTCTCGGAGAAGAGCTCACTCGCCAATCTGCCGCGGCGGATCTAGGTTTGCTGGCCCGTTTAGTCGCAGACAGCCGCCTAACGCCACGGATCGAAGTGGAGGCGCCGTGGACCGAAATTGACACCGTCGCCCACAAACTAATGGAACGGAAATTCTCCGGTAAAGCCGTGCTTCACATCAGTTGATTGTAAAGATTTGCAATGATAATACCCGTCCCCTCTTCTACAAAAAAACGGACCCGAAAAGAAACAGCGGCGCTCTCTGACTCATTTCGAGCAGAGAGCGCCGCTGATTTTCAAAGAATTCGGTCATTTCACTTTTATATTCGATACAGTCATTTGGGTAATAGTTATGCATCCCGCTTCAATATCCGCTATGACCTTCGCGGCACGAACGGGGTCTCCGGGCATCTTCCCGTCGATTTCTTTGCGGAAACGATGTATCTTGCCCACAGTTTCCTCATAATCCTCACCCACTTCCCTTATTTGCATGGACGAGCCGCCCCAACCCGACCGCCTATAGAGGAAATTTGAATGATGTGGCCGGAACGCTGCTTCCGAGTCACCATTCTCGCTTCCAGGCCTCCATATTCAGTTCATTGTTTATCATCGCGGCAGCAAGGGAGCCCGTAGAGGCGGCAGCAATAGCCTGATTGAAGCGCGATGCCGCATCTCCTGCGCTATAGACACCCGGAACGGTCGTTTTGCAGAATTCATCGACAACCACGATCCCCGCTTCCGTCATGTCACATCCGATGGCTCGCGGCAAATCAGAGCCTGGGACCAGGTCAGGTTTAAAAAAGATCCCTCTGCATGGAATATTCGTCCCGTCTTCGAGAACAACCTGCTGCACGATCCCGTCCTCTGAATCGATATGCCGGATCGGCGAGTCGAACATAGGAACTTGGTGGCGCTGAAGCTCCTCACGCTGAGCATCTGTCAGCTCATCCGGGCCGTTCGTGCAGAAGATGAAATTGTTCGTCCATCCGGAAATTAACGGGGCAAAATGCATAATGTCTGCCCCTTTATTAATGATGACAAGCGGCTGATCCCTTAACTCCCAGCCGTCGCAATACGGGCAAACGAAGGCACTCTGCCCATACACTTCCTTAAGTCCCGGAATATCCAGCGGACGATCCTTCATTCCGACGGCAAACAGCAGCTTTTTGCTTGCAAAGGTTGTCCCTTGTGCAGTCGTAATTTGAAATTGACCGTCCTCTCCTGCAATCGACACGGCCGTATCCTCAACCAAAGATACAGAAGGATAAGCGCTAATCTGTTCCTTTGCAATTCGCCGAAACTCACCCGGACTAATTCCATCACGTGTGAGGAACCCGTGAGCTTCGCGGGTCACAGCGTTGCGCGGACGGCCTTCATCAATGACCGCCACATTCTTTCTAGCCCGTCCCAGCACGAGAGCGGCGTTCAACCCTGCGGGGCCACCGCCAATAATCGCTACATCGAGAAGTTGTTTTTCCATTTGTTTTCCCATCCCTTAAACCACCTTAATAGATATTTTATATCCATGATTAGAATAAAAAAATAGCTGTTTTATAACTAATATGGACTATTAATATCCATAATAAATAAATCCGCTGCAATTTGCAACGCCTGTTTTCTTTCCCGCCCGCCAAAAGCGTGTCCGATTTTGTTTTCGAAGACACCGACTGCTAAAATGGATGATATATATTCCTAATGGAAATGAGGCTTTTGTGATGTCGTCCAGTGTCATAGATATACTCCAGCTTGAATATCAACGATTTTCAGCCAAGGAAAAAGAGATTGCTGACTATGTGATGCGAAATCGGCAATCTATTAATAATATCAATATTAAGGATTTGGCCTCATATACAAATGCGTCAACGTCAACCATTACCCGTTTTTGCAAGAAAGTGGGCTGCGATACGTTTGTCGATTTCAAAATCCGGCTAAACCGTGAGGCCCAAAAACCCCGCAATGATACGGACTTTTTTATCAAAACGCAACATCTGTACAATGATATCATAAATGCCACAGCTGAAATGCTGGATACGGAAAGGATTAAAGAAGTCGTTGAGCTGATTAAGGCCTCCCGCAGAACCTATGTTTACGGACTGGGCAGCTCCGGCCTCTCCGCATTGGAGTTTAAATATAGACTCACCCGTATGAATCTTGTGGTTGACGCTGTGACGGATTCACATATGATGACGATGAGCGCCTCCCTGCTCGGGAAAGAAGATCTTGTGATTGGGTTGTCCAATTCGGGACGTACGACAGAGGTGAGTCAGGCGCTAAATCAGGCTAAAAAAAGAGGCGCCAAAATCATCGGAATCACTAACTTTGACCATACCCCCCTATCCGAAGTTTCGGATATTTGTCTGTTCACTCCGGAAATCGGAAGATCAGGCGATGTGAATTTTATCAACAGCCAGCTTGCCATCATTTATATTTTGGACGTCATGTCTCTGCTCTTGCTTGAAGACGAGAATTTATTGAAGGCTCGGCAGCGAACTTTGGAGGCGCTGTATTCAGCGGAATAGAGTGGGTGGTTTCTGCGAACAACGCTCCAAGAACAAAGCATTCCTACAATCGCTGTTGACCCTCCGGGCCAAAGGCGACCGCTCCGCTTTTCCGGAATTGCTTCGTTCTCTCCGCTGCTTCGAGTATCCCCCCACTTCTAAATAAAAAGAAGAGCGAGTATTGGTGTGAAGTTCGACACCAATACTCGCTCGTTTAAGCTCAAAAAACTTATTTTGTGGAAGATTCCGAATTCTTTAATTTTGCAATCTCCGCTACAAAGCGCTCCGTAATCTGCTGCGGACGGGTGATGGCTCCGCCAACGACAACACAATATACACCTGCTTTCAGGCAGCTTGCCGCCATTTCCGGTGTCATGATATTCCCTTCCGCCACAACGGGAGTTTTCACAGAGGACACAATATCTTTTAAAATGGCATAATTATCATCATACAGTTTACTTCCGGCTGTCTCCTCTGTATAACCGACCAAAGTGGAAGATATCAGATCAAAGCCGAGGTGTTCCGCATATACCGCCTCTTCCGTAGTTGAGATGTCTGCCATCAACAGAAGCTGCGGATACTTGCTGCGAATCTCGCTAACAAGCTCCTTCAAGGTCTTGCCGTCAGGTCTGGGACGCAGCGTTGCGTCCAAGGCCACGATCTCCGCTCCAACCTCAGCTAACTCGTCGATTTCACGCATCGTCGGTGTGATGAATACCGGGTTGGTTCCGTAGTTTCTTTTTACAATCCCGATGACGGGCAGATCAACCTGCTCTTTAATTTCTTTGATATCAACCGCCGTGTTGGCCCGGATACCAATGGCCCCGCCTTCTTTGGCTGCCACCGCCATTCTGCCCATAATAAACGAACTGTGAAGGGGCTCATGTTCCAATGCTTGACATGATACAACGAGGCCACCTTTTAATCCCAATCGATTCAAATCATTCATTGCCATTACTCCGTTTCCAAATATTCTTCGATTTCATTCTTGATTACCGTAACCTGAGGCCCGTAGATGACCTGCACTCCATTGCCGACAAATACGACACCTTTGGCTCCTGTAGCTTCAAAGGCTTCCTTTTGCACCTTATCCTTGTCGATGACGGAAACCCGCAGCCGCGTAGCGCAGCAATCGAGGTCCGTAATATTGTCCGCGCCGCCAAGCGCGTTTAATATGGCGACGGATCTGGACTCTCCAGATGTTGTTGATGTACCGCTGTTGCCTGGAGCTGCTGTCCCCGGATCGGATGTAGCTTCATCTTCACGGCCCAACGTTTTCAGCTTCAGTTTAACGATCAAAATGCGGAACGTGAAATAATACAGGAAGAACCATATGACACCGATCACCGGCACCAGCAGCCAGTTGGTTTTCTCATTGCCCTGGAGAATGCCAAACAGGATAAAGTCAATTAACCCACCGGAGAACGTCTGCCCGATTGTAATTTCGAAAATGTGTGCCAGCATAAATGCAAATCCGTCAAATGCGGCATGAATCACATACAGGATCGGAGCTACGAACAAGAAAGAAAATTCCAAAGGCTCAGTAATCCCTGTCAAAAATGAAGTGAGTGCCGCAGACAACATGAGACCGCCAACGACTTTTTTACGTTCAGGTTTGGCTGTATGATAAATAGCCAGCGCTGCGCCCAGCAGACCAAACATCATGGTGATGAAACGGCCTGACATGAATCTGGATGTGCCGATGAAGTATTTCCCGGTAGCGGGATCTCCCAATTGCGCAAAAAAGATGTTTTGCGTTCCTTCGTATACTTTGCCAGCGACTTCCATCGTGCCTCCCAGGCCGGTCTGCCAGAAAGGAAGGTAGAAAATGTGATGCAGCCCCAGCGGACCAAGCATGCGCAAGAAAAATCCGTAAAACAGCGTACCGACATAACCTGTTTTGTCAACCAGACTGCCGAGGCTAGCGATTCCGAGCTGGATGGTCGGCCAGATTAAAAATAAAGCAATGCCGATAAATATGGCCGCAAATGACGAAATGATCGGAATAAACCGCGAACCGCCGAAAAAGCCAAGAAACTGCGGAAGCTCTATTTTATTGTATCGGTTATGCAGCCACGCCGTAACTAATCCGACAACAATTCCTCCCAGCACCCCTGTCTGTAAGGTTTGAATCCCGAGTACCATGCCCTGTCCCGCACCTGCCAGGTTGTCCACGGCCAGCTTCCCGGTATTGACCAACATCGCGTTGATCGAGGCATTCATGACCAGGTAGGACAGGCCTGCTGCCAAACCCGCTGTTCCTTTATCCGCTCTTGCCATGCCCACGGCAACCCCGATGGCGAAGATCAAGGCGAGATTATCGAACACAATGCTGCCTGCGCTGCTCATCACGGTAAAAATCTGCTGCAGCCAGGTGATTTGCAGAAGCGGATACGAGTTGATCGTATTTGGATTCGATAATGCGCCACCGATGCCTAATAAAAGACCTGCAGCAGGCAGTACCGCAATCGGAAGCATGAAGGACTTGCCGAATTTCTGCGCCTTCTCAAAGTATCGTTTCATGAGGGACCACCTTTCTAAATTTATTTTCATTTAAATAATAAATATGAAAATTATTTTCGTCAAGAGAAATATAAATCGCTTTCATGGTATGTAAGATATCGTATCCCATCACCTTAAAGAACTGGACACAGATGGTTTGCCGATAAGCTGGAAGCTTCCCGCTAAAAGACCAAAAAGCGACTCGATATCACCTAGTGATAAAGAATCGCTTCTTTTTATCCTGATCATACAATTTCCCGATCGCCCGGTGCGGCGGATAATGCATCCCATACGTACATCAGTTGAGTAATGGCAGCGTCCATGGCCTCGTATGGAACACCGTCGCGGGCTTGCAGCGATGTTCCCCGGAGAAATGTTTCATATAACGTAACCAGCATGGAGATATCCATTGATTTGGGCAGTTCCCCATTGGCTACGGCGCGTTCTATACATTCATTCATCCAACTGTGGACTCTCTCCCGTTCCTGGGCGAGCATTTCCCGGATGTGCTGTTGCTCGGGAGAGCAGTTCACGGCAGACAATACCAACAGACAGCCCGTGGGATGGGAGTTCTCTGTCTGCATTCGTACCGATCGCCGCAATCCCTGCTCCATGGCTGCTTTCGCTGTCAGGCTTGTATCCCTGAAGCTTTCCGAAACTTCTCCATAAGTAGATATATATCGATCCACCGCTTCGCGGAACAGCGCTTCCTTCGATTCGAATGCCGCATAAAAGCTCGCAGCCGATATATTCCCCATTGCAGCGCGCAGTTGGGCCAGTGATGTGGATTCAAAGCCGTTTTCCCAAAATAGAATCATCGCGGCAGCGACCGCCTCGTCACGGTTGAATGAACGTGGACGTCCCGTTCGTGGCATAAGATAACCTCCTTCATCAATTTTATACTAATCGATCCAGAACTTATTGACAAGAGAGCCTGGCTGAACTTAATATATGGAAAGACTGATCCATAATTCATTTCAGTTTAAAGACGAAAACTTACGCAATCCGCTGCTTAATTCTTCTGAAAGGGACGTGTTGATAGATGATCAATTTCAGAGAAAAATCCTACCGCTGCACCTCGGAAATTGTATTGGGCCTGGTGAGCGGGAAATGGAAAATATCTATTTTAAATCATTTGGCCCAAGGCCCGATACGGTTTAATGAATTACGGCGGCTGCTTCCTGAAGCGACCCAACGCATGCTTACAATGCAACTGAAAATGCTTGAAAGCGACGGATTGATTATCCGCAAGGTTTATCCGGTTTCACCGCCAAAAGTGGAATATCGCTTGTCCGAATTGGGTGAGGAACTGGCCCCCATGCTCTTGATGTTATGCGAATTTGGCACCACATATATCGAGAGCTTTCCCGATGAAGTATCGTACTCCGATCATAAGCATGCATAAGGAAAAACAGTTCGGCAAATCCAATCAAAGACTATGTTCACGTCCTGCCCGTTTGAATATTTAAGTCAAGAGGCACCCTCCCGGGCACCTCTTGACTTTTTAATGGGAATCGCTATTCTGGCGTAGTCGTTTCTTTCGCTAATGGTTAATCACACCCTGTCTTCCGTGATTACAAGGTTTTAGCTTCGTATTGGCCTTGAAGCCCATCCTCCTCTTGATTTGCCTTACGGGCTCCCCGCTCCAAACCATAATTAATAAAAGCCAGCACAGCAGCCACAATGGCCACGATGCCCCCGAACCAGGAAACATCAATGAGTTTCATGTTTGTTGTAACAAAGCCTCCCAAAGCCGATCCGATCGCGATGCCAACATTGACAGCTACAGAAGTTAAGGACGAAGCCAAATCTCTGGCCTCCGGCACATGTTGGTCGGCCCAATCAATGAAGTACAGCTGCATCGTAGAGTTCATGAGATAAACGATGAGAGCTATGAACGAAATGCTGACTAATCCCCCGATAAGCGAGCCTGACGAAACATACAGCGACGCGAGGATGACGGCCTGAGCCAGGAATACATATCGAATTTTCCCCATCCCGTTGCGGGTGGCCAGCTTGCCTCCGATTAATGTGCTGAAGATCGATACGACGCCGTACAGTAAAAAGACGAGGCTAATGTAATAAAAATAAATTCAAAGTCAGAAGCTTTTGTTGTTTAGTCAAAATAAATCTCCTTCCCGGCTCACAGCACTAAAAATTGCGTTCCGAACCCCTTGCCGGAAACAAACGCCGCCTCCAGTTCTTCCTTATCCCCTTTATCCAATAACACCACATTTTCAGGATACAGCTTGCCCAGCAAAGCCCATACGATAAGCTCATTTCCGCCAGTCGGAATGAAATGAATACCGTCCGTATTCGTCACCAGCCCGGCATGTGAAAGAATATCTATTGCCTGATGCGAGCTGATGGATGTCCGCTTCACAACTCCGGTATCGGCATTGTCGATCCCTTGCGGGCGATATAAAAAGCGATGCCCCCTGAAGAGCTGACCGAGATCTACACTAAATTCGCGGCCTTCCAGTTCCAGACTGAAACGAAGCGTCGTTCGGTCGGAGCCTGCATTTGGTAGCAGCCGGGCGATGGATGGCTGATCGTAATGCTCTCCAGTAACAGGAAGCGTATCTTTTTTCACCGGTGTACCTGTTCCTGCTTCGCTGCGCGGAGCGGCATAATAATCGTCATATTCATAATCGAATGAGACCGCAGTCACATCTTGTGTTCCTGCTGCCTGTATCGTTTGTACCGGATGCCATTTCAGTAGATAGCGCGCCGCTGTCCCGGCCGTCTCTCCCAAACCAGCAGGCAATACGGTTCCCAGGCGATATTGAAAGCCGTAACCGGCTGTGGTCAAACCTGAGCTGACCACACTTTGCGCATACTGGACAATCGATTTGTGCGTCAGCTTTTTCCCTAACAATTGAGTTAAAAAGCGCTCACGTACCGGCTCCAGAAAACGCAGCCCTTTGAACTCCGTATGCTCCTTGACTTCAAACGGCACCTGCTCCCAATTGGCAAATGGAAGCAAGGCATCCCGCAGCAGAACAAATTGGTGCAGATATTCATTATAGAGCTGCATGACCCTTGGTCCGCCCGTTGGCCCGAAAGCTTGTGCAATAGCTTCCGGAATCAGAGCATGACCATAACAGTGGCTTCGAAATTCCAGCGCTCCGAGCGTCTCCGGCCCATATTGGGCGAGTGCTCTCTTCTGTGCATTAATTTCCCGCGCCCAGCTTACCAGTTGTTCCCCTATGCGTACCGCCTGGGCTGTAAGCTCGGCGCCAGCCTTATCTTCAAATGCCAAAGGCCCAAGCGGCAGTGAAGACACACGTCCGGAAATCGCCAAATTGGCCTGAAGACTATCCAGCAGCACTGTCGGATCGCCTTTAACCGGTTCGCCAAGCTGAACCAGCATCGACTCGAGCAGCTTATCCAGTTCCATTACGACCTCTTTTGCCCGATATACACCGGCAGGCAAATTCCAATCCAGGGCCGTATTCACGCCTTGTCTGATGGAGTCACCGGGATATTTGCCGATTAGCGGCTCAATATCCACTGCAGTTCCCCATACGATTCGTTTATCTTTCAAAGTAAGTTGATATTCTTGCATCATTTCGCACCCCATCTATGAGTAATTTAACGACCGCTCCACTTGTGGATCGTTCGTTCTGTATGTAGATTACCAAGTTCCAATAACGCTGAATAGTACGCACTTTTTTGTATGGTCCGATCATTTTTGTATGGTAGGATACATTGTGATACTGGTTATTTTGCGAATTCTGAGCATGCAAAAAAAGCTCCTAAACCGCCGCGAGCACGAATTCAGGAGCTTTTCATTGCTAGATTGTTGTATATATATGTTGCGAATTAAAAATTAGTTGCAATAATCTTCGAAGCAAGTTCGCTTGTCATAAAATCCATCGCGGAAACACCGAAGCGGCCGCTCGTGTTCGTGGTAAAGAATTGATTGACCTTTGGATTGATCTCGTCCGAAATCGCTCGAATGTTCAGAATGCCGAACAAGCCCGGGCTGTACCCGCTTGTGAAGTTAATGTATAACGTCGATGGATTGGACGAATTCGTTTCGTTGTACATGTTCTGAATATTCGTCCACTTCTTGTTCCGGTCCGATACTTTGTAATAATCTTGGATGTTCAAGCTGGCTGCATTATGGATTGTGAAGGAGGTGTTGTCTTTCCAAGCCGTTGCATCAATGCCTTTCGGAAGCTGGTCGGCCGCGAATCTTCGAAGAAGCACGATCTTGCCCCTGGCCTCGCCGAGAGTAGGGATGTGATCCGTCATCAACCATTTGTTCGGATTTTTATTAATGTAGCTATTAAAGGTCTCTTCATAGGAACGTGTATTTTCGGCAGCGGTATGTTCCTCTTTCACGCTCATGATCACGGTTTCCGTCGGGTTGTTATTCAGGAACGAAATCACGGCATTCAAGACGCCGTCAAAGTTTTGATTCTGATACACCGCGCCGTGGTGAATCGTGAAGGCGTCCTTAAAGTGTCTCGTACGAATATCCAGATAGCGGACCCCACTGGACAACTGCTCGGCAATTGTGAGATCCTGCGTCTTGGCCGTACCGTAAATAGACTCGTACATCGCACCGGAATCATGTGTCCCCGGGATCGAGAGAGCGGATAGCGCGGTCTGATCACTAATCTCCCCCATCCAGTTGGAATTGCTGTAAGCCATGGATGTGTTCGCCAAAGACGTGACACACACAACAACGATAGCAACAAACAGAAGAGCTTTCTTAAACATTTTTGTACCACCTTGCCTCTCAATGGATTTATTATTGCTGACCTTCCAGCCAACTCTCCGTCTCTTCCTGCGCTCGCTTCATTCCTGAGGCAGGCGACAATTCACCTAACAAAATGCGTTCTACGTTCTCCGACAAAATATAACGCGGTTGTCCGGAACGATAAGGATAGCGGGGCGCCCACAGTTGGCTCATTTGTTTGAGAATAATGTCCATCTGCGGCTCTGCCTTCACACTTTCCCAATCTGCCGCTGCCTTAAGGACAGGCATACTCTGGGAGCGTTGTTCTTCCCACATGTATTTCTGAAAAACTTCGCTTCCGCTGAACTTCAGCCATTCCCAGGCAAGATCCTTGTTCTGGCTTGTTGCACCGATGGCAAACGGGCTTCCCGCAAACATGCCGCCCATTCCTTTCTCGGAATTCTGGAAGAGAAGCGTCGCCTGGTAACGGTCTTGCGTGCCGAATGTTTTGATGCTGTCGATGAAGCCGGGGGCTACGCGCAAGTTGATGGCGACATTGTTGTTACCCTTCAAGAAGTTCTCGCTCCCTTGGTCCACAAGCACACCCTCCGAGCATACTGGCTCGCTTCCTTCAGCCGTTCCGCCGCCTCGATCATCGTCGGCGAATCGAATTCCACCTTCATGCCTTTCCACAAGAACCTGGTTCCCCACTGACCGCCAAGCGATTCGTTGACGTTCATGACAGTATCTGCGGCATCCTTTCCATTAAAGGTCAATCCATAGTTTTGTGCGCCGGTTTTCGGGTTTTTTCCCGTCATCTTCGCCGCTTTTTCCAGCACCTCATCGATCGTTGGCGATTCGGACAAATATTCGACACCCCAATCGTCGAAAAGCTGCTTGTCATACACAATATGTCGGGAGCAAGAATACATACCATACAGCATGCGATTCCCGTCTCGAGGCGCCCTTCCAGCTTCCGAACGCCTTAGCTTTTGTTTGTCTTGCATTCACCTGCAACATGATTGTCGGACAACACTTCGGCTGTCCTCCTCCCTTCGATCATGAAATCAGACCATATGGTATCGATACCATATTTGTCAAAGAAAATAGCATCATCTTGACGACCAACGCTTCGTTAGTTCCATGCAGGCGGATACGTCCATAACGGACACCGCGTCTACCCCCATGTCAACATACCTGCGGAGCAACGCCCCGTTCGCCGGCAGCGTATAAATCCAGACGAGCAAGCCGCGCTGTGCCGCATGCTTGATCAATGCTTCGCGGCACGATTCGTAATGGGCGTTCACCCCGCAAAAGCCTGCTTGTTTCACCTGTTCGCAATACCGCCGGATATCCGCATCGTAGTCGTCATCAGGTGTGTCTAGCGGGATGTGCGGCAAATTCCATACGACATGCTTTGCCCGGATGCCATGTGCAAGATGGTCGGTAACACCCGTAAAGTACACTTGACTCCAGGCGTCCAGTTGGTCCACGACCTTCACTGCGGCTTCATAAGCCTCGAGAGTCTTCAAATCCAGGTTGAATTGAATACGCTTATTGAGGAACTGTCTCAATACGGTTTCCAGCTTCTCGACCGGATCGTGTTCGGCACTCGTCCATTCCGTATATGTGTAGAGCCCGACGTCAGGTTCATCATCATGATAAAGCACCGCTACGCCATCCTTCGTCGCGCGAACGTCCACTTCCAGCATGTCGGCGCCTGCATCGAAGCCGGCTTGACAAGATTCTGCCGTGTTGTAAGGGGTTCCTTCGCAGCCGGTATGCGCGATGATCTGATAACGTTTCATTGTGCCAACTCTCCTTCTCCAGTCAATTTTGTTCCAGTTCCAGTAATATCCTCCGCGATCAACAGTTCGTCCATCGTACGTTCCACCCTCTATAACATTGATATGGTATCGTTACCAGAAATGATTCTGTATATATTCTAGTTGGCTTATGTAAAATCTATTGCTATTTTTTGTTTGACTTTATGTAAATTGCACAAAGCAAAAAAAATCACCCCTTCGGGTGACATAGATTGTTCTCTGCGAGAACTACATTAACGCTCGACTGCTTTCACGTACGACGAGTCGATGCTGCAATATAATATCCGAGTCGAACGTGAGCTCCGGGTTTACGATCAATTGGTGCATATAGTCGACCGACTTCCTTCCAAGTTCCTCCACCGGTTGCTCCATTGAGGTAATCGCAGGGCGAACCAACTCCGTTATCCGACTCCCGTCGAAACCGACGATGGAGATATCTTTCGGCACCTGCAGTCCGTAATCCAGTGCACAATTGAGCGCCCCAACGGCCATATCGTCACTGGCTGCAAAGACGACCGTCGGCAACTCATCTTGTCGAATGATTTCCTCCATCAGCCTGCGCCCAGAAGGCAGCTTGTAATCGCCAAATTTGACGAATCGTTCGTCCTGCTCCAGCCCATGCTTCTTCATCGCATCAAGAAATCCGCGATACCGATTCAATCCGGAAGTAATGTCATGCAAATCACCGCCGAGATAAGCAACGTTCACATGCCCTGTCTGAATAAGATGCTCCGTCGTGTCGAATGCGGCTTGATAATCGTCGATCATCACTGACAAGTGTGCGGATGACGGGGCTTTCACACTGGAAAACAAAATCGGCATCGCGGCGCCTGCAAAAAAATCAAGAATGCGGTCATCAAACTTCTGATGCATGACAATGATGCCATCGACCCTCATGTTTTGAAAAATCCGCAAGTACTTCAGTTCCTTCTCCAGGCTCTCCGCGATGTTGCCGACAAGCAGATTATATCCTTTCGCACTTGCGGTTGCCTCGATGTTGCTTAAGATCGTTGAAGAAAATTGATTCGTCAAATCAGGAACAATGATGCCAATGATACTCGTCTTCTGCGACTTCAAGCTGCGCGCGATGTGACTCGGCGAATAATTGAGCTCTTCAATGACCCGATTGACCTTCTCGAGCAGCGCCTTGCTCACATACTTCTCACCGTTCAACACCCTGGACACACTGGTAACAGACACACCGGCTCTTCGCGCGACGTCTTTAATGCTTGCTCCCACCTTGTTGCCACCCCTTAACCGATTACGTTCCTATAATTTACGATATGATACGTCCGCCCATTCGTCAACTTTCATGCTGGGCGAGAACGACCGGCGAAATTCAAGAGCGCCGAAAAAGGTTTTGCGTAACGTTACGCCCTCCTAATTTCCGCCCATAACATCAGGTTTGCCCCCTCTGAACACCTCAACCATTACCAAAGCTCCCATTCTGAATCCCTGGACAAAAGCTTCACTTGCAAGCATCGAATTAGATTCATCGTTCAAATCCAATATTTGCTCAAGGGCTGCGAAATCGCTCTCCGAAAATCTCTGTTTGAGTTCCTCCATGAATTCAGTAATTCTTCTATTGAGCGGACGATATTCGGGATCCGTGGGAAGCATCCCCTCTGCAGGGTCCAGATTGCCTCTGTAAAGTTCCTCCAAAATACTTTTCATTCCATACTTCCCCTTTAAGAAAATTATGTAAACCATATCGTTGAGAATATAAAAGAACAGCTCGTACTTTCTGTACAAATAAATTTTATGCGAAAACTGCATAAAATTCAATATGCAGTTTTCGCATAACTTAAAATTAGCTTGGGTGATGAACGATGTACAAGAGAATACGTAATTTACGTGAAGACAAGGATTTGACTCAACAACAATTGGCTAATTATCTAAAAATCTCTCAGGCAACGTATTCACGATACGAAAACGGAAATCTGGATGTGCCAAGCTCTATATTGATTAAACTATCCGAATTTTACGACGTAAGTATTGACTACATTCTTGGTCAGACGAATATCTCCATTCGTCCAAATGGGAAATAGCCTGTGATATAGTAAACTAACCGTATCTATAGAATCACATAGAAATATATATAATTACACAGCAATCCGTTGAATTGTATAATTTCATTGTGGTAACATAAGAATAGAAAAAGGACCGGTTGCACCCGGTCCCTTGTACAACCACCGCTAAAAGAGCGGGCAGCCATGGAAAGAACTCAAAAGAAATGAGCCGTTATCCTATCCACAGGGCGGCTCATTTCCGTTTACCGAAAGACAGCACGGCAATTACAAACATGCCGAATGCAAGCATCAAGTATAATGCTTCAAATACTGTCATAGCCTCACCTCCCTTCCGGGAGATTTGGCTGCCGCCCTGTTAGCTGATATGGTGTACAAGCCAGATTATACCACAAATAAGCCCCGGGCAGTCAGTCCCGGGGCTATTTATTTATGTAGTTATACACTAACCATATCCAGAGAATTATTTAGAATCACGCAGCAATCCATTGAATTGTATAATTTCATTGTGGTAACATAAGAATAGAAAAAGGGACCGGCTGCAACCGATCCCCTTGTACAACCACCGCTAAAAGAGCGGTCAGCCATGGAAAGAACTCAAAAGAAATGAGCCGTTTACCTTGCCAGGGCGGCTCATTTCCGTTTATCGAAAGACAGCACGGCAATTACAAACATGCCGAATGCAAGCATCAAGTATAATGCTTCAAACACTGTCATAGCCTCACCTCCCTTCCGGGAGATTTGGCTGCCGCCCTGTTAGCTGATATGGTGTACAAGCCAGATTATACCACAAATAAGCCCCGAGCTGTGAGTCCGAGGCTATTTATTTATGTAGTTATAAACTAACTAATTATATCCATAGAAATATATATAATTACACAGCAATCCGTTGAATTGTATAATTTCATTGTGGTAACATAAGAATAGAAAAAGGGACCGGCGGCAACCGGTCCCCTGTACAACCACCGCTAAAAGAGCGGGCAGCCAGTAATAACACACTCACATGGAAATGAGCCGTCATCCTAACCACAGGGCGGCTCATTTCCGCTTATTGAAAGACAGCATGGCAATTACAAACATGCCGAATGCAAGCATCAAGTATAATGCTTCAAATACTGTCATAGCCTCACCTCCCTTCCGGGAGATTTGGCTGCCGCCCTGTTAGCTGATATGGTGTACAAGCCAGATTATACCACAAATAAGCCCCGGGCAGTCAGTCCCGGGGCTATTTATTTGTGTAGTTATTTGGTGTTTTGTTTAACCTTCGCGTCTGCCTTCACGTTTGCCTTTATGTAGACTTTGAGCCTGCAACATAGATTCTCTTTGGAACTCACTCAATTGGAATACTTCATTACCGTGGCCAAGCTTCAGCACATGACCAATGCCTCCAAGGCGCTTAACCTGACCCAGCCGACCTTGAGCCATGCCATTTCCAAGCTGGAGGATGAATTGGGGCTGCCGCTGTTTGACCGGGACGGACGTAATATCCGGCTCAACCGTTATGGGGTGCAGTTCGCCAAGCGGGTGGAAGAAGCTCTGCGGAGTATTGAGAGTGGAATTCAGGAAATCAGAGAATGGTCTGACCCGGATACCGGTGTAGTCTCCATTTCTTATCTGAATATTCTTGGAGTGGATCTGATCCCAAACCTTGTTATGGAGTATAAGCAGGAGCATCCGAAGGTCCGGTTTGAATTATTTCAGGGCAGCCTTGGCGATGTGGACGAGCATTTTGAGAATGGAAGCTCCGACCTGATGATTACCTCCAAGGAATCTGCAATCATGAAGCATGAATGGCTGACGATCCTCAAGGTGCCTTTGTATATCGTCGTTTCCGCTCAGCATGCCTTTGCACGGCAGTCGTCCCCACTCAGTCTTACGAAGCTGTCCGGCGAGCCCTTTGTGGGCCTCAAGAATAACTGTGCCTTAAGAGCCACTATTTCCACATGTTTCGATAACACCGGTTTCCATCTGGCTACCACCTACGATGCCGAAGATCTGGTTACTGTAGCCGGCTTCATCAAAGCTGGTCTGGGTGTTTCGATCCTTCCGCAGACCCCAGGACTGGAGCTGGAGGGACTTGTCTGGATTCCGATTGCCGAGGAAGGCTGGGAATGGGAGATTGGCCTGAAATGGCGAAAAGACCGCTACCTTCCGGCAGCGGCCACGGAGTTTATAGAATTTATTAGACAGCGGTGAGGTACTGCTATTTCAGTAAATGGCGGACAGCAATCTCCTTATTGAAGAACCCGTCGGAATGTATCTATTGACCTTCGTTCAAATAATGGTTATATTTGTAATATATTATCAAAAAATATTAGAGGTGGTTCGTTTGAACAATACAACCACGATTCTCGGAGAGCTGGAACAATTTTTACAGAAGAATGGTTTAAACATCAATCAATTCGGGAAACGGTCCGGGATGAATGCAGGTACGGTGAGTTCCATCTTGAACAATAAGAGGGTGCTTGCTGTGGATCAGTTGGACCGGATTACGGCAACAATGAATCTACCTCATGGGCATTTTTACGAGCAGTACATGCAAGAGTATCTGAATGAAATTGCCCCGAATTGGCGCAGAATCAAACCTTTCTTATACCGCTGCACCGAGTTGAATAAGCTGGAGTGCATCAAGCAGGCTGTAAATTTGTTGATGGATAACCTGTTATATTTGTCTTCTCTGCTTGAGGTAGCGGAAGATTTTTTTGGCCAGGGCAAACATACTGCAGCAGCAATTCTTTACGAGAGCATAGCTTTAAGCGAGAAAAATCAGCATTCAGAGCGGTTAGCTTTTTGTCAGTACAGATTATTTCTCATCAGACAGGGAAAGGATCTTGAGCAGAATTATCAGGCAGCCATACAGTTTGAGCCTTTCGCTGATCGACTTCATGAGATTGAACAACTGGATGCACTGAAGGATTTGGCGAATACATATCGCTCATTACACCGATGGGAGAAGGTTTACACAACTGCTGTTAAGTTGCGGCATATAGCGAAAATCCAATACTCGTTATCACATTCATCTAATAAGGAACTAGCAGTAAATCAAAAAAATCCATTAAGACCCCTATTTTTTTATGTTGCATATAGCTATCTGTTAATTGGTGGTTTTTTCCACGATCAGGGTAACTATGAGATGGCATGGGAAATGGCCTATAAATATGCAGATTTAGAATGGGTGAAGGAGACGGATGAAGAAACTCTTCACTGGAAAGGTCTATTTCAGGAGTGGGCCAGAGCTAATATTTTTTTAGCTAAGTTAATGTCAGGTGACACAAAATTGCTTTCAGAATATGTGAACTACATTGAATCGAGAGAAATTGAAACCATTCGTGGCTTATGGAATGTCATGATGGTGGCCAATCGATTTGGTGTTGATGTAGATCATATTCTCACAAAATTTGGTGCTGTAATAATCAATCTCCATGAACAAAAAGGAAACGAAATATATAACGATCAAAATACTGCCGATCAACATGTTGGTCTACTATCTGAGCTGGCGCAATATTATTTATCTAGAGGCAGTTACGAAAAGGGATTTCATCATTTGTTAGACGGCCTGAAAAAATCTACTATAATTAATGATGAAAGCACTGTGCTTCGGTTTATTCGACTATTTGAACGTTTCCGAAAGTTTGCATTAGTCGAAACAAAGCTAGAATATCATAACTTAGTGGAAATGGGAGGAAAACATGAAGAAAATAATTTCTCTGCTGTTCGTAACTAATTTAATATTATTAGTGACTTCGAACTTTATGATTCAGTTGACATCAATCCACGGAGGTGGATAATCTAGACCATTCCGACAAAGATCGGTGGGCAAACCGTTGATTTCATTAATTATTTTTCACATCGTCCTTCAGACAAATACAGGTAATGGCGTTTCAACAGCTTAACCTTTTGAGATAACCAAAAAAGCTCTGTCAGCTATTCGCTGGTAGAGCTTTTTAACTTTCTATAAAAGCAACATCAGTGCTTTAGTAACCCACCAAGCAGCATCTTCATCACCTGTCACTTGCAAAGCACCTGCATAAATTGCATCTTCAACAGCTCCGGTGAAGTTATCAACTACACCAAGTATTTGCAAGAAACCTTCTACCCCAATAAATGCTTTCACTGGGGCAGGGAGCTTATCAAATCCTGCTTTTAAAGCTTTTACTGCCCAACTCAGTTTCCCCTGTGTATGAAACTCACCAGAATCTTCTTTATTTTCTAAAGTTTTAATGAATTCATTTTTTTCCTGCTCAGTCAAATTGAAATATTCGGCGATACCTTCAATATCTTTTAAATCAGATTCACTTAGAGATTCCTTAGCACTAATTAAGTCTGCAGAAGGCGATGCATACATTGAGGCAGGTACCGCAATCACACCTGATAGTAACGTTGCGGCCATAAGTGAGTTAATCCAAACTTTTTTCATCACTTCATCTCCTCATTGTTTTTTTCTATGTAATTGCCAATGATGTGATATCAACACCTTTTATGGTAAACTCTAGGAGAGGTTATGACAACCCTTAATTTTAATTTGCTAACAAGGAGGGGATTTGATGAAAAACATTTGGAGATTTATCGTTGCGTTGCTCATTGGTAACATCATTGGAAATCTAACTTACGGAAGGCTAGATTTTTTTCAATACAACACAGAAACCAGTTTTTTCACATTTGAAAATCTTATTAAGTTCGTTATCGACTATGGTCTAGCAGTAATTATTGCATTATTCATATATGTATTGATTGGGAAATTTTTTACGAGAAGTGATGAAAAATAAAACATAAGGACTCCTACTGGCTATATACCGATGGAGTCCTTCAATATATCAATTCTAAATTCAAATTGATCTCAAAAGAAATAACTATCATTCATCTTCAGGGAATGTGGTTCTCCAGATCAGCTTCCTTGCGCTTGAAATCTTGAAGAACAAAGGAGCAAAGCAACTCGACAAAGAGCTTTTTACTGGACAACAGGAAACGATAGGACGTATTGTGGCGCTGATGAACTCGTTCATCGGATTCCATTTGTACCAGTCTCTCCTTACAAAAAGCTAAATGTTAATCGCCGATCATTTGCAGCTCGATTTGCTTCATTTCATAAAAATATCCCTTTTGCTCCATCAGCTCAGCATACGTGCCCGCTTCAATGACTCTTCCCTGGTCCATGACCAATATCCGGTCCATCCCTTCCAGGCCGGTCAGCCGATGGCAAATCAGCAGAAGCGTATCGTCAGCCGCCTGAGTCAGCAGGTTCTGGAAAACGCGCTGCTCTGTTACGTAATCCAGTGAAGAGGTCGGTTCGTCCAGAAGCCATAACCGTCCTTTCCGAAGCATCGCCCGGGCCAAGGCCAGACGCTGCTTCTCCCCCTCCGAGAAATTCTCCCCTTTTTCATACACTGTATCGTCCAGCGATTTATTCTGTAGCTGCACTTTATCCAGCATAGCCGACAACTCTTCGTCGGAAGCATGTTCCTCATTCAGCAGCAGGTTATCCCGAATAGTCCCCCGAAAGAAATGGCTGTGCTGCAGCACAACATTGGACGCTTGCCATATGCTCGCTTCATCCAGTTCCTGGGCCGAAACTCCATTTAAACGAATCTGGCCTTCTGTCGGTGTGCGCAGCTTGAGTAGCAATTCGATAATGGTTGTTTTACCTGATCCGCTCGGCCCAACAATGGCGGTTTTGGAACCCGCCGGAATATGAAGAGCAATGTCCTTCAGCGCCGGGCGCCACTCATCTTCATATTGAAACGTAACGCCGCACAGATCAATCGAAACGGCCTGCTTATCTGAAAGAACACCGCTTGGCTGCGGCGACTGCTTATCCGTGGCATGAACCGTTTCCGCAAGCCGCTTTGCCGCATGCTCGCTATCCTGCTTATAAGCGGGCAGCGTAGCCATTGCCGCAGCTTCTTCAAACACCGTGAGCGAAGCCATCACCAGCATGGCGAGAAACACGCCGGCAAGCGAGCCGTGCATGATCAAATAGGCACCAAGGACCAATACACCCCAGGAAATGAGGTATGTCACAAAAGTATGCAGCGATTGCCCGCGCAGCAAGTGCCGGGCTGCTGCCTGCTGTTCGTCCGCCAGCGTGGCGGAAGCATGCTGCAGCTGCTGCTCCCGTTTTTTCAATTGCCCGTATACTTTTAAATCGCGGAACCCGTATAGCAATTCGGTCACTTCAGTGGAAAACGCCGCTCGCTGCTGGCGGACACGGCCATGTATCCTTCTCTGCCCAAGCAGAACAAACCCCGGAAACCACAAAAGCCGTAGCCAGCATCCCCAGCACAAACAAACAGGCCATCCAGAACGAAAAGGCCGAAGTAAACAAAACTGTAGCCAAAAACACCATAATGACAACGACAGGGGGATAGGCGACACGTATAAAATAATGCTGCAAGCTTTCCACATCCCCGACGATCCGCGCGAGTAGCTCCCCGCTCCGATTTTTGCCCAATATCCCAGGTGTCAGAGGCACAAGCTTGGCAAAAAAGGATGTGCGCAAACGGCTGAGTATAGAGAACGTCGCCCGGTGGGAATACAAGCGTTCGCCGTAGCGGCTTGCCGCCCGCAGCAGTCCAAGTATTTTTACCAGGGATGTCAGCACAATCAAGGTGTAGAGCGGCGGGGCAAACACCGTCTGGGAGATCATATAACCGCTTGCGGCAAAGAGGCATACACCCGCTATACCGGCAATAAATCCGCCGATGATTGCCATGGCGATATCCTTCCGTTCCTGAATTATCGCCTTTGTTAATATAGCCAGTTCATTCATGCGAGTCCTCCTTTGCGCTGAACATCCACCATCTCGGCATATTGGGGCAGACGGGCAAGCAGCTCATCATGACGCCCGCAGTCCAGCAGCACACCGTTGTCCATAAACAAGATCCTGTCAGCATGCCGGATCGTGTACAAGCGGTGAGCTACGGTAATCATGGTTGCCTTGCTCGCAAGCTCGGCAATGGACTGCTGCAAAACGCGTTCAGTGTGCAAATCCAATCCCACCGTGGGTTCATCAAACAAAATGACGGCAGGCTTCTTCAAAAAAGCACGCGCCAGCGCAAGCCTTTGCTTCTCACCGCCTGACAATCCCCTGCCCCCTTCACCGACAAAGGTGTCATAACCCTGCTCCAATTCGGCGGCAACGGCAGCAAGCCCGGCGGCCTCCGCCGCCTGCACGATTTCCGCCCTGGAGACGTCCCGGTCCGCGCCAAGCGTTATATTGTCGGCAAACGTGCCGGCAAAAATATACGGATGCTGGGTAATGTAGCTGACGTGTTCAAACCATGAAACCTCATCGTATTGCGCAAGCGGGCGTCCGTTCACCAGCACTTCTCCCGCTGTCGGCTTCAGCAGCCCGGCAATGAGGTGCAGCAAGGTTGTTTTGCCTGACCCGCTTTTTCCGACAATGGCGATTTGCTCCCCAGGTCCAAACGACAGGGAACCGGCTGCAAGCTCGAACGAATCCGGCGCATACTGAAAGCGGACATCCCTCAGCTCGATGGATGGCGGCATCCGGATCAAATCCAAGTGGGCAGTCCCAGACTTGACCTCCTTGTCCTCCTTCTTCCCCCTGCCGGTCTCATCTGTTCCGCCCATTTTCCCGCCAGCCTCTCCGCTATCCGTTGCTGCTCTCTCTTCCCCTGTTTCCACAAGCATTTCTTCCACTTTACGGACTGCGCCCATGCTGGTGCGGCCGCTGTGAAAGGCAGTTCCCGTGTTTTTTAACAGGCTGTAAAACTCAGGCACCAGCAGCAGAATCAGAAAGGCGGTATGGAAGGAAAGCGATTTGAACACCAGCAGTTGCAGCGCCAACTCAAGCGCAACAATGCCAATGCTGAGCATCACGATCGATTCCAGCATGAAGGTGTTAGTAAAGGCAATCCGCAAAATGCCCATCGTCGCATCCCGATAACCAAGGCTGCTGCGCTCAATTTCCTGCTGCTGATGATGGGCCCGGCCATACAGCTTGAGCGAAACCAGCCCTTGAAGCGAGTCGAGGAACGTACCGGAAAACTCGGCCAGCTGCGCAAATTTCTCCTCCGATTTGTTCTTCGTTTTCAGCCCCACAAGCACCATAAATATCGGGATAAAAGGGGCGGTAACCAGCATAATGAAGCCGGAATTCATATGCAGTGTGAAAACAACGATCAAGATCAGGATCGGAATGACGGCGGCTTCCAGCATACGCGGCATGTACTGGCTGAAATAACTGTCCGCCTCATCCACGGCATCCAGCGCCACACTCACCTTGCCCCCGGTTTGCCCGTGCAGCGCCGAAGGAACGGAAGCATTGGCAAGCTTACGCAGCACCTTTGCCCGCATCTCCGTCTTGGCACTGGCAGCCATGTGCAAGCCGATGCGCCCGTTTCCATACGACAGCAGTGTTCGCGCAACCATGACAGCCAGCAATGATCCAAGGATGACAACAACCGACGCAAAGGAGATCTGCTGCACAAAAATCCGCTCGACCGCTTCAGCGAGCAGCACGCTCTGGCCTGCAATGGCTGCGCCAAGCGCAAGCGACAGACCGCCCAGGAGTACAAGACGTTTCCTTTGTGCGGACATAAGCTCAGATATAAGACTGGTTTTCCTTTTCACGCAGACTTCCCTCCTTTATACATACGCCTGTAAGGTACTCCCAACATGCAGTCATGCATACACTGGCTCATTTCTTACCTTTTACATAATCCGCATCAAACAAGAATAACTTGAAGACCAGAATAAGGGACGGTACCAGCAGGCACAGGCCGCCGATAAAGGCCACCACCAGCGCAATGCCCATCGACTCCTGCGTGGCCCCGCTTTGAATGGTAATGTACGGATCCAGAATATAAGGATATTGCCCGATCCCGTACGCAAAAAAGGCACAGAAAAACTGCAGCATGACACATATAAAAGCCAGTCCGTAGCGGCGTCCGCTGTACAGCAGCCACAGGGCTATGATGAAAAAACCGACAGAAAGCGCCAGCAGCCACCATAAATCCATCATGTTCTGAAAATGGCGCTCATTGTGCTGGCTGAGATAAATAAATGCCGTAAGTGCGGCAATAATCGTGGGCGTGCTCCAAAACAGGGCATAGGTCCGCATCAGCTTCAACGCGGACTGATCGTCCGCCCGGGAAGCGTAGAAGGCCAGGAACGAGCCGCTAATGAACAGCACCGATACGATGGCCAATGCAACGATGCTCCACGACAGCGGGCTTGATATCAGCGACCCATATTCCAGAGAAACAGCTCCGCCTTTCTCCACAATAAATCCGCCCTCGGAAAGCGACAGTGCCACCGACAAAGAAGCCGGAATGAGCAAACCCGTTGCCCCATATAAAAACAGGTACACGATGTTTTCCTTGGAGCCGTAATTTTCAAATGCATAAAAGGAGCCGCGAATAGCCAGCAGAATAATGGCAATGCTTCCCGGCACAAGCAGCGCAGAGCCGTAATAATAAGCCGTGTCAGGGAAAAAACCGACGATGCCAACGAAGAAAAAAACAAAAAACACATTGGTAATCTCCCAGACTGGCGATAAGTAGCGGGATATCAAACGATTGATCAGATGATCCCGCTTCGTCAGACGGGCATAAAAGGCAAAAAAGCCGGCGCCGTAATCAATGGAGGCCACAATTAAATAACCGTACAAAAACAGCCAGAGCACGGAGATGCCAATCAACTCGTAACTGATCATACCGGCTCACCCTTTTCCATGGATTGAACATGCTTTTCTTTCACAAGCTTTTCCAGCTCGGCTTCTGCCGGTTTATTACGGAACAAGCGCCTCAGCACAATGACACACATGCTCCCCAGTACAATATACAAAAGCAGGAAGAGGAAAAAGAGAATCCTCACACTCGGTGACGAAGTGGCCGCTTCCTCTACGCGCATATATCCGCGGATAATCCACGGCTGCCGCCCAATCTCCGCATAAAACCAGCCCAGTTCAACGCCCAGAAACGATAGCAACGTGCTAAAAACAATGCCCCGAAGCAGCCATTTGTTAAGCTCACTGCGTTTCTTCCAGAACAAAAACAGAAAATACAACAGCGCAACGGCCAACATAACAAAACCGATCCCAGCCATGAAATCAAACAAATAGTGCACAAGCAGCGGCGGGCGTTCATCAAGGGGAAACTCCTCCAGCCCCGTTACCTCGGCATTAAAATCGCCAAAGGCCAGGAAGCTGAGCGCTTTCGGAATATGAATGGCTCCCATAACCTTCTGCTCCGCATTCAGCCAGCCCAATAAAATCAAATCCGCACCGCTCTCCGTTTCAAAATGCCATTCCGCCGCCGCCAGCTTCTCCGGCTGATGCTCTGCCAAAAACTTGGCCGACACATCCCCGGCCAGGGTTGTCAGCACGCTGAACACCAGCACAACCGCCATCATGAGCTTCAATGCTTTCTTGTGATACGCCGATGGCCCTTTTCTCAGCATCGTGTAGGCCGCAATCCCGGCCAGCAGGGCAGCCCCCGTCAAATAGGCTGAGGTTACGACGTGAAAGACTTTGGAGGGCGTCGCCGTATTCAACATCGCTTGCAGCGGATTGACTGCCGTAAATTGGCCCGCTTCCATGACAAAACCTCCGGGCTGATTCATAAATCCGTTCACTGTCGTAATAAAAACAGCGGACATGCCTGCCCCAACGACAATCGGAATCGTCAGCAGCCAATGAATATACGGATTGCGAAACCGGTCCCATGTGTACAAATAAATCCCCAGGAAAATAGCTTCAAAAAAGAAGGCAAAAACCTCCATAAATAACGGGAGTGCGATCACATTCCCCGCCAATTGCATAAAGTTCGGCCACACAAGCGAAAGCTGCAGGCCAATCGCCGTTCCGGTCACCACGCCTACGGCCACGGAAATGACAAATCCTCTCGTCCATCTTTTGGCCATGAGTATGTAATGAGGATCCTTCTTGCGTATGCCGACAAATTCGGCAATGGCAATCATGAACGGAACACCGACACCAATCGTGGCAAAAATGGCATGAAACGCCAAGGTCATCCCTGTCAGCCATTTGCTCCACAGCACAGTATCTATCACCACGCCAGACTGTCTCCTTTCAATCACTGATATTTCAATCATCGGGATTGAATCCGGTCGAAACCTGCCCGATACTTAAAATTTATTATAACGACGCTATGTCTCAAATTAATCACGAAAGGAGCTCAGTTCAAAAAAGAATCAAATCTTTCTGACAACTCGGTGAAAAACAAAGAAAACCACCCCTTCGAGTCATTGATCTGTTTCCCGATGTGTGGTAAAGACCGGATAATAAAAGGTATTTCTGAGCAAAATAGTCACCAAGTCCAAAATGAGAATTATGGTTGACACGCGTAATTGGGAACGAATATAATAAGGTCAACAAAAACATATGAATAATTGCTCATGTATTGATTTTTAAGAAAGCAGCATGATCAAGCCATTCAATTTGTAAAAGGAGATGATACCGGATGTCCGGACATAATCACGATCATGGGCACAACCATGTTCATACCAGCAATAAAAAAGTACTCTTAATATCATTCATTATTATCACAGCGTACATGATTATCGAAGCAGTTGGGGGCGTGGTTACCAACAGCTTGGCCCTGCTTTCCGATGCAGGTCATATGTTGTCCGATTCCATCGCTTTAGGCATTGCATTGCTCGCATTCAAGTTTGGAGCAAAAGCCGTTAACACAGGGAAAACGTACGGTTACAGACGATTTGAAATTTTAGCCGCGGCTCTTAACGGCATCACATTAATCGGGATTTCCATCTATATTTTCTATGAAGCGATTGAACGTTTCACGAACCCGCCGGAAGTGGCTACGCTAGGCATGTTAATTATCAGTACGATCGGATTGCTGATTAATGTATTTGTTGCATGGCTCATGATGAGGGGAAGCGATACAAAAAATAACCTGAATATGCGCGGCGCCTATTTGCACGTGCTCAGCGATATGCTGGGGTCCGTCGGCGCCATTGCCGCAGCTCTGTTGATGATGTTCTTTGGCTGGGGCTGGGCAGACCCGCTTGCAAGCGTCATTGTCGCGGCACTTGTTTTGCGCAGCGGTTACTTTGTCACAAAATCGTCCTTGCACGTCTTGATGGAAGGGGCGCCGAATAATATCGATTTGAACGAGATTGTCGATTCAATTCGAAAGGTGAAGGGCGTTAAGGGAGTCCATGATGTGCACATTTGGTCCATTACAAGCAGCATGAACGCTCTTACAGCACATATTGTCGTCGGCGGCGACAAGACGATCTATGAAGCCGAGGCGATTCTCAAAGAAGTCGAACACATGCTGGAACACAAAGAAATCCGGCACGTGACGTTACAAGTCGAATCCGAACAGCATGCCCACGATAGCTCGATTTTATGTACCGCCAAGGCCGATGCGCCCGGAGCGCATGCCCATCATCAACATTGATTAAATACGGAAGCGGAAAAAAGCGACGGTTCATTGAACCGTCGCTTTTTAAATCGTCTGCCAATTCCGCCACGACCGCCCCCTTTTAAACACGAGCGGTACGGGAGGCTTCGTAAATTTGCTTGAACAATCTGAACGATTTGATGCCTGTGTCACCGTCCAGCCAGAACTTCTTCTCTTCTCGAATATGTGTGTAAAAATCATGGCATTTTCCGTACGGTGCATAATTCATGCCATCCTGTCTGCTTTCATCCACTCGCTCACATCCTCTCCCGTACAAAATCGGCAAACGCTTTCAGGAGCTGCCGGGATTCATACTGGCCGCTGAAATCCTCGATACCGAGATAGCCTTCATAATGAACAGCTTTCAGGCCTTGCAGCACCTCTGCATAATCGATCATTCCCTCTTCCAGCGATGACCAGCCTGCCGACCAGCGTGCAGTGCCGTCCTTTCTCCGCCCTTCCTGCTTCCAGGCCGCGTTCTTGATATGAACATGCGCCAGATAAGGACCGAGCAGCTCCATCCCCATTTGGAACGGCTCATATCCTTCGTACACCATGTTGCCTGGATCATAGAGGACCCCGATATAATCGGGATTGCAGCCGCTGACGAGACGGTAGGCCAGAGATGCGCTGGGTGCGATCGTTCTGTGATGGGTTTCTACCAGCCCCTTGATGCCATAGCGTTTGGCCAGCACTTCAGCCTCCTTCAGATACTGTACCGTTTCCTCATACAGCCGGGGATAAGGTACAGTTCCGTCATATCCGGCGACACCGACACGGATCATATCTGCCCCTAATTGGCTTGCCGCATGAAATGCCTGCTCCGCCGCTTCCAGGTTCCCCACCTGCAAATAAGGCATCAGACCCACCACCTTAAGTCCTCTGGATGCCGTAACCTCCCTGAGCTTCAGCAATTCCTCGCTCATCAGCCGCGGATCGATAGAGCAGCGGTTATTGCGCCAATACGAGGGCTGCTCGTCCGCCGCATCCGCGGGAACCTCCCTGTACCTCCATTCCACCCCGTCCAGCCCGGCTTCCTTGGCAGCATCCGCCAACTGCTCCGGTGTCAGGTCAGGTGTGGCTACCGTAAATACGGAAAGCTTCATATCCGTCACTCCTATCATTAAGAACATGGAATCATTGCCGGTTCGTGCGCTTAGTGTGAACCCGATACATCCAGAACGACACTGGATTCTCCGTCTTTGCGGAAGGAAGAACTGCGGATTCGCTCATCCAGCATATCCGCATACAGCTGCTCATCCAGAGGAAGGCTGACCCAGTTGTCAACCCAGGTAGAGAGATGCATGGCATTGGACAATGTCAGTCCGAGAATACCTTCCTCACCCGGCGCAAGCAGCTTCTCTCCATGAAGAACAGCATTGGTGAAATTTTGCAAAATGCCTCTGTGCTGGCTTCCTTCCCCGCCGCTCAAAGGAATGTCGCATTTCCAGCACTCCGGACTGCCGAAGCCCCCTCTGTAGCTTGCGTTAAATTCGGACTCCGGCGTCCGCAGCCTCCAGAAGGTCAGCTTGCCGTCCTCGGCCACAATTTTACCGCGATCCCCTGTCACCTCGAAGCGGTTCGTGCCCGGCGCTTCACCTGTGGTCGTAATAAAAACACCTGTGGCCCCATTCTCATATTCCGCATAAGCCGTAACATCGTCCTCTACTTCAATATTGCGGTACTTGCCGAATTGGCAGAAAGCCCTGATGCGTACCGGCATCAAACCTGTCGTCCACTGCCACAAATCGAGCTGGTGCGGGTCCTGGTTCAGAAGCACGCCGCCCCCTTCTCCGGCCCAGGTCGCTCTCCAGCCTCCTGAATCATAATAGCTCTGAGAGCGGTACCAATTCGTTATGATCCAGTTCATTCTGCGCACCTCGCCAAGCTCCCCCGACAGCACCAAATCCCGCAGCTTCTGATACAGCGGATTGGTGCGCTGGTTGTACATGATGCCGAACACCCTGCCGGCTGCGGCGGCAGCCTCGTTCATTTCGCGCACCGCCTTTGTGTACACACCGGCAGGCTTCTCCACCAGCACGTGATAGCCGTGCCTGAAGGCTTGCACTGCAAGCGGCGGATGATCATAATGCGGCGTGGCGATGAATACCGCATCCATAGCTCCTGAAGCCAAAAATTCTTCCACATCGCTGAACCTGCGCACAGTCTCAGGCAAATGCTGCTCCGCCCAGCGAAGGCGCTCGGGGTTCGCATCACACACTGCCGTCAGCTCCGCCCCTTGAATGTGCTGACTCAAACTGACGGCATGCGTTGTTCCCATATTGCCGATGCCGATGATGCCAAATCGCACCTTTTCCATTTCGTGCCTGCCTCCCTTTCCATGACCCATATCCGTTTCGCCGTCCTCCTAAAGTGTAGCCTGAGGACAAAGCCGCGAACATGACCGCAACTAAGAAGTTTTTGCACGATCCTAAGATGAATCTGATAAATCTGCTATAATTAATGATAGCGCTATCAAAACAAACATGTTTTTCAGTATTGTAAGCCTTGCTTCATAAACTCGTTGTAAATCAGGAGGTGAAATCGCAGTGAACGACTCCAATCCGTTCTACTGCGGCCTGCTCGACGGTCTGACGGTAAGCGTCTCCCATGCTCAGCAGCGCAGCACTTACACTGGCTGGAACCGTTCGGAAGAAAAGCCCTCGTTCAACAGGCTTTACTTTATCGCCAGCGGTGAAGGGAAGGTGATGATCAACGATGTTCCCTACTATCCAAGAGCCAATCAGGTCATGCTGATGCCCGCCTTTACCCGGCAGATGACCGAGACGTCCGTTCACAATCCGTATGACCGCTATTTTATTCATTTTGACGCACGTATCGGGGAATGGCCGTTGTTTCACGCCGCGAACCGGCTTTTCATCACCGATGTTGCCGATCCTGCAGCCGTCCGCTCCCTGTTCGCCGACACGATCACGCAATTCAACCGGCCCAGCGTGTACTCCGTACTGAGAATGAAAGCGTCCGTGCTCTCCATCCTGGCCTGCTGTTTTGAAGAGGAAGGGCATACCGACTTTATCCATGAATTCGTCCTGCCGGCGGAGCACGGCAGCTTGGCCGGTGTGCTGCAGTATATCAACAGCCATTTGCATGAGCAGATGGAGGTAGAGCAGCTTGCGGAGATCATGCATCTGCATCCCAATTATTTTATCGCCTACTTCAAAAAATATATGGGCGTGACCCCGATGAGATATGTGCTGGAGAAAAGGATGGAAGAGGCCAGGCGTCTGCTCTCTTTCTCGGATTGGAGCATTAGCGACATCGCGGAGCATATGGGGATGGAACTGGCCTATTTCTCCAGAAAATTCAAGCAGCAGGCAGGCGTCTCCCCGAAGGTCTACCGGGCAGCCACCAACGATTCGGTTCATTCCTAGACCAGCGAGCGATGGATCCCTTTGGAGCGGAATGTTCCTCTTTCTATTAATTGGGTGTATTATACTATTAATAGCTGTCGTTCGAACGTTCACGTTTTCAAAGCAGATTGGAGAGACGATTCCTTGATAAGAACTCATATGATCCGCATCAATACGGTTATGGAAAAATGGACCCCGTTGATCGCACCCGGCAGTCTCGTGCTTGGTATCCTGCTGGCGCGCTGGCTGAGTCCTTATACCGGGCTTGTTCCGTGGATATTCGCTTTTATGACGTTTGCCGGCAGTCTGGGCTCCAGCTTTGACGATCTGAAAAGGGTGCTGGCCCGCCCGCTGCCCCTGCTCGTATCCCTGCTGCTGCTTCATGTATGGATGCCCCTGGTCGGCTGGGCCGCAGGGTCGCTTTTCTTTCCTGCGGATATGTATACGATCACGGGCATTCTGCTCGCTTTTACGATTCCGACCGGAATCATCAGCTTCATGTGGGTGTCCATGTTCAAGGGCAACATTGCCGTGACCCTGTCGCTCATCCTCATTGATACCTTCCTGTCACCATTTATTGTGCCTTACACCCTGAAGATTGTGGTCGGTGCCAATGTGCAGATCGATACGCTAGGCATGATGGGAGGGCTGCTGTGGATGGTCGTTCTCCCGTCATTGCTGGGCATGCTGCTGAACCACCTGACGAAGGGACGGATCAAGAATGAGCTTGGCCCCCTGCTCGCGCCTTTCAGCAAAATCGGACTGGTTGCCGTCATCTCCATCAACGGCTCGGTGGTCGCGCCTTATATGATGGATTTTGATTGGAAGCTGGTTCAGATCGCGCTTGTCATTTTGCTGGTAGCGGCTTCCGGATATCTCTTCGGGCTGCTGACAGCCCGACTCTGCAAATGGGACCGCGGCATCGCCGTGGCGATGACCTTTAACTGCGGCATGCGCAATATCAGTGCAGGGACGGTGCTGGCCATGACCTATTTTGCTCCTGCCGTTGTGCTGCCCGTCATTCTTGGATCACTTTTTCAGCAAATTCTGGCATCCAGCTATGCGCAGGTCTTGCGCTTCATGTACCGGAAGCAGGTTCAATAGCGGCAATGCAATCCACATAGAATTGTTCTCTCAAAACATTTTTGATTAGGCCTGTTCCCCACATAAAAAAAGCAGCTCCTTCATATGTTGTTTGTAGAATTGGGTTCTCCGGCGAATCATGTATTTGGAAGGAGCTTGGATCACATGGGAAACGAGCATGAGCGCAATAACAAACAATATAATGTGCCGCAGCCAATCCGCGAAGATGGTGCGGGCGGACCGGATTACGGTCCGCGCAATGTTTTGACAGACAGACAAAATCCCGACCTGCTGATTCCCCCAACTACCGATAACGGTCTGCTGCCGAATCTGAAATTTTCATTCTCAGACACAAGTATGAAACTCAGCCATGGGGGATGGTCCAGAGAGATCACGGCCCGCGAACTGCCGATCGCCACAACGCTGGCGGGTGTAAATATGTACCTGACCCCGGGAGGGGTGCGCGAGCTTCACTGGCATCAGCAGGCTGAATGGGCTTATATCATTCTGGGGAGCGCCCGCATCACGTCGGTCGATCAGAATGGAAGGAACTTTATAGGGGACGTAGGTGCAGGAGATCTCTGGTATTTCCCGCCCGGTCTGCCGCACTCCATCCAGGGATTGGCCTCAGGGTGCGAGTTTTTGCTTGTTTTTGATGACGGAAATTTCTCGGATTTAAACACATTGTCCATCTCCGACTGGTTTGCGCATACACCCAAGGAGGTTCTGTCCGCCAATTTTGGCGTTCCTGAACAAGCTTTTGACACCATTCCTCACGATCAGGTCTATATCTATCAGGATAAGGTGCCCGGTCCCATGGAGAGCCAGCAGGTTCAATCCCCTTATGGTACGGTTCCTTTAAGCCTCACCCATCGCCTGCTGGCGCAGCCACCGTTCAGAACTCCCGGGGGAAGCGTGCGCATTGCAGACTCCAGAAATTTTCCTGTATCCAAAACCGTCGCCGCCGCTCTGGTCGAAGTCCATCCGGGCGCTATGAGAGAAATGCATTGGCATCCCAATCAGGATGAATGGCAGTACTACCTGACCGGGGAAGCGCGCATGACCGTTTTCGCAGCCAACGGAAGAGCCCGCACCTTTGATTACAGAGCCGGGGATGTCGGTTACGTCCCTTTTGCCTTTGGCCACTATATTCAAAATACCGGGACTGAAACGTTGTGGTTCCTGGAAATGTTCAAAAGCGACCGGTTTGAGGATGTATCGCTGAACCAATGGATGGCGCTTACCCCGCGCGAACTGGTCAAGTCCAATCTGAATGCGGAGGAAGAACTGCTTGATTCCCTGCGCAAGGTAAAATGGCCTGTTGTAAAATATGCTGCTGCCCATAAGAAGTAACGTTGGACCAAATCAAAAAAGCTGCCGCTCATACGCGCATTCATCTGGCGTATAGGCCGGCAGCTTTCTATGTTAGGAACCGTTAGCGAGAAAAATCCCCACCATAACAACTGTGCTCCCAAGGCACTACATGTTATGGAGGGGATTTTTATGCTCACTACAGAATCTGCTTACGCTTCAATTCTTTTTTTCCACAAACCCAGTATAAGCCCGGATACGACTGCGCCAATGGCAACGGCCAGCAGGAAGAGCAGGGCATGGTTGGCAAGCGCCGCTACGAATATGCCGCCGTGCGGTGCAGGGATGTTAATGGCCCAGAGCTGTGTCAGGCCGCCAGCAATCGCCGAGCCCAGAATACAGGAGGTGAGCACACGCAGCGGATCAGCCGCCGCAAAAGGAATTGCACCCTCCGTAATGAAGGACAGGCCAAGCACATAGTTGGTCAGACCGGATTTTTGCTCCTGCTGTGTAAATTTGTTCTTGAAGAACGTGGTAGCCAGGGCGATCGCCAGTGGAGGCACCATGCCGCCTGCCATAACTGCCGCCATCATCTCTCCGTTCGTATTGCCGCTAGACGTAAATACGCCGATGGCAAAGGTATATGCCGCTTTGTTGAATGGTCCGCCCATATCGATCGCCATCATGCCACCCAGGACAAGACCGAGCAGAACCGCGTTGCCTGTGCCCAGGTTGTTCAGGGCTCCTACCATCCAGGCGTTGATCGTGCCGAAAATCGGGTCGAAAATGTAATACATGACCGTACCGGCAATCAACAGGCCAAATACAGGATATAGAAGGATTGGCTTCAAGCCTTCCAGCGTCTTCGGTAGACCGGCAAAAGCTTTACGCAGCCCGATGACTACATAACCGGCCAGGAAACCTGCCGCTAGTCCGCCAAGGAAGCCGGCGTTAGAATTCACGGCCATGAGTCCGCCCACCATACCCGGCATCAGCGCCGGACGGTCTCCAATGCTGACCGCGATAAAACCGGCCAGAACCGGAATCAGGAAGTGGAAGGCCCCGTCACCGCCACCAAGCGCCATCAGCAGCTTGAACAGCGGGTTGTCTGCGCCCCCGATCTGCTCAAACAGGAAGGAGAGGGCCAGCAGAATTCCCCCGCCGACAACGAAAGGCAGCATGTGGGAAATCCCGTTCATCAGGTCCTTGTATATTTTACTGCCAATGCTGCCTTTTTCCGTTTGCTTCTCACCCGTGGTGCTGCCGCCTTCACTGCGGTAGATCGGAGCATCACCTTTTAACGCTTTCGAAATCAGCTCCTGCGGTTTGCGGATGCCGTCGCTGACCGGTCTTTGTAGCACTGGTTTGCCGTCAAAGCGGTCCATGTCCACCTTTTTATCCGCAGCGACGATGACTCCTTTCGCGCGCCGGATTTCTTCCGGAGTCAGCACGTTTTGCGCTCCCTCCGAACCGTTTGTCTCCACCCGGATTTGCACACCCATCTCTGCGGCTTTTTTCAGCAAAGCATCCTCCGCCATAAAGGTGTGGGCAATGCCGGTCGGACATGCGGTTACCGCGACAACAAAGTCACCGTTTTCAGAAGCCGCTTTCGTTACCTCGGCAGGTGTCGGCTGGGAGGACGATGTTTGCTTGCTGTCTTTTTTCCCCGCCTCTTTCGCCTGTCTGGCATCAAACAGAGCTGTCACTTCATCCGGCGTGCGTGTATTCATCAACTGGTCTATGAAATCGTTATCAATTAACAGCCTGGATAAGGCCGCGAGTGTGCGAAGATGTGTGTTGCCCGCTCCTTCCGGAGCCGCGATCATAAAAAATATGTTTGCAGGCTGGCCGTCCAATGATTCGTATTGCACACCTTTACTGCTTTTGGCGAATACGATGGTTGGTTCGTTAACCGCTTTCGTTTTGGCATGCGGCATGGCAATGCCGTTGCCGATTCCTGTGCTCGATTCCCCTTCGCGCTTCAGGATCATTTCTTTGAACAGGACAGGATCGTTAATCCGTCCGCTGGCAGCAAGGCTGGCGATCAATTCGTCGATGGCGGCCTCCTTGGTCGTCGCCTGCATATCCATGATCATCGTTTCTTTAATCATCAGATCTGTAATTCTCATTTTTGGCTCCCCCAATTTTTTTCTTAACATTCTGAAATTTGCACCTGCGGCTGCAGCTGCTCGATCAGCGAGCGCTCGGCCAGATCGTCGGAAAAAGCCGTCGCACTGCCGGAAGCGACTCCTGTGCGGAAAGCCTCCAGCGGATCGCTGTTCAGCACATAGGTCCCGACGAAGCCCGCGATCATGGAATCGCCTGCTCCGACAGAGTTCTTCACCGTCCCCTTGGGCGCGGTTGCGTGATATACCTTATCCGCTGTAATAAGCAGCGCCCCTTCACCAGCCATGGAGATCAGCACGTTCCGGGCACCTGCCTCCAGCAACTTGCGGCCGTAAGTGGTGATCTCCTCACGTGTGTGAAGATCGACGTCGAACAACTCTGCCAGTTCATGATGATTTGGCTTGACGAGCAGCGGTTTGTGAACAAGCGCTTTCATCAGTGCTTCGCCTGTCGTATCAATCACAAATTCCGCCCCCGCCTGCCGGCATGAGCCGATCAGCCGCTCGTAAAAATCCCCGCCCAGCGAAGGCGGTATGCTTCCGGACAGGATGACAATGTCATCCTCGTGCAGCTCAGAGAGCTTGCGCAGCAGCGCATCGGCTTCTTCCCGGCTGATATCCGGCCCAAGTCCGTTAATCTCTGTCTCGTCCCCGTGTTTAAGCTTGATGTTGATGCGGGTGTCGTCCTGGACCGTCACAAAGTCGGTTTGAATGCAATCCTCGCGCAGCTTATCCTCAATAAAACGGCCGGTAAAACCGCCGAGAAAGCCGATCGCCGTATTCTCCGCACCCAACTGCTTCAGTACACGTGATACGTTAATGCCTTTGCCTCCAGGCAGCTTTAAATCCCTTTTCATTCGGTTCAAGCCACCCAGCTTTACGTCTTCAACTTCCACGATATAGTCGATGGAAGGGTTAAGCGTCACAGTATATATCATGGTTCTCCCTCTATGATTTCAGTTTTCTGTGTAATCGCCCGCCGCCAGTGCTCCGGCACGGATTCCGTTATCAGCACACCTGCCCTCAGTTCAAATAGTTTGGCAAAAGCCACCTCGCCGATCTTACTGGAATCCGCCAGCACGTACGTCTTGCCTGACAGATCGTGCGCACGCCGCTTGATCAGTGCTTCCTCCGGATCGGGTGTCGTGTAGCCCATTTCGGGGTCCACCCCGTTCGTGCCGATGAAGCATTTATCAAACCGGAAATTGTCCAGATTCTGGAGAGCAATGCTACCGATGACGGCTTTTGTATGCATCTTCATCATGCCGCCCAGCAAATAACTGCGAATCTGCTTGCTCACCAGTGCTTCGACATGGGACAATCCATTGGTCACCACGGTTACGTCCTTGGCCTCGATATGAGGAATCATCGCTAATGTAGTTGTACCCGCATCCAGATAAATACATTCCCCATCCCGGATTTCCCCGGCGGCCAGACGGGCGATGACGTTTTTTTGTTGAACGTTTTTGAACGTTTTTTCATCCATGCCCGGCTCCTGGCTTTTCTGGTTAAGCAAGGCCGCTCCCCCATGCACCCGCTTGAGCAACTGGCGGGCTTCAAGATCGATCAAATCACGGCGGATCGTTGATTCTGAAGCACCCAATTCCTCAACCAGCTCCTGCAGTTTTACAACACCGTTAATTTGTAAGCGCTCTAAAATCAGTTTGAATCTTTCCTCTGTCAGCATGGTCACTCCTCCAACTGAAATTATCTTATCATATTATCGTTAAAAAACAATCATTTTCGTTCAAAAAACTTCAGGTAATTTTAGGTTAACAGCGTTATTTTACAGAATCGTGAACTGAATTTCCAGCTTGTTGGTTTCGCTTACAAACTTAGGATTACATCCCGCAAGTGCGGCACAGCAAAAGACGACATTTCATTCGCAAAGCTTAGAATGAATGCCGTCTTTTTTGGGAGCCACTCCATAGTGGTTCGAGGTTTTTACCGCTTGTCTTGTTCCTCTAGGACTATATCATCTTTGGAAACTTTCTCGAACTTAATTGCTTTTTCGTAACCTATTTTGCTACCATCAGCAGCCCAATCTACTATCGAAGTGATGATGTATGCGCCTTTCTGCTTGTGTACGGATAAGTCAGTAGTAATATACTCATATTCTGTGTGTTTCGCTCTATATACTATATAAGTGTATTTTTCATCATCGTGTAGAGAGAAGCCGTTACTTTCAGAATCCCTTGCGATTTCATTCTGAAATTGTTCAGGAAGCTCACCAATATTTAAGACTTCATACTCTATCTTCTGCTTCATAGTTTGATAAATTGAGAATGAAATGATAAGAACAACAACTATAGATGCAATAAGTACAACTGCGAATAATTTTTTCAATGTTTCACTCCTTCTATATAAATATGGCACATTTATTTTACCATATATCTGTAGGTCGAATGAAAAGGAGCCAAGAGCAATATCTGTTTGAAAAACATAATATATTTCTCCCGGTAATTTTAATAGTCATAGAATCCATGCCCGTTTTTTCTACCTAAGATTAAACATACAAAAAAATGCCCGGTTGCCCGGGCGCTCGCTTCTTCCTGTCTGCTGTAATCTAAAAGGTGCGGGTTAATCGTCTTTGCCAAAATAACGGAAGCTGGCAAAATCAGCATGGCTGCCCCCAAACTGCTGCATATCGTGAGCGCCAATGCCAACGAAGTTGCCAGTAAAACCTCCGGACAGAAAGCTGATCCGCTGCTGCTCAAGGAGCGGCTTCCAGTCGCCGACATCCGCATCCGCTCCAGTGCGGTAATAAAACTGCGCATCCACCTCATTAACCTCCACAGCCAAATGAACAGGCACATGCTCGCCAATGGCCACCGCTTCCGTCAGCAGCGTAAATTGATCCGCTTCACATTTCATCATGCGGAGCACTTTTCCCAGCGCTTCATCCTGGCTGACACAGGCATACAGATAATTCTCATCATTCAAATAGAGTAGAAGTCCGGCCATTTGCAAATAACTTTGGGGTTCATACTCCAGCACTGTTTCTGCACGGAACTGTTTATCCGTCTGCCGGATGGCGAGCAAGTGATGCCGGAAAAGGCTTTGCACCGACTCACCTGCTGTAATTCTAAGGTAGCCGGGACGCGCGGCTAGTGAGCACCAGCTTTCATCCGCCAATATGCGCAATGTATTCCAGGCTTTTTTCAGTTCTGTACCGTCGAATTCATCCTCGAAATCCCGGTTTTGTATCGGTATCGGTGCAGCTTCTGCAGTCATGCGCCCGCCATCAGGCAATGCAACGTGCAGCTGCGGCGTATTGCCGCCTGCCGTCAGACGCAGCCAGCCATCGCTGTCCCAATAGACCTGCTGCAGCGCAGTCTCCCGTCCCAAAATGGCATATTTTCCGTCAATGGGCCGGGTGCACAGATGCGCCATGTACCATTCTCCGCCCGGAGTCTGCACAAGGCTGCCGTGTCCCGCACACTGCAGCTCCAGCTCCGGATTGTCCCGCGAAGTCAGCATCGGATTGCGGGGGTCCACTTCATAGGGGCCAGACAACTCCCGTGACCTTGCCACCGTGACCGCATGCCCGGAGCCTGTTCCTCCCTCGGCTGTAATCAGGTAGTAATAGCCGTTTTGTCTGTAGATATGGGGCGCTTCCGTTTTCTTGAGCCATGTGCCGTCAAAAATTTTGACAGGCTCGCCGATTAAACGCTGTTGCACGCTGTCATATTCCTGCATAACGATTCCACTCGATTTATTGCTTTCCTTGATCCGGTAATCCCACAGGGCATTCACCAGCCATTTGCGGCCATCCTCATCATGGAACAGGGAAGGATCGAAACCGCTGCTGTTCAGATATACAGGCTCCGACCAGGGGCCATCAATCGAAGGGGCGGTAATCAGGAAATTGTGAGCGTCCTTGAAGGGGCGGCGGGTGCTCTTTACGTCCGTATATACGAGGTAAAAAAGCCCATCCTCATAGCTGAGCTGGGGTGCCCAGATGCTGCAATTTTTCGGATTGCCCCGCAGGTCAATCTGGTCGGTCAAAATATCAGTGCAATGCTCCCAGCGCGCCAGATCCCGCGATTGATACACCCGCACGCCGGGCAGCCACTCGAAGGAAGAGACGACGATATAGTACATCTCCCCGGCCCGCACGATGCACGGATCGGGATTAAAGCCCCGCAAAATCGGGTTCTCAATCATCTTGTTCATAAGGTTTCCGAGTTCTCCTTTTCCTCATCTGCCATAACCAGTCGTCTGTTCCGTATCACACATAGAGCTGCGGCCACAAAATAACAAAACGCGAGCGGAAAGCCAAGATATTGGGTACCTAGGAGCAGGCATAACCCTGCGAGCATATAACAGATGGTTGCCACAATGAGGCGGCTGCTTCTGGCGCCGCACAGTCCGGCCAGAATCGCCAGGATCAACACAGCCAAGACCGTGATGCCGAACCAGGCCCCCAATGTACGCATTCCCTCATAGCTTTCCTGCAGCATCAGGCCGCCGTCATTATCCTGCAAAAGCGGAAAAAGTGTCGTTTCGAAGGTTCCCAAAGGCATCTGCAGAATCACCATGGAAAATCCGCCAGCAAACACAGTCGACAGTACAGATGCAAGCCAGCATAGGCCGATTTCCCATTTTCGTAACGTCATCGCCTAGTTCCCTCCCTCCTGCCAAAAGTCCGTTCCGGCAAAAACCTTGACTTTCGTCCATGCCTTCTCCCCCGCAGCCAGGCACCCCGCCCATGGTACACGAATCGTGCGCAGCGCCGCCGCGTCCCGTGCGTTATATTCACGGTAATCGACTGTTTCCTCGTTCGCCGGATTGTCCCAGTTGTCCCAACCTGCGGAATCAATATGCCCACCCATCCGGCAGCCAGCATACACAGTTTTGGCATACTCCCGCCACGGACGGCCAAGAAAAACGGATGAAACGCCCGGCTCGGCGGTCAAGAAGCAGTTTTTGAACACATAACCATACTGCTGCCCTCGTGGCGTGGATGCGGCCGTAATGTACCCCGGCTGATCCATGACATGCCGCAAACTGTGGATTTCACAGGTCTCGAAAAAAGCAGTAGCCCCGCCAAAAATGAAATCCACCGTTCCTTCAATATGGCAGTGCTGGTACAGCTGCCGATACTGTGCATGGTGCTCGCGCAGCGGAATGCCGCCAAAGCTCGCCCGCTCTTTCGGCTTGGGCGGAAGCGGACCGGTAAACAAGGTGTCCTGATGCCCCTTGAAGATACAGCTCCGGAACACCGTTTCATCGCAATGCGCATATACGGCTACCGCTTGCCCAATCTCCGCGCCTTGCCCGGCTGTATTGGAGACAGTCAAATTCTCCAGCACAAGTCGGCGTCCTCCCAGAAACAAGGTCGGTGTGGCAAACGTGCCGATTTCTTCGCCCTGCTCGTCAAGCTCTTTGGCATACCGGTTCATGGTGATCTCTACCTGGCCGATGCCCACTATACGCAGCCATGAGCGGTAAATGCGAACCGTCTCCTTATAAACCCCCGGCAAAATATACAGGGTCTCCGGCTGCTGCGGATCGTTCTGCTCCAAAGCATCGATGGCAGCCTGAATGGTGGCGTAATCACAAAAGGGCTCTTTTCCTACCAGCATCATGCGCACGTCCCCTTCCTTGCAATGATCCGGAAATTACAGATGGCTGGCCAAGAAACGCTGCCATGCCACCCTCATTTCCAGCGTCTCCATATGTCCGCCCGAAGCGATGACAGGCTGCCAATGCTCCGGCTTGCCTGCTGCGCGATAGGCTGCCGACAGCCCTTCCGCTAAATGCTCAACCCCTTCGATGGGACACAGCCGGTCGTTCCTGCCTGTCAAGCTCATGCGTGGGCGCGGCACGATCCTTTTTTGAATATCCAATGTAGTGAAATGCTTCAGCAACCCGGGGACATACGAATAAAAGCCGTGATGGTCCAGGCCTCTTTTGGCGATAAGCGTGTGGGCATCCACCTGTCCGCAAATGTCGATGACGACCCCAATCCGTTCATCGAGCGCCCCCAGCCACCATGCCATCAAACCACCCATCGACATGCCGATGGTGGCGATCCGGGCAGCATCGATTTCTGGACGCGTACACATATAGTCGAGCAGACGGCGATTATCGTAGAGCATCATGCCCCACATGACCCGGCCGTGCCACAGCATTTCCTTTACCAGCTCGCTTTCGGCCTTGCCCCCCCGTTCATTAAATCCCCACATGTCGATGCAGCACACCGCATAACCCATCCCTGTCAGCACCGAAGCAAATGACGGCTGCTGCAAATACGGACTGCTGCGGATCAGCTCGTTGCGGCCGTTGGCATAATCTCCGCCATGAGAATGGTTGAACACGACCAGCGGATAAGGCCCCTCACCTGTTAAAGGAAAAGCGATAGAGGCAGGAACCCGCTCCAGCCCGTTAAGATCCAGCAAAACGGATTCCAGCCTGTATCCGTCCTGCTCTTCCTGTCTCAATACTTCCGCCGAGATCGGCGTTGCCGGAGGGAGGTCACCCAATAAGCTCAGCAGCAAATCCTTTTCCACGCCCATCCTCCATCCCCATCCTCTCCGTTCACAAAGTTGATGCCGGTGTTACGGTTACATGTTCCACCAGCTTTTCCGGTTTGGCGGTATTTTTCGAGCGGCAGTTGATGACCTCAACATCTTCCCCGTTTTCAATGTAAAAAGCAGGCCCTTCATGATTCTCGATCGTCACCTGCTGGAACAAAATGTCCCGTACATTGCCCAAATAAAAACCGCGCTTCTGCATCTCTTCCAGACCTGACATCATGGCCGGAAGGCTTGGAATAGCTGGTTCAGCCATGGAAATGTCGATATTGGTGAATGTAATTTCGGAAATAGACTGCTCCGCCAGCCCGTACAGGAAGCCGGCGGAGGCGTGAACGTTGCGAGCCGTGATGTGGTCAAAATGAATGCGTCTGAAGCATGGCGTTTCCTCTGTGACCGGATACGGATTTTTGTCCCATACATATTTGTCCTTGCCGCGCGGGCCGCAGAAATAATACAGGTTCAGAATGAAAGGACAAATGACCTGATCCATGACGATGTTGGTCACCCGGATATCCTCAACAGTTCCTCCGCGTCCCCTTCTGGACTTGAGCCGGATACCACGGTCTGTCTGCTGGAAAACGCAATTGCTGATCGTGACATTACGGATGCCGCCGCTCATTTCGCTGCCCAGCACCACTCCGCCATGCCCGTGCACCATCGTGCAGTTCGTGATCGTAATATTTTCACAGGGGATGCGCTGCTCGCTGTCTTCCGTCCCTGATTTAATCGTAATACAGTCATCCCCGACATCAATGCTGCAGTTGCTGATGCGCACATTACGGCACGATTCCGGATTGATGCCATCCGTATTCGGGGAATCGGCAGGGTTATAGATGGACAGGTTGTCAATCGTGATATCGCTGCAGCGGATCGGATTCACCGTCCAGGACGGCGAGTTGCGCAAGTTCAGGTCTTTGATGGTTACCCGCCGGCAGCCGTCCAAACTGATCAGCTTGGGACGGGGAAACTGCAAATCCTCGGGCGCGTTCCGCTGCTTCTCCCACCAAGGCTGGCCGTTTCCATCCAGCGTGCCTGACCCAGTGAGCGAGATGTTTTCCAGGTTCTCACCATAGATGCAAGAGGCATGAACCTGTCGGTTCACCCCCTCCCATCTGGATTGCACTGCCGGATAATCCTCGGGGTCCGCGCTGAAGCACAGCACGGCGCCGGGACTCAAGTGCAGCTCAATATTGCTTTTCAGAAAAATAGCGCCCGTCCGGTACGTTCCCGCAGGAACATACACCGTGCCTCCGCCGACCCGGCTTGCTGCTTCAATCGCATCCGCAATGGCTGTAGTAGCAAGCGTCTCGCTATCGTGGGACGCTCCGTAATCTGTGATGTTATACACCTGCATTAGAACTCTCTCCAATCTGCTGTCCGGCAGGGTCCTTCAGTTGCTCGTACTCGCAGCATGCCTTCAGAAAAGCCCCCAGCCCTTTCTGGTCATTGGTTATAATCGGCTCGCTGATATAATAGGCGAACGTTCCGTCTCTCTTGTCGGCACCGCCCAGGCCTGCGACCTGACAGACTTTGTTCAGATTGATCAGGCCCTCTTTTGTTTCCGTCACAAATTCGGTGATGATACCCTGGAATGCCCGATCCAGCGGAGCGTTCCAGATTTCGTCCAGCACACCCAGCCGAACGCCTTTGGCCATGGCATATGTGATCATGCTGGAGGCGGAAGCCTCAAGATAATTGCCCTTGCGTTCCCCCTGATCGACCACCTGATACCAGACGCCGGTGGCCTCATCCTGATATTTACGCAAAGCAGTCAGCGTATCCCTCAGGATGCGGCATAGCTCGTTATAATCTGTATGGCTGCCCGGCAGTATCTCCAGCACATCCGCCAGTGCCAGCACATACCAGCCCAAGGAGCGCCCCCAGAAGTTGGGGGACAATCCCGTGTCCGGGTTGCACCATGGCTGCACACGCTTCTCGTCCCAGGCATGATACAGCAGGCCTGTAGCCTCGTCCTTCGTATGCTTTTCACACAGTATGAACTGCTTTGTCACATCGTCCATCCCTTCACCATTTTCGAAGGTCAGCAAATATTCGAGATAAAACGGCGAACCCATATATAAGCCGTCCAGCCAGATTTGGTAAGGGTATATCTTTTTATGCCAGAATGCCCCCTCGGAGGTGCGCGGATGTGACTTAAGCTGTTCCCTTAACAGGGCAGCCGCTTGCTTGTATTTTTCCTGCCCGGTTTCGTGGTACAGAGAAAATAACAGCTTGCCATTGTTGATATGATCGATGTTGTACTCTTCCTGATGATAACCACGAATGCTCCCGTCCTCCTGGATGAAGTAGTCCATGTTGTCCTGGATGAACCGGAAATATTTCCGGTCCCCCGTCTGCTTCCATAGTGCCTCAAAGCCTTTCAGCACAACCCCGAAATCGTAGGACCACTTGCTGGCATATCCTCTTGCCTCATACAGCCTTGGCGTACGCTGCATAATGGAGTCAGCCGTCCTTACGGCCCACTGTGTATGCAATTGTTTTCCCTCCCCGGTGTGATCATTTCATTGTATTCTTCCCTTCTCAGGGATTCGAGCTTTTGTAAGCCTCCTCATATTCGCTGATGATTTGGCTTCCTCCGGCATTTCTCCAGTTCTGTACCGCCTGCTTGAATCCGTTTTCATCAATTTGGCCCATGATATACATGATGGTGGCGTCTGTGCTGATCTTATCGAGCTCTGTTCCCTTTTCATTGGCGGTTGCCGAGTCCAGCGGAACAGTTGGGTCCAGCACGGCAAATTCAGCGTTCTCTTTCACCATTTGGTTGACCAATTCCTTGTCAGGGTCAGCATCCTTCAAGGAATAGGTGACCTCGCTCGGTCTGGAGCTGGAGAACGGCTGTACGTCTGCCTCCCACTTATCCTGATCCAATTTTTTGAACGCCCCATTCTCGTCAATCTCATAATGTACACCTTCAATTCCGCCGGTCATGTACATATAAACCTCTTCGTCGATTAAATCATCCACAAATTGCAGCAGCCTCTTCAACTCAGCCTCGGATTTCACCTCCGACTTCGGAAATGCCAGCAAACCGCCAACGCCGTTGCCCTCGGACCAGATATGATATTGGCCGTCACCTTTTGAAATCTTGTTGACAGGCACGACCTGCATCCCGTCCTGAATCCCTTTTGCCAGATTCTTCAATTTTGAGATGTCAATCATGCCGGTATATATGCCTGTCTTGCCTTGGACAAACTGCTGCTGCTGATCCGTCTTGGCTGTGACCGCAAAATCCTTGATCAAATAACCGTTTTCATAAAGCTTGCGGGAATAGTTCAACGCGTCCATATACTCCGGTGTCTCAAATTCAGGCGTAAATTTGCCCTGCTCGTCAACCTTCCAACCGTTGGAAGCGCCGAAGTAAGAACTAATTGTTTTAAAGCTGCTATATTTTAAGTCGGAACGGTCCCCGAAGCCGACCGTATCATCTTTCCCATTCCCGTCTGGATCGTCCTCCGTAAAGGCCCTGGCCACTTCATACAGCTCATCCAGTGTCTTCGGGACCTCCAGCCCCAGACGGTCAAGCCAGTCTTTGCGAATCACCAGTCCGCCCCGGGCCAAATCCTTCTGGAAGGGTACGCCATACAACCCGCCTCCAATGGAGGCGGCTTTCCTTACTTCCTGCGGGATTTCCTTCAGGTGCTCGTAATCATCCAGGTAGGGACTGACATCCCAGAACAATCCGGATTTCAAGGAACTGCGCACAGATGAGTTATCCAGCAGCGTCAGGGTAACAATGTCCGCCAGTTGTCCTGAAGCAAGCGCTGTGGTAATCCGCTCCTCCTTGGAGGCATCTGGCACCCAGTTAAAGGTGATCTTCGTATTGGTATATTCCTCAATCTTCTTCTGAATGACATCCGTCGGCGGAGAAGCTGTGTGCAGGATGTTCAGCCATGTTAAGGACAGGGCCGAATTCGGGTCGTAAGTTTGATTGGCGTCCGCCCCCTTCTCGCCTGTCCCTCCTCCGCAGCCGGTTAAAACCAGAGTTCCGGTCAGAAGAACGGCTATGCTGATCGCCAACGTTCGCTTAAAGCTCTTTTTTTTCATAGGCTCTGCTCCTGTTATGAATGAGTTTTATGAGTGAATTTCCTTATACGCCGCTTCATATTCCTCAATCATCCGGTTGCCGCCGGATTTCTTCCAGTTCTCCACCGATGCCTTGAAATCTTCCAGGCTCGATTCGCCCAGAATATACTTGTAAGTGGCATCTGTAATGATTTTCTGCAGCTCGGAGCCCTGTGTTGTGAATGTTTCCGAGTCCAGCGAATAAGCGGGATTCAATACAGCATGTTCCGCATTTTCCTTGATCAGCTTTTCGGATTTTTGTTTCAGCGGATCGGCATCATGAATATCATAGCCATACTCTTTGGGACGACTGGAAGAAAGCGGTTGTACCTCCTGCTGCCACAAATCCGTATCGGTAATCGTCGTTGCATTATCCGCATCTACCGTATAATGTGTGCCTTCGATACCGTAAGTCATCAACGCGTAGACCTCCTCATCCATCAGGTCGTTGATGAATTTCAGGATACGCTTCAATTCCGCTTCATCCTTCACTTCCGATCTCGGGAACGCAATCAGGCCTCCGATGCCGTTGTTGGCCGCCCAGATGGCACGGTCGCTTTCGCTGCCGGTAGATGTAACATTGTTGACAACTTCAAGCTCCATGTTGTCCTGTACGCCTTTAGCCATATTCAGCAGGTTTTTGCTGTCAAATAAAGCACCGACATAAATCCCGGCTTTCCCTTGGGCGAATTTTTGCTGCTGGTCCGTCTTGGCAGTCACAGCAAAATCCTTGTTAATGTAACCATTATCAAATAACTCTTTCATAAAATTCATCGTATCTATATATTCCTGGGTCTCAAATTCAGGCGTCATTTTGCCGTCTTCGCTGACCTTCCAGTTGTTCGGCACACCAAAATACGAGCCCAGCGTCTTGAAAGCGCCGTAGATCAGATCATTACGGTCCACAAAGCCGGTTGTGTCAGCCACACCGTTGCCGTCAGGGTCCTGTTCGGTGAAAGCTTTCGCAATGGCCTTCAGATCATCCGTCGTTTTTGGAAGCTCCAAGCCAAGCTTATCCAGCCAGTCCTTGCGGATGGTAATCCCGTTGCGGGCAAGATCCTTCTGGAAAGGGACACCATACAACTTGCCGCCAATGGAAGCCGATCTGCGGGTATCCTCGGAAATCTTCGCCAGGTTCGGGTATTCATCAAGATACGGCTCCACCTCCCAGAACATGCCGGATTTCAGCGCATTCCGGACAGATGAGTTATCAAGAATCGTCAGAGTAACGATGTCCGCCAGGGAGTTGGAGGCCAAAGCCGTATTGACCCGCTCCTCCTTGGAGGCGTCTGGAATCCAGGAGAACTGAATGTCTGTGTTCGTTTTCTCTTCAATCTTGTTCAATACGGTATCCGTTGGAGGAGAAGCTGTGTGTAAAATATTTAGCCAGGTAATCGTTGCTTTTGCGTTTTCATCATAAGTCCCCGCATCCTCTCCCTTGCTTTGGCCGCCACTGCAGGCTGTCAGCAGCAATGCGCAGCAGAGGAACAAAACCGCCGTTTTTTTGCCTTTTCCCTTCATCTTCACTGCCCCTTTTTATATTTTTGGTGAAACGGATACTGCTATATCTTCCTCCTCCGCCGCAGCCGCCCGTTCCATCCGGGTGAATACCTGATGGGTCATCCACATGACGAGATAACCCATCAGACTGGCTCCGGCAAAAGTAAGAATTCCTGGGTAAAACCGCAAAATAAGTCCCCCGGATACGGCAATCGCCACAAACAACACAAGCGTATACTGCAGGTGGGAGAAGCCGATTACAAACGACATCCGGATTTTGAAGCCGATGCCCTTCCAATCGTAATGGACGAGCAGCGGAAAAATATAAGCCAGCGAAATCATGTACAGAAATACGCCAAGCAGCACGACCACCCGCACATACCAGGAGGAGACATACAGGAGATCGACATACAGCACATATCCGGCGAGACCGTAGATGATCCCGAGTAGCACTCCCTCCTTGAAATTCTCCCGGAAGTACCGGACAAAAGCGGGGAATATGGCCGTGTCCTCATTGCCGCGAATCCACTGCCGCTGGATGCTCAACATGGCGGCCGTCGCCGGACCGATGCCAAACACGCCCAATCCCAAGATGACAGCCAGTGTCCATAACAGATTCAAATACACCAGCCGCAGCAGACGCATGCACCATTGGTTCAGCGTTTCCACAAACTGTATCATCGCGCATCCTTCCTATCCTGATTAATAAACGCCATCTTCTCCGAATTTTTTCGCGAGTTTGTTGGCCAACACTACCAGGACCAGGCCTACGACACCTTTGAACAAACCTACCGTTGTACTAAAGCTCAACTGGCCGTTCTTGAGGCCCGCCGTGTAGGTATACGTATCAAAAATTTCGGCAACCTCGCGGTTCAGCGAGTTCAGCAGCAGATACATATGCTCAAATCCGAGGTCCAGCGTGCTGCCGATCTTCAGGATCAGCAGGGTAATGATGACAGGCCGGATCGCTGGCAGCGTCACATGCCAAATTTTCCGTAACCGCCCCGCTCCGTCCATTTCTGCTGCCTCATACAGCTGTGTATCCACGACGGTGATGGCAGCCAGATAGATGATGGTGGACCAGCCGAGCTCCTTCCAGATGATCTGGCCGATATAGACCGGCCGCAGCCAATCCGGCGACGTCAGGAAGCTGATTTTCTCGCCCCCCAGACTGGCGATCAACTCATTGAGCACCCCTCCGTCCACGGTCATGAACACGTAGGAAATGGAAACGATGATGACCCAGGACATAAAATGCGGGATATAAATGACCGTCTGCACAGCCGTTTTGAAATACCGGTTCTTCACCTCATTCAACATCAGGGAGAGAATGATCGGCAACGGAAAGAAAATGACAATATTCAGCGCGAACAAAATCAGCGTGTTGCTCAGTAACATAAAAAAAGTAGGCTCCGTAAACAAGCGGATAAAATGCTTTAACCCGACCCACGGGCTGCCCAGAATCCCGAGAAACGGCTGATAATCCTGAAACGCGATGATCAGCCCGCCCATGGGAAAATACTTAAAGATGATAAAATACAGCACTCCAGGCAAAACCATCAGATACAGGAGTTTGTTTCTTCGGATACTTTCGAACTGACTGGCCGTTTTTTTCCTTTTTTCCATTTTCACATCCACTGCTGCAGCTGTTGAAACCTTCACTTGGCAACCTCCTTTAGACGCTCCGTTTACGTCTTCCAGCGTATGTGTTTTGCTGCATTCCGTACATAATCATTAATTGATAGCGTTTGCAAAATGCTGTAATACCAAGGCTTTCCACGCTTCTTACCTTAGCTGGTGATTACTTTATCAGCTCATGATTATCCACTGCCTAAAGGCCTCTGCTGCCCGCACAGCAACACCTCACAAGCTGATTATGTACGTAACCGGGGACTGCTGCTAAAGTCTACATGTAAACGAATACAGGGAGGATAACACATGGCACAACCACTCAGAAAGAAAAATACTGTGGGCGGCCGCATTTTCACAGCGGTAAACAGTACACTGCTCATTCTCATCGCCCTTACCTGTCTCCTGCCTTTTGTAAATGTAATAGCCAGCTCCTTCGCTTCAACCCAGGAGGTGGTGGCCAAGAAGTTCATTCTGTTCCCGACCACGTTCTCCCTGGATGCCTACAAGTACATCCTTTCCACACCGACTATTTTCAAAAGCCTTGGTGTATCTATTGGGGTGACATTGGTGGGAACCTTCGTAAGTATGGTGCTAACGGCATTTATGGCCTACGGATTGTCCAGAAAGTATCTGCTCGGCAGAAATATCATCAACTTTCTTGTCGTCTTCTCAATGCTGTTCAGCGGCGGCATGATCCCGACCTTTCTGGTGGTGAAAAGCCTCGGCTTGATCGATTCCTATTGGTCACTGATTCTTCCGGTCGCCATCAACGCCTTTAACATGATCATTATGCGCAACTTCTTTCAGGCGCTGCCCGACAGTCTGGAGGAATCGGCCAAGATGGATGGCGCAACAGACTTTGGCGTATTCCTGAAAATCATGCTGCCGCTGGCGCTGCCGTCCATTGCTACGATTTCCTTATTTTATGCCGTTACCTATTGGAACACTTATATGAATGCTATTCTCTATTTGAACGATTCCAACAAATGGCCGATCCAGATCCTGCTGCGCCAAATCGTCATCGTCTCCAGCGGTATGCAGGCTGAAAGCGGCTCCGTGGATGTCCTTCCGCCAGCCCAAACGATCAAAATGGCGGTGATCGTGGTAGCAACGGTTCCGATGCTGATTGCGTATCCGTTTGTGCAGAAGCATTTTACGAAGGGCGCGCTGCTGGGAGCGGTTAAAGGGTAAGGAAACCATAACTTCCAAGTACTTAACACGAAAAAGAAGTCTTCGCTCCCGCATCAATCTGCAGAAGCGACAGGCTTCTTCTTTATGTTCCTAGTTGTCCTTCATTGACCTCAATTGGCCCTTAGTTGGCCTGCTTCATTTTCCGGTATGCTCCGGGCGTGACATGCTCCTTCTTGCGGAAGGAGCGGATAAAGTTCTGCGGATTCTGATACTGCAGACGTTCCGCAATTTCCTTGATCGTCATGTCTGTGTCGATCAGCCATTTCTTTGCCATATCCAGCCGGTAATTCATCAGATAGTCGCTGAAGGTGGTGCCAAATTCTTTTTTGAAAATGCTGCTCAGGTAGTTCGGATTGTAATGCAGCCGGTCGCCGATCATTTCGAGCGACAGCTCATGGTCGTATTCGGCGCGCACGATCGCGGCAATTTTCTCCGAAAGAGAGCGGAACTGCTGGTTCGTCTTCTCTTTCATGCTGCGCACCATCGGGAAAATCACCTGCTCCACAAGCAGGCGCTCCACCTCTTCCGGATTGCGGATGCTCAGCACCCGCTGGTACAGGGCGTGATTGTCCTGGGTCATCAGCACATCAATACCCAGCACCTGCTCCAGCTGGATCAGGTTATTCACCAAGCGTACGAGCGTGACTTCCAGATGGACAGCATTTTTGTTATGCTTCATCAGCTCGGCCAGCAGCGGATACAGTGCGCGCGAAACTTGTTCCTCATCCCCGAGCCGGATGGCGTCAAACAGCTGTGTTTCCAGCTGCACGGGATAATGCAGCAGCACCGGACCCGAGACGACCTTAGTGATGTCTTCATAAAAGATAATCGACTCCTTGCCCAAATTCAGGCGATGGTGCAAAGCCTGCTTGCTCATCTCACAGGCCTCCTTGCTCTGCAGCAGGTTGTCGTACGATTTGCTGATCCCGATGCTGATGGAGCATTGCAAATACTCCTTCACTGTGCGGATCATCGTTCTGGCATATTCCAGCACCTGTCGCCGAATCTCCTGCTCGTTGTTTTCCGCAAAGGCCACAATGGTCGCCTGGGTGTCATCATTCAGGATGATCGGAAGCAGCCTCCGTTCCGCCGGGATCACTTCCTCCGCTACCTTATTCACCGCCAGCAGCAGCACGTCCTTGTCGGACGCCCCCCGCTTGCCAAGGTTGTCGAGCTGGACAAGCATTGTCACATACACGCGGTTGCCCAGCATGTTATAACCAAACCGAGGCAATTTGTGCTCCAGCTCCTCCCTGGTAATCCGGCTGCGAAACAGGTTGAGGATCAACTGCGTTTCCAGTTGAGGCAGCTCTGATTGCACCAGCGTTTCCAGGCTTTTCTTCTCTGTAATAATCGAATCGATGGAGTTAATGATCCAGTCGATTTCATTGTTGGACGTAAATTGCGAGCCCTCCGGCAGACTGCGTTTGATGCGTAATATCGGTTTCGTAAAATAAAGGGAAATCGCATAAGCGGCCGCCGCGATCAGCAGCACGAGCAGCAGACCCATTGTAATCAGGCCGAAACGCGTCATTTTCAGGGCATCATTCACTTCTTTCTGATCCAGCGGGGTGATGTAGGTCCAGTTGTTGTAAGCGGATTTGGCAAACAGCACCTTTAACGGCGCCTGCTTGGGCCGCTCCAGTGTAAGCATGCCCGCATCCTGCTGCGCGGCGGCTGTGCTGGAGATGGTGTGCAGTTGATCGGCCGTCAGCAAGCCTGCCCCCGGATCGGTTTCATACATCAGCTCTCCCTGCTTGTTAACAATCAAGACGGCCGGATGCTCCCCCGTCTTGATCATACGGTCCAGTGTCTCTAACGAGATGTCCGACAAGGCGATCGCCTGCTTTTTCGTGGAGAAGGCGGGCAGTGTATTCACAAAACGGATGCCGGTATCCATTTTGAGCCAGAATAAACCCTGGGCCTGATTGTTGATATAGGTTTCATACAAACGGTCCAGATCCGCTTGTGTCAGATGGGAGAGGCTGCCGTCCGAAAGCTGCCATTTCTGCTTCAGGCTGATCAGCGTATAGGTCGTTCCTTCCATCCCCATCGAAGCGATATAGTTGAGCTGTGTATTGATGTTGCGGTAGGTGACAAAGTCCTTCTCGGTAATGGGATTCTCGACCACTTCGTTAAAGGATTGAGTTGTGCTGTATGTACTGAAAGCGTATTCAATTGTCTGGATTTTTTGCTCCAGGTTATTTTTAATCTGCCTGATGTAGCTTTCCTTGCTGTCCGCCACCCGGTCAGCGACGGAATTCATGGTATGGTAATAAATATATATTTCAAAGCTGGCGACAAGCCCAATGCCCAAAACCAGAATCGGAATAAAAATTTTGTAAAACATGACCCCTTTTTTCATCGCGATCCTCCATTGATACGTGTAATTATATGTAATTATAGCGTTTCCAATGTGGGGAAGCTATGATAAAGTTCAAGAACTTGGCGTGAAATCATGAATTTTTCACACGTGAAAATTGGGCATGGGGCCTGCTTCATCCGGTAACTCAATTCCGAAAGCCTCCTCAACAGCAACCATGAGACGAATAAACTCGATTGACGTTATTCCGGTATTCATATCCATCCACCTCATGTCTCTTAAAATGCCTACTGCAATAAAACACTTTTAATGATTTGAAGCGGTTTCACGGTATCCCCATAAGTATCGCTCGTGATAGTGATGTTCATCCCCAAGGATGGAACAACACAGCAATACTGCCCTCCCATGCCCATTGCAAAATAATAAGTACCGATATTGGATGCTTGGGAAACCCACCAATGCCGTCCGTAATGACCGAAAGCAGGATAAGTCAAATGTTCGGGCTCTGTCGTGCGAGCAATCCATTCTTCGCTTAACAACTGCTTTTTCCCCCATTTTCCTTTATTTAAGTACAAGCTGCCGAACTTATGCAAATTCTGAACGGTCATATGAAGGCCGAACCCACCAATGTTCACGCCTTGTGGGTCCTCATGCCAGATAAAATCATTGCAACCGAGATGGGAAAATAAGTGACGGACAGCGAAATCGCGAGCGCTTTGCCCCGTCGTTTTTTGCAAAATGGCGAGCAGCAACTGGCTGCAGCCCGAATTATAGTTCATCGTCTCTCCGGGTTCGGTAAGCAAAGGCCGCTCAAGTACATATTTCACCCAGTTCGTGCTATGAATCATATGCGGCCATCCCCCCCACTCCCCCATTTCTGGCCAATCAAAACCGGCAGTCATCGTCAGTAAGTGATCGATTGTAATGAGCTGTTTTCTCTGATCGAGATCGTCCAGCAAAGATGGAAAGTAGGTGGAAATCGGCGTACTCAAGTCCGGAATATGTCCCCTTTCAAATGCGATGCCGATTAAACAGGAGGTCACACTTTTCGTGCACGAATTTATTTTGTGCTGTTTTTTTTCCATCTTCTTATTCTTAAAAAATTGATAGACAATCTCATTGTCAACGCTGATCAAACAGCTATACACTTTTTCCTTAACTAACAATTCAGACAATAAACCACTATACCATTTAAAAAGATTATCCGTGGAATGTCCCAATCTGCTCACTCCCTGCCGCTTATACGTTACACCTATCCATTTTCGTCGTTTGCAACACGACGCACTTCTAAGCGATTTCTTGGCGGTCGCTGTCCACACCATACTTTGCTGTATAAAGAGCTGGGCAGGCTCGGCTCTCAGCCTGAACTGGTGAATGAACTACGGAAGCTGAACCAAGAGGTCCTCCGCTTTGATTTACCTACCGCTCTCATTCTCGACCTGGATTCCACCGTGCAGACCCTATACGGAAATCAGTCCGGCGCGGCCAAGGGAGTGGATCCACACAAGCCTGGCGTCAATGTTACCATCCTCTGTTGGCCTTTGAAGACCAGACTCGTTTGAATTTGAATGCAGCCCATGTGGAGCGTAACCTTTCGATATTCAGTTCCTTGCCCTCCACGGTAATTTCAATCCATACGCTCCATACGGAGCGTAACGTTTTATTAAAGATATGCTCATCATGATTGAGTATGATTTCAATCCATACGCTCCATACGGAGCGTAACTTGCCTTCAATTAAGGCATCATGACCGTCAAACATTTCAATCCATACGCTCCATACGGAGCGTAACGAGAATACTTCGTATTATATTTCCCAGAGCAAAATATATTTCAATCCATACGCTCCATACGGAGCGTAACCTGGGTAACCTTCCGTGGCACGGGGGAACTAACGATTTCAATCCATACGCTCCATGTGGAGCGTAACCTGGACAGACGCCTGTGTAAGCTCCGTCCGGATCGCAATTTCAATCCATACGCTCCATGTGGAGCGTAACTGAGCAAATTTTAAGTGGGCCTGGTGCTGGACGTATTTCAATCCATACGCTCCATGTGGAGCGTAACGCAGCTCGTCCTTATCAGGAACCTGTCCTGTCCGGACATTTCAATCCATACGCTCCATGTGGAGCGTAACCTATTCCTTTTGATGGGAAAACATACTCTGTTGATCTATTTCAATCCATACGCTCCATGTGGAGCGTAACGCGACAGCAGCGACACACAAACCTGCGTATAATGCTATTTCAATCCATACGCTCCATGTGGAGCGTAACTTATTATCTAACAATTTTAATGCAAGTTCTCTTATTTCAATCCATACGCTCCATGTGGAGCGTAACTTTGATTGTGAGGGTAATGGAATCCTTGTTTACGGAATTTCAATCCATACGCTCCATGTGGAGCATAACCTTATGATAAAATTTCAATGCGGTCGTGCTTGCATTATTTCAATCCATACGCTCCATGTGGAGCGTAACGAGGCGCTCTTGCCGGATGACCGGATTGACTCTATCATTTCAATCCATACGCTCCATGTGGAGCGTAACCAGATATACTGTGTTTTGGTTTCGACCTGGGGAATTTCAATCCATACGCTCCATGTGGAGCGTAACTCCGATCCTATTCAGACGACGAAAAACTAAGAAAATTTCAATCCATACGCTCCATGTGGAGCGTAACGATTGCCGGCATTCTGATCAGCGCCAAGTTTTTAGAATTTCAATCCATACGCTCCATGTGGAGCGTAACAACCACGGGAGCATGAGAAGGGAGCGACGATACATGATATTTCAATCCATACGCTCCATGTGGAGCGTAACTAATGCGGCGCAGTCCGTACAGGTAGAGGGTGGGGTGATTTCAATCCATACGCTCCATGTGGAGCGTAACTCTATGCGCGTCCTATCTAGGGCGAAGATCATAATTTCAATCCATACGCTCCATGTGGAGCGTAACGATGCAATCAAGGCGTCCCAGGATGCAAAGACCAAATTTCAATCCATACGCTCCATGTGGAGCGTAACGACCAGGCGCATGCCAGGACGCTAAATGATCGTGAAATTTCAATCCATACGCTCCATGTGGAGCGTAACTACCTGGTAAAAAGCCTCCGGGAGGCGAAGACCAGTATTTCAATCCATACGCTCCATGTGGAGCGTAACCCAACTGAAAATATAGCGATATGGAATGTGGACAAAATTTCAATCCATACGCTCCATGTGGAGCGTAACCCTGCAGCAGCGTACAGGCCACGTGAGCGCGGAATTTCAATCCATACGCTCCATACGGAGCGTAAGAAACTTTACAGCATACGATCACGAAGCGTTCAGATTTCAATCCATACGCTCCATACGGAGCGTAAGAACTCAATACGACCAAACAAACGCTAACCGCGCTAATTTCAATCCATACGCTCCATACGGAGCGTAAAGCGAAAATGCAGGGGATTCATCTACTATGGGCATGAATCCCCCACAAATCCTTATAAAACAATGCTTTAAAAGTTTCAATTCACAGTTGACTTTTTCACTTCCACCATAAAAAGGGGTGGTTTCGACAAAATTCGCGGTGCGAATGTCCCAGGGATTTCATGTGCGCTTCACATTCGCACCTCAGAGAATGAGGGGGCTTTCCATATCATATGACTCTTTCGCTCCTATATGGTCAACCTTCGTTTTGTAGTTTTCTCCCAAATTATAGAATCGCAAACTATCCGTATTCTTATCGATCAGCTCTTCCAATTCATACTTCAACTTGCGAAGCTGAGTGGAGTCGAGAATGCATTCAAACACCGAGTTTTGCACACGTTGACCGTGGTCTACACATTTCTTGGCTACTTTAGTCAGACGACGTCTGCCTTCTTTATCCATTGTGCTGACATCATACGTTATCAGAACCAGCAACACAACACCTACTTCCACAAAAATGGCGGATATTCATCAAGATCCCCACGGATATGTCGGGCCAGCAGCAAAGCTTGGGCATAAGGAACGAGGCCCCAAGGTATTTTTTCATTCAAATAAGGGTGTATGATCTTATCCTGTTTCCGCTCCTGCCATGCCTTGATCACTACTTTCCTCGTCTCATCTTCCATAATAACAGCGCCGTTCTCCTTCCGGTAGAAGCCCTTGGCATTAATGAGCTTCTTATTGATCAGAGAAAGCACAAAACGATCAGCATACACACCCCGCAGCTCCTCCATCATATCCAGTGCCAGCGACGCACGCCCCGGCCTGTCCCGATGCAAAAAACCAACATACGGATCCAGTCCCACGGATTCGAGCGCCCCCTTCATATCGTTAGAGAGCAGTGTGTATGTAAAAGACAATAACGCGTTAACATTATCCAGCGGCGGGCGTTTGTTGCGGCCATGGAAGAAAAACTGCTCCTTCTGCTGCAAGATCAGATCATCAAACACCGAATTGTATTGAACGGCTGCCGCGCCCTCCAAACCGCGTAATATATCCAGAGCTTCCACGCCGCGAACCAAGGACATCATCTCTGTCAGCGAGGCCGTGACCCGCTTCACTCTGTTCGTATCGATACGCAGCGGATAATCTCGAATCGCCCGCTCCAATATCCACTTATGGTTATACAATTTGCCAACGATCATATTTCTTGCCATTAGCGCGCTTTGGCGCTCATCATCCGAAATCCGGTATTGCTGCTTGCGCAGCACGACATTCCCGCGATCCTCGCCGATAACGCGCGCCAGAAACCGTCCAGTGCGGGTCATAAAGGTCAGTCCGATATTGCGGGTTGCACAAGCTCCCATCAAAGCCGGACTCACGCCTGCATAACCGAATGTGCATACTGCCTCAAAATTATGCAGCGGGAATCGGCCAATCGCTTTCTCTTCCTGCTTGACTACAATATTCTCACCATCCAGCGACAAATACGTGTCCGGGATCGTCACAAAAAGAGTATTTAACAGTTTTTTCATTCCTTAATCCTGCTTTCAATATAGCTTGAGACCGTTTTCCGAGCCAGCATTTCAGGCAAACATACCAAGTTCAAGGAGCAGCTCTGGCAATGAGGCCCTGTCTTTGCTTTTGGCGTATGCTTCCTCTCATAGTAATGCCGCATCTCCTGTACACTCTCTTTGACCAGCTCCCGATCTGCCGCAGTAATAGGCACTTCCACCCGATGCTTGATTTCATCATAATAGAAATAACCCAGCGACAAATCGCATACGAGCATCTCTTCCAGGCAAATCAATTGGGCAACAAGCTGCGAACGGTCGGAAGCATTGCGCTTAGGCTTGCCCCGCTTATATTCAACAGGATAAGGAAGGTACAAACCTTCCTCCCCTGCCAACGGTACGCCTGATGCATCACGGATAAATTCCACCACATCACATATGCCTGTCAGACCCAGCTCTCTGGAGTGGATGGGCATGGCGCGAACGATGAGCTTGTCCCCTCTCTTCTCTCGAATCAGCGGCTGATCCGCCTTCTCGTGCAAATGGGAGCCTTCAATGGTTCGCACGTTCTCCGCCCACTGCTGTTCAATATGAATCAACGCCCACTGCCGCCTGCAAAAGTTAAAATGCTGGATACCCGACAGCTGCAGGTAATCGTCTTCGTCATAAACCTTCATACTGCTGGCATTCCAGTCCATCAAGCTGCTGCAGGGTGAATGTATAATCCTCAAATTTCGTTGCTTGAGCAGCATCAGGATTCAGCTTATAGTCAAGCGAACGATGAACCTTTGCCGACGAATATTGACCCAGCTTGCTCTTGTGCTGCCACCAATACAACTGGTGAACCTCCATGCTGCCATCAGGACGAGCAGAGGACGTATCATTCGCGAACAGAGTGCGCAACGCTTCCTTCAGTTTCTCGGCATCCTCGATGGTGAAGCCTGTTTTTTCGGCCAATTGCGTATTAATACTGCCATAGAACACATACACGCCAAAATCCACCCGATGCTTCATGCCCATCGTATCCGAGCTTTTCTTATCCGGGTCCTTCTGCGTAACGGCATTTACGCTTTTGGTAATTTGCATGCTGGAAATATCGATGGGATCGATGCTTACAGCGGTATGGATGGATACCGGACCGCGAATACCAATCGACACATCTGAATCTTTGAAAGCAAACACTTGACCGAAGCTGCGAACGTCGATCCATGATTTGCAGGCTCCCTGGGCGTAAAGCTCATTGTTCTGCTTTTTCCCTTTAGCAAATTCCTGAATGTCAGGGTTGGCATCCGCGCGATCCTTAATACTGCGATAACCGTCATCGCGCCGCTCATCAGATTGAATGAGAATCACCTCTCCCATATCTTGCCAACGGTTGCGAATCTTTCTTTTGATGCACACATCGGAAATTTCACCACGGCCGTCATAGCTTTGGCGAGGGCGATTGCCGTTTAACGGGTCACCATTGGGATTCGCATTACGGACAGACAAGACAACAGCAAAATCTATTTTATGATCGAGAATAGTCATTGGATTCGCTCCCTGTTATTTGTTTTTTTCTTGCACATCGTCATCTTGCTTCAAGCCGGCTTGCGCTGCGGCTTCTTTATCCTTCTTGCTTGTGTACAAATCCCAACGTTGGCTATAGAGGCCCAGCAAATAACGCCCGCTCAGCGGTTTGTCGTTATAGTCCTCGATCTTCAATCTGTCGCCAACTTCATCAATTAACTTGTTGTACCGAATAGCATCCGTTCCCATTCGGACTTGATAAGGCACCAGATTAGACTGAATAATATCCCAGGTCCGTCCTGGGTGCTGGGCAAAAGTACTCATGTATCTCATTGCGTTCGTAGCCCGCTTCTCGTCTTTGCCAAGCGCATTTCTCTCCAGCACATCGGCGATGGCTAATAGCCTGCCGAACAAATAGTCACGATCATCTGTTTCTGTATTCAAAGCCACTTTAAAGCCCTCCTTCTCATATTTCTTGTTAATAAGCGCACAAGCAATGCTCAGCGTCTTCTCCCATTCCCAAGGCTCCATACCTACCGGATTGGAAGCGCGGCTGATTGCGCTGCGTACAATATCAAGCGGAATACTGCGACGATCCACAATGCAAGGCAGCACCCGTTCCATCAGCCCTTTGACCACCTTATCGCTGGCTCTCGGACCGTAAGCGGCAAAAGCGATATCCCTCGTTGCCGGTGCACCGGGGAAGGTGATGATTTTGCCTTCATCACTTTTACGCCGATGCTCCCAGAAGCAGGTTTCATGCCAGTATTGCAAATTATCGAGGAACGCCCCCCTCTTCATTTCGTTGTAATAGACAATAGACATGCGTCCAGGAGTTGCTGCATCGAGAACCATGATGATCACATTGGACTTATAATCGCTCTCATAGCGGTGGCCGTTGATTCCTTTGCGAATTTGATTGGCATACTCCTTATGTGTGCTGTCTCCGCCTGCCTCCTCCTCCTCGGGCTCCGGGAACAAAGTGAATACGTCCTCATGCGGATCCGGGACCTCCAATTGCTCTGTTCCCCATACCAGGAACACCCTTCCATCCTTCTGAACACCTTGCTTCTCGATCAGCCATTTAAGCGCATTATGCGCCTTCTGTGACACATCATAGCTCACGGCTGCCGCCTCGCGGCTCGTCTTGAACCGCCCGCGATAGGTAAAGCCTGTCGAATCATTCGCCGAGATCAGCTTCGATTTGTCTCCCGAATTACGAATCCGACTCGCATGCTTGTCTGCATATGGCAGCCGCTCACCGGTCACATAACATAACTCGGTTTCCTGAAGGCTTGTATTATAGAATTGAATGAATGACTCTTGAACAGCGCGATCCCTCCACAGCCTCGACTCTGCTTCACCTGGAATTTGTACGGCAAAACGGATAAAGGCAGAGCTTTGCTCAGAGGCGATCACCTTAAAAATGGTCAGTTGTCCCTTCAGCTCCGCTTCCAGTTCCGGTGGCAGCTTATCCCGCAGCCTGTTGTTCTCATCGACCCAAAGCTTTTGATCACGGATCAAATCCGCCATCAACGTGCCTTTGCGCAAATACTCGTAGACACTTTTCACTTTGGGGTGAGAAGAAGGCGATTCGCACCATTCACGAAGCTGTGCCATGTAATCAGCGTGCGGCGTGCCTCTCACTTCTCCGCAATAGGTTGTGAAATCGCCAGCCACATAGACGAGTTTATCGAACAGCGGATATGGGACTGGAGCACTCGTCCGGCTGGCCGAAGCCTCGGTGCAGGGAATAATGGTATTGCTGTCGCTTTTGTCCACAATCGCGGCATATCGATAGTTCCCGTTTCCATCCAGAAAAACCTCAATATGTGCGCTTTGCGTCGTATGTGATATGGGAATCAGCGCGTATTCACGGTCAAATCGGTTTTTCTCAAATTGTCCGATCAGGTTGGCATGGTTCTCATACGTCTGGTTCAAATTTGCAAGCCAGGTCATTTACACCCTCCCCTCTGGAAAAAACTCATCGTGTAGTTCATCCGCAGATTGCGTGTTGACTGCGTTGAACGTCTTGACCGAGCCTGCGCTGGTCTTGCGAACCATCGTACATTGCTCAGGTCGAATAAACGTAATGATGCCTTTCTCCATTTTGGCACGCCATAGACGGGTCTCCCGCTCTGTTCGCCCTGTTTCATCCGGATAATTGATGCCATGCACCATCGTGCCAAAGTCGATCTCCGGCACTTCATCATAAGCCCCTGTTCCCTCATCGAAAACGCATGGCTCTACATAACCCTGGCATTCACGTGTCCCCAGGAAAATATCTCTGCGTCCGCCAACCTGAACACAACGTTTGGCAATGTTATGATGCTTAAATTCGTTGCGGTCATGAGCCAGATCCTCTCTAAGCTCGTTGAACTCAAAATGCGCCCTGACTCTGTAGCGAACATCTCGTAAATACGTGTAATAGGCAAGTGTATTGCCACCGTTATATTCAATAGGGCGCATGCCTTTGGATTCCGTCTGTATGATGTTCATCACCCGAACTTCATCAATGATCCATATCAGAGTCGGTTTCCAGTATACGGAAGAGACGATTCCTTTCAGCGATTCATAGGTTGGCACCTGATAACTAAACTTCTCTCCTCCAAGCTTTGTCATAGGGTCGGTAAATAAAGCGTAGTTACCGGCCACTTCAAACTCAATTTGATTGCGCAATTCATTTTCTCCTTTCTTATTTTTACAGCATCGCGGGCTACCACACACCTTCACCTGCGGACTCTACGCCAAAGAACTCGTTGTACGCCGGTTCGCGCAAGGCGAGCACATGACCATGCAATAGCGGATATAAGTCGCCGTTTTTCTCCAGCTTTTTCTTGTCATGCTCATAGATGTTCACAACATACTGCTGCGACTTCTTCAGAAGATCTCCCAGCTTGCGTATATCCAGTTCACCATTCAAGTCCGCGATCAGCGTCTTCGCTGCTTCATCATAAGGAACAAGCACCGCTGTCGCCCGATTGCTGATCGCTTCGAAATGTTGCTCGGCTGTCGCCAAAGCAGCAGGGGTAACCACGCCGGGATGCTTGTGATGCGTTTTCTTGTAAGAATCGAGATAGTAACGGTTCGCCCCTAGTAGTTGGAACAAATTTGCTTCCAACCCCTTAATCCTGTACTGCATTTCATCCTTCATGTGCGCAAAATAGTATTCAAAATATTGCCTAACCGCAGCAACCGACAGCAAATCATGATCATAAAGCTCGGGCTGTGCCCGGAATTCCGCCAACAGCCGTGTAGTCTGATCGGCCCCACATTGAATTTCCTTGAGCTGTTTCAAACTCTCATCTGCCGCTTTGATAATGTACACTTGACGCAATGCATCCTTGCCATGGCGGTTGCACCGCCCCGCTGCCTGCGCGATGGAATCCAGTCCAGCCAACGAGCGCACAACACATTCAAAGCTGATATCCACCCCGGCTTCAATAAGCTGTGTGCTTACACATACCACCCGTTCCTCGGCCTCAAGCGCTTCCCTCATCTTCTTCAGCACTGCCTTCCGGTGAGCCGCGCACATATTCGTGCTGAGATGAAAGAGTTTAAAACCACCTTTTCCCAGATCATCACGCTCATGCAGTTCCTCATACAGCTTGCGTGCCGCCATCTTCGTATTCAGAATGATGAGCGTGCTGTTGACCTCTTCCATTCGGTCCAGCACAAACTCGCCCAGTTGATCAGCCTTCCAACCCAGCGGTGTCGTCCGGTCCACAATCTCAACACGCTTGAAATTCTTGCCTACCTCGGCCATATCCCCAATCATCTCAGGCCGTTCAGATAATCGCAGATTATGCTTAACGAAATCCAGCGCAGGCTGCGTAGCTGTACATAACACCACACTCGAATGGCCCAAAATATGCAGGAAATTCAAAGCCGAGTTAAAGAGCGAAATACAATTGACAGGAACGGACTGTACCTCATCAAAAATCATGACTGCATTAGCAAGCTGATGCAGCCTGCGCACATTGCGCGTGCCTTTGGCATAAAAGGTATTCAGAAATTGCACCATCGTTGTAAAAATAATGGGACGATCCCAATTGTCCCGAGCGAGCTTCAGCTTTTTTCGCTGAAAGTCGTAGGCCTCATCCTTCATCTCGTCCCTGTCGCTGGAAACGTATGTATCCGCTGCCCGAGCCTTCTTGTCTTCATCGATGACATTGGAATGGTGTTCCAGAATCATATCGTCTTCCCCGATGATTGTTCTGATCTCGTTGGCGTTCTGCTCAATAATGGTCGTGTAAGGTACGATATAAATAATTCGTTCCTTGCCGTGTTCAATCGCATGCTTCAAGGCATAGCGCAGGCTCGCCAGTGTCTTGCCACCCCCCGTCGGAATCGACAACGTGTATATGCCAGAAGGTTTAAGGGCAAATTCCTCACACTGCCAAGACATTTCACGTCGCAGACGGTTAATCGGATGATCTGCATTCTTGCCCGTCTCCAGCTTGTGGAGATGCTGTTGTAAAGCATCGTACGCTCTTCCAAAAAATGCAGCATGATCTACGGGCTGCTCCGGCTCCTTACCCTCTTCAAAAACCCGCGTACTCGTCCGATCCGCATCGATCAGGCAGCTGAACATATACTTAATGAGCAAGGAAGGCGTAATTTCGGATAACCTATGTTGTTGGACGATACCCAGCAAATGATGGACCTCTGCCACAGCATCTGCAAAATAAGAATCCAGCTCTTCCACAGATACAACACTCAGAAACTCTCGCTCTGCCTGCTCGTATTCTTGCAATTTCGTCTCAACGACCCTTTTCATAAAAGGCGAAGTCTGCTCGGCACTGATAAAGTCTCGCAACCCTCCATGATGTGAAATGATGCAATTCGCTATCCATTCCGCCGCTACTTTGTCCAGTCCCTTCGTGGAGCCTGCATGGTAACGACGATAAATGAACCTGCCTCCGGCAGTGGAATGGTCCACCGAACCGCGCTTGGGCGGCGCATCCGTGTTAGCGGCAGCTTGCTGAATGTAGTTGTAGAACTCATTCGTATTTTTGCCGAAATCATGCAGCCAGCCCGCGATTCCAGCAAGGTGCTTAACTCCGATTTTTCCGCCACGACGCTCGCTGTACTCCTTCACCTCCTGCAAATGTACCTGGACTGTCTGAATCGTCTTGTCCTTCTCACGGATATGCGCGATATAGTCCATTTGACTCCCCCATATCATGAATCTTTTGTCCTACTAAAATAAGGAATAAGGTCTTATTGACGTTATTCGACGAATGATGTCGATCTCCTTCCAGAAAGACATTAATTTTGGTAAAAATCTAATATCAGACTATTTACGCATAGAAATAAGCTGCCAGACACTCGGAATCCCTTGTGTTTAGCAGCTTACTAATTTAACTCCCTCAGAGTAAGAGGTATGCACGGATTTCATAGTAGGGGGACGCCACGCAGCAGCGGAAAGGACGAAGCAATTCCGGAAAAGCGGAGCGTTCGCCTTTGGCCCGGAGGGTCAACAGCGATTGCAGGAATGCTTCGTTCTTGGAGCGTCTCAGGAGCGTCTCAGAACAGCCAAAGTGCGCTACCCCTTCACCGCCCCTAGGGCCACACTGCCAATAATCTGCCTGGAGAAAACCGCAAACACAATAATGATCGGCACAATGGAAATCGCAACCCCCAAATAGAGCAGCCCATAATCCATCCCATAGTATCCCTGAACAAGCGCGACCAGCACGGGAAGCGGGTATTTCTCCAGTGAAAAGAACAGCACCAGCGGTGTAAGAAAATTGTTCCAGGAGCCGATAAACGTAAATATTCCAAGGGCTGCAATGGCCGGACCCAGAATGGGCAGCACAATGTAATTAAAGGTTCTGAACTCCCCTGCGCTGTCCACCCTGGCAGATTCAATAATTTCGTCCGGGACACTGCTGTCGATAAACTGTTTGATAAAAAACACATTGAAAGCGTGTGCCGCAGCTGGCAAAATGAGCGCCGCATAGCTGTCGAGCAGGCCCAGTGTGCTGAATAACCGATACATCCCGATGAGCGCCAGCTGCCCAGGCACCATCATGGTGGCAAGGAGGAACAGGAACAACCAGTTCCGTCCCTTGAATCTGTACTTGGCGAACCCGTAAGCCGTCAACGCACCAATATACAAGGACAGAACAGTCGAGGCACCGGCAATAAAAAGGCTGTTGGCAAAGCCGCGCCAAATATTGATTTTGGAGGCCATATTGGCATAATTCTCAATGAGAAACTGTCCGGGAAGAAAAGTGAACGTGGATGCGATCGTGGCATTGTTATGGGTGGCGTAAATGATCATCAAATAAAACGGAATGATACACAGGATGGCAAGCCCGATAAGAAAAATATATATGATCACTTTACCGGCTGTCACTCTCTTTGTGCTCGCTTTACGGGAATAAATCAGACTTTGCTCCAATGTTTTAGCCGTTTGCATACTTTGCCCCCTCCCTTATGACTTGCTCTTCCGGTTCGTCATGACAAAGGACACGACCGAGAGCAGGATAATGATGATGAACAAACAAAATGCAATCGCTGCTCCGTAACCGAATCTCGTACTTTGGAATGCGACGTTATACAGATACATAATGCTCGTCATCGCCGCCCGGTCCGGGCCTCCCGTCCCGTTCGTCAGGGTGAACGGCTGATCAAAGATCTGGATGCCGCCGATGATGGAGGTAATAATCTGAAACAGGATGATGGGCCGCAGCATCGGAATGACGATATGCAGGAAAATATGCTTTTTCTGCGCACCGTCAATGGCAGCCGCTTCCTGCAGTGCCGGATCGATGCCCTGCAGACCCGCAAGATAGATGACCATGGAGTAGCCGAAATATTGAAAGAACAAAATGGCGGACACGATGAGCCGCATGAACCACACATCATTCTTCCAATTGATTGGTTCATGAATCAATCCTGTTTGCACAAGAAAATGATTCAAGCCCCCCGACTGCCAGTCAAAAATGAGGCTGACGAGCAAGCCGAGCGAAGCCGCCGTGACAATGTTCGGAAAGAAATATACCGCTCTAAAGAAGTCCCTGCCCTTCAGAAGCTTGTCATTAAGGATAAAAGCAAGCACGAGCGATACCGTAAGCTGCGGCACGACGGAAATACCCCAGATAAACAGCGTGTTAAACAGGGTTTTATAAAACAGCGGGTCCTGCAGAACCGCTACATAATTGCCAAGACCGACAAATTGGGGCGAGGTGATTCCATCCCAGTTGGTAAAGCTGATATACAGGGAATACAGGATCGGATAGAGTCCAAATATGAGGAAGATGATGAAAAATGGCGCAATAAAGTAATACCCGTAGTGGTCCTTGCGTATGGATTTGGCAAACATGGATTTGTACCCCCATCATCGGATTCGAATGGCCGTCTACTTGACCTCAAGCTCGGGAAATCTTAATTTCACGTCGCGTTTGATCCTCTCTACCGCTTCTTCTTTCGTCCGGATGTCGTCGTTGAGATACAGCTGGAGTACAATTTTGAATATATCGTTGTTAATGATCGTGTCATATTTGGTCCTTTCGTATACGGGAACCTTCCTGGCTGCTTCCGAGAAGAATTCGAAATGCTTCTGGCCCCCCAGGTAATCGGAGGTTACCGTCTGCGCCAGCTGGTCATTGACAATCATATTGCTTGTAAAATAATCCTGCCCCCTGGCCAGCTCGGACAGAAATTCATGATCGAAGTTATAAAACTTGATGAACTTCCAGGCGAGATCCTTTTTGTCACTGTTGCTGTACATCGCAATATAGGTTCCTCCTGCGCTGAAGCCGGTGGGACCCTGGGCCAGTCCCCATAACCCTGCCGTATCCGGTGCATTCGCCTTGAACGTATATTGGAGCGCCCAGGTGGCGCCGGGATAGAACATGACTCCGCCATTTTGCATGGACGCGGCCACACCTGCGCCGCCATCCTCAAATTCGGCCAGCACCTTCCGCTGCCTTGCTTCCCGTACCAGATCGAGCACCTGTAAATATTTCTCGTTCATCACAAATTTGCCGTCTTTCACCCATGGAATTCCGTCATACGAATTCAAAATCGCATTCCAGTTGGCCAGCGCATGGACTTTATTCCCACTTTCCTGCTGCACACGCTCGCCGATCTCAAATATTTTGTCCCACGTATCAATTTGTGCGCTGACAGCTTCCGGATCATCCGTTCCCAAGTACTGTTTGGCCAGATCGCGCCGGTAATAAATGGCTCCAGGGGTGGCCTGATACCCGATGGCTTTTACATTTCCCTCATTGTCCTTTTCATTGCCCTGCACAAACGGATATTGCTCGGGCAGCAAATCGTCCGCATTGTACGGAGCCTCTGACAGATTCTGCAGATAGGGAACATCGATCATTTCCCTGATGTTGGCATTCTCAATCATGAACACATCAGGCGCCTTGGAGCGGGTCTGCAAAGCAGATTTCAATTTGGTGATATAAAAATTGCCCGGGATATTCACAAAATTCACCTTGATATCCGGGTATCTTTCCTCAAACTTTTCAATGGCATATCCTGCCTCATCGGTAAAGCTCCAGACGGTAATCTCGTTGTCGGACTCGTCCGCCATAGCCTGAAGCTGGCAGCCGGATAACACAACAGCTATGCCTAGAAGCAGCACAAGTGGACAATAGTTCAGCCTAAACCTCTTCATAAGCGCCCTCCCCTGTTAAGTAAACGCTTTCAATTTATTCGATTATATTGATTTTGTAGAGGGCTTTCTCCTCAAATATTGTTATTTATCCTTCATATTTTGCGTTCATGGTCTTGTGTTTCTTCCGGAACTCGGTTGGCGTGCAGTCATTGTATTTTTTGAAAAGGCGGTTATAGGAATTCATATTGTTGAAGCCATGATTGATGGCAATGTCGAGGATGGAGGACTCGCTGAACAGCAGCGCCCACTCCGATTTGATGATCCGAAGATGATTGAGGTACTCCATCAAAGTAACTCCCTTGATGTCCTTGAACAGCTTGCACATATAAAATTTGCTGAATTTGATATGCTCTGCAATGTGCTCCAGCTTAATCGATTCCGCATAATGCTGCTCCAGGTAGCTGCATACGGCTTCGATGAACTCAAACTTTTTGGCAGGCGTAGCTTGTAATCCGTGATCTGCTGCTTCAGCGCAGGGTGCTTTTGTTCTCAGCAGGCACACGATCAGATCGTATAATCTTGCAATCATAGCCCACCTGTATCCGGCATCCCGGTTTTTGGCTTCAGCCGAGAGCGCATCGATACAGTTTTTCATCTCCCCTTCTTTACTCAAGCATGCGGGCATGACCGCTGTTTTGTTAAAAAGCTTCTTCGTATCCAGCAGATCATGCTCGGCAATAAAGCTGCCGGAGATCAGCTCCATGCGAAACAAAATAATCGTCAGCTTTTCCGTTCCAGGCAGAAAATAATGCACATCCCCTGGCCTGATGATCATCCCGTCCCCCTGCTCCAGCTCATACACCTGATTGTAGACGCCGATACGCCCCCTTTTCCCACGGACGAACACCATTTCAACCTCTTCATGCCAATGAGCGGCAAAGCTAAACTGCTCGCCTGTATGAATAACGTGTATAGGAAAACCTTCTGGCATATGACCTGTTTCCAGAAAAGTCGGTACAGCCATCTAACCCATCCTTTCTTGTTTTGTGCGTAAAAGAGAAAAGCCAACAAACACCAAAAAGGTTCAAGTGTTTATTGGCTTTTACGAATATGCCGCTGTCATCTACAATATTCTGTTCCACTCCCGCTTGCCATAAAGAATCCTAATGACCGTTACTGAACTATTCGTCTCATCAATTACATAAAAAACAATATATTTTTCAACTAATAACATACGGATTCCTTGTGAGGCTAACCTATCCTTAACTAAAGCGTACCTAAAAGGGAATTTTTCCAATTCGAGTATCGCTGACGAGATTTTTGCAATCCATTTTTGTGCAGTCGCGGGCTCTTTCAATTCCAAAGCAATATATTTGGCAATTTCCCGTAAATCATGTTCAGCTGGTTCAGTAATAAAAATATTACAGGTGTTCACTTTATGACATCCTTTTGAATATCGTCAACAGCGTCCCTAAAAGGTCTCACTTTGTTTTCTTTTATGGCATTCGTTCCCTCATCAAGCAACTTGTATAACTCGAATTTGCCGACAAGCTTCTCATATGACTCTATACTCATAACGGCCAAATCACCTTGACCATTTTTCGTAATATAAACAGGCTCTTCGTACTGGTGGCAAAATTCGGAAATTTCATTATATTTATTCCTTAAATCTGAACTCGGTCTGATGGTGGGCATTTCATCACCTCACTAATTGGTATCGTTATTATATCTAAATAACGATACGCAAGCAATAACTCTGAACCATTTCTGAAATTAAAGATGATTTACGGCATCGAGTTCATCCTATGGATGGTCCGTCAAAGGGCCGTGAATCTTAAGAAAGCTATTATGGAGCTTATGTAAAAAACCAGGAAAGCCCAAGTAAACGAGCTTTCCTGGTTTTTGGTGTTCGTATTAGGCAGACACTGCGCGAACCTGAGCGAAGCTCACAAAAACGATAGATCCTGCTGTCAGACCAGAGGTAAGTGGAGTCGTTACCGTAGCTTCAAATCCATTGCCATCCACACTGATGATACGTCCTTGAAATGAGGTGCCGTCCAGAATCACCGTTACCGGTATACTTGCAAGAGCCCAAGCATACAAGCGTTGCTGTATCGACGGTCCTGTAAAGGGCCGCGAAGAACCCGATTGCTGTTGAGCAGGACTATAGACGTTTTGGTTTTGGTTGTAGTACGGAGCGCTCCCGAAACACTTAATTTTAACACTTCCTTTTGCCTTAACTTTCTTATTAGCCTGTCTCACAATCTGACTATAGTTTTTGACACGCATTTTTCTTGCCATAGTATTTCTGCCTCCCTTTATTTGAGATATTGTATTCTATGGCAATAGGACAAGAGAGTCTTGGACAAATTATAGTAGAAAATAGTGGAATTTCAAATATAGTTATAGATTCCTAATCATCGTATCCCTTCACTGTTTCAAGGAAACCCTTTTGCTGCAGCAAATCCATGGTAGCTTCCCACAATTTATTTTGCATGGAAATATCGCCGCCAGGGTGTACAGGTGTTATGGCATGCCCGGACCCGACATTAAAGTATCCTCCTGTCACGTTCTGATACGCTGGATCAACAACTAACCGGGTAATAATGTCGGCCCCTCTCCGTGGATCACCAATATGCAAAAACTTCAATATTCGCTCAAGTATGGCTGCAAACCAGAGTTCGCGTCCGAGTCCCGTAACATTAAAGCCGGGATTCAGCGCATTTACGTTTATCCCTGCTCCTTCCCATTGTCGTGCCAGCGCGCCGGTAAACATAATGTTTAACAGTTTGGTTTTACCGTATATTGCAGACGACCCTCTGGCTGTAAAAAGAGAAGCATCCGTCAAATCCCCAGGGATTGTGAGCTCTCCATGGTTCCGTGATGCCTCGGAAGCAACATTGACAACTCTAGCATTCCCCGCTGCACGCAAAGAAGGGTATAGAGTGTGCGTGAATAACCAAGGTGCCAAATAGTTTACGGCTATCATTTCAGCAAATCCTTCGGACGTTTCCCTTTGTTCAAACGCATGCACTCCCGCATTATTCACAAGCACGTCTATTCTCGGGTACGCAGCCGATATCTCCTTACCCATTCGTTTGACATCCTTCATCAAGGACAAGTCCCCGTAAAAAAAGTCAACTGAAGCTGAAGGCATCTGTTCATGTATCATTTTCCCGGTTGCTTCAGCACGCTGCCTGCTCCTGGCTGTCAAAACAAGCTGTGCCCCACGCTTGGCCATTTCAATCGCCACGATCTGCCCCAGACCACTTGTCGCCCCGGTGATTACAATAATCGGTTTTGTCGTCATCAGACTGCTCCTTTCCCGTAATTCCGCCTTAAGCTTTGACTTATAGCGGACACCTTTATATAATTGACATAAATCAACTATATTAAATTAATTGATATATGTCAACTAATTATACAGATTGCAGAGGTTAGGTGAAACAGATGAATGAAGATCAATTTAAAAATACGAGGAGAACACATTTAGAGCTTGAACTGGGCGAACAACTCAATGCCCTGATGACTTCCATGCATGCCTTAAATGTAAGAACTGCCGCGCGGTTTGATGCTTCCCTGCAGCCTGCGGCATTCCATCTTGTCCGCTGGCTTTATTCATATGGCCCCACAAGCGCCTCCGTATTGGCGGAAGCGACGGCTATGGATCGCAGTTCAGTTAGCCGTCTCATCAAACAGCTGGAGCAGTTGGAGTATGTGAGAAGGGAATCCTCTCCCGAGGATCGGCGGGGAATATTTCTGTCCCTCACGGAGCTGGGGCGGGAAAAAACGAAGGAGGCTCTCAAGGAGAAGGAAATCGCCTATTTTGAACGCATTTCAAAATGGAATGAGGATCAGCTTGAACAGTTTATCGTCATGCTTAAGGATTTTAATGGATTGGATCCCAGGTAACGATCGCTGAAGTCAGGGCATTTGCCTTCTCCATAAATGGCCTGAACGCCGGGGTTATTAATCTTGACATTGGTAAAGCTTGCTTCTCCAACCACCGGTCCCTGTCCGTTTTCCGCTTTGACAACTAGTTTAATTCCATTATATCCACATTTTTCGGCACAATATTCTTGAAGTCCCGATCGCCGCCATGGAACCAGACAGCACCGAAGTTCTGGTGTTCATTGATTTTGTCAAAATCCTGCAAGAAACCTATATTTGCATGCTCAGCAATGCTAAAATAAAAGGGATCATGTCAGGCAACTGCCTATGAATAATTCACTAACGTTGAAGAAGGAGCAAGCCATTTTTATGTGGAGTTGGAGAAAAAACAAGGAACCTTCCCCCGAGGTGGAAACGCTTCGCAATCTCGTGGAAACGCTGCAGTCGCAATACGAAGCGGGTAATCAGGAAACGCTTGAACAGACCAGCAAACTGGCACGGCTGCAATATAAGAACGCCCAGGAAATGCAAGCCAGACTCGAACGAATTGAAGAACGACTGACAGCAGAGAAAACTTCGCGCCAACAAGCCGAGCTTATGGAGCGTAACCTGCAGGAGATTGCTGGGCAACTGATCGGTTGGCTGGATGATATGGACGCTATTCGTTCTCGATTGCAAGGCGCAGGAGACGAGGGCTGGCAGCGGCTGCTCGGGCAATGGTCCGCGCAATTGCTGCAATCGCTGGCAATTGCGGGTATTCTGGAACAGCAGGTGCTTGGCACAACCTTCAATCCGGAGTTAAGCGAATCGATCGGCACATGGCCGCATCCTGATCGACCAGCCGGCACCTCCGGTTCGGAGAGAACTCCTCAAGTCCGTGTCCCCTATGAAGTCGTGGAAGTCGTTCAGAGAGGATTTGTAACGGCTCACGGGAAGCTGTTGCGCAAGTCGAAAGTCATTACATTGGAGGCTGATCATAACCATGGCTGACCACAAAAAAGTAGAAACCGAAGAGAACCAGTTTCGCCCGATTGTGGGCATTGATCTGGGCACAACGAATTCCGCCGTCTCCTGTCTACGGGGTGGCAAGCCTGACATCATTCCGTCGTCTGCGGGCGAGCGTATCATTCCGTCCGTCGTGCTGATTGATCTGAACGGCAAAGTAGTCGTTGGAGAAAACGCGCGCGGCGCGCTGGTAGCGATGCCCGACCGCTCGATTGCCGCCGTTAAGCGCAGAATGGGGTCGGAAGAGGCGATTGAGATTGCCGGTCAGCAGTTGCTGCCGCAAGAAATTTCGGCGCTCATTCTAAAAGAATTAAAGCGTTATGTGGATGGCCTTTACGGCGAAGGAGAGAAGGAAGCTGTCATTACTGTACCCGCCTATTTTACGGACGCACAGCGGCGGGCGACGAAAGAAGCCGGCGAACTTGCCGGCTTTGTGGTCGAACGAATCATCAACGAGCCGACGGCCGCGGCACTCGCTTTCGGGCTTGATCATCTGGATGAAGACCGCACGTTCCTCGTCTACGATCTGGGTGGCGGCACTTTCGACGTATCGGTCGTGGAAATGATGAGCGGATTGCTGGAAGTGAAAGCATCGACCGGCAACAATCTGCTGGGCGGGGAAGATTTCGACTGGATGCTCGTCGACCTGTTCGCCGAGCGGATCGTCGCCGAGTATGGCATCGACCCGCGGCAAGATTTCCGTGCAAAGGCGCTGCTGAAGGAAGAGGCTGAGCGCATTAAGAAGCTGCTCAGCGAGGAGACAACAGCAACCGTCGATCTACCGCTCGTTCTGATGCAGGACAATCGACCGGTCGGTCTGAAGCTGGACGTTAGCCGGGAACAATTCACCTCGCTGATTGCGGACAAGCTGGACGAGACGTTCGACAGCGTCCGCACCGTGTTGCGGGAGGCTGAACTGGAACCACATCAAATCGACGAAGTGCTGCTGGTTGGCGGCTCGACCCGCATACCACGCGTGCGTGAGCAGATTGCCGAATTGTTCAAAAAAGAGCCCCGCACTGACATCCATCCGGATGAGGCAGTCGCGCTCGGTGCCGCTGTGCAGGCAGGCCTGAAATCCGGCGCATTGTCGGACAGCGGCCTGGTCGCCACCGATGTCGCTCCTTATTCCATGGGCATTGCCGTGCTCAAAGAGGGCAAAGGATTCAGCAGTCCGCGGCCGGGAGGATTCGCCTCCATTATCGAGCGCAATACGACGATTCCGACAACCAGGACGCAGTCGTTCTGGACAAGCTCCGCGGGCCAGACACAAGTCTCGATCGAAGTTTATCAGGGCGAGCATGAATGGGTGAAACATAACCATTTGCTTGGTTCGTTCATTCTTGACGGTATTCCGGAAAATTGGGAAAGTCAGGAGGAAGTTGAAGTCACGTTCCGTTACAATTTGAACGGCATACTCGAAACGACAGCCAAATGCGTCTCCAATGGCAGAGTGATGCAAGTGAGGCTGCAAGACGCCATTGACAGAAGCTCGCAAGAAGCGATACACGAGAGTTCGATACGTCTAGAGAAATTATGGATCGATGTAGACCCTCTTGAAGACGAAAAAGACGAGAACGGAGAAATTCCTGGCTGGGAGGGGGAAATGGAAAACTGGGATTCTCCCGTCTTCGAAGCCAAAACACAGGCTGCGGATACCGAGCTGCTGACCGCAGAGACCGAACGTCTTATCGCGCGGGCCCGCGAGTTGGCCGAATCGTTGGAAAAACGGACCCGTGAGAAGCTGGAGCGCACGATTGAAGTGTTGGAGAAAGCGATGCGAGAAGATGACCTGGATCATTGGCAGCAGGCCATTGACGAAGCGACCGATCTGCTGATTGACCTGGAAATGGATATTTGATAAAGAAGGAGGGATTGGAATGAGTAGGATCGACGGGATCGATCATCCCGGCCCTGGTAGACGCAGAAAGACGAAGAACCCTAAAGTAGAGAATTATTATAAAATTCTGGGCGTCCGGGCAAACGCCAAAGCCGAATCGATCAAGAAGAGTTATATTCAGTTAGTCAAGCAATTCCCACCAGAGCAGCACCCGGAACAATTTCAGCAAATTCGCCGGGCCTACGAGACGGTAGGCAATCCGGTCAAACGCAAGGAATACGATTTTCAGCGAAAATATGGCGGCTCAGTAACCAAGCTTCTGGATGAAGCGTACGAATGGCTGGAACGAGAGAGTTTGGGTAAAGCCGAAACACTGTTTAAAAAGGCGCTTGAGCTTGTCCCGGGAACAGTCAGCGCTCACCTCGGCCTGGCTCAGATCATGTTAAGGCAGGAAAATCTCGAGCAATTCCAGGAACAGATTCGCCTGCTGATCAACAATGCAAAGACAGAGGAGGACAAGGAAAGGTCTTACGCCTTGGCCGCGCGCTTGCTATATGATTTCGGTTATCTGGATGAAGCGCTCGAATGGCTGCATGCGATGATGGAGCAATATCCGGACAGCTCCAATGCTTACGCACCATTGTTAACCTTCATTTACCAGGATCTCGGGCGGGGAGAGGAAGCATATACTCTCATCGAATCGTCCATCCCTTCCGAAGAAGAGCAGCAGCCAGAACAATTCGAGCTGTTCCTCAACTGGATTCATGTCATGATTCGGGTCGGTAAATGGCAATGTTGGAGCCGGGTTCAGCCGCGGGTCAGAAAGTTTCTGAAGTCCATTCACGACGAGGATGACCGCACCATCATCCGGGAGGCGTTGTTGGGAGCTTGCAATGATTACATGAATACTATGGATTTCCGTTCCGCTCAACTGTTTACGGATTTGGCCTGTTACCTGGACCGCCGCAATGAGGAGGCCAGCGCGGCCAAAAAGAAAATCGAACTTTACTCTAAACTGAATACCGAGCTCCAGCGTCTACCAATGGATACCAACATTCCCCCAGATGTTTCTTTTCAGGCAGCACGGTGGTTCTATAGCGAATTCCCGGGAATGGAGGGCTTGGTGCATGCCCTGCTTGAAATGCCCAATATGTTCCCGGAAACAGGAGACGCCGAGTACATCGCCGGTATTCGCAAACTCAGCACCAAATATCCGCTCTTGTACAAGCATTATCAAGAACAGTGGAATGCCCTTTGCGACGAAAAATCTTCAACCAGACGATTAAAGGTACTATGACCGCAGCATAACAGACAACTGGGGTATATGTATCGGGAACGGGATGAAAAAACCAGTCTCGCAGAGTATACATGAAGAAGAAGGGCCACAATAACACTGGCAGGCCCTTCTTCTTTGTCTTATAAGCACAACTTGAAGTCCTTGCATTTATTTTCTTAAGCGAGCCCTCAAGTTTCAAATACAGCCCTAAAAATTAAAAATATGGTGATAACGAATTCATTCAGGGTCCACCATGCGCCGTAGATTCGGCTCCCCTCCCATCAACTCCTATACTCATAATAAATCGGTACTTTGGATCGATCCGATGTACTCGTAATGGTATATTTTCCTGGTAGTTCCCGTCGGGATTGCACGGAACTTGCCACGTTCCACCAATTTACGGCAATACTTGATAACCGTTTGCTTGTGAATCTCCAGTTCTTTCGCAGCCTGTGGCGGACAAACGATACGATCGTGCCGAATGGCCAGACGCATCAACTGGCGCTCGATTTTTCCGAATTTGCGGTAGACCGTTTCCCTCTCGTCTTGAATCGCCGAAAGGTAAGGGGCTAAAATACTCCGCACCATAGCCAAGACAAACGATGGATTTTCTTTCATCTCATCTAGTGAAATGGCGATCACGTGAAATTCTTGTGCTTGTAGGAACAACCCTCGATTCAAATCCAATCGATATTTCGAACGTTCTTTCCCATGCGAACCAAAATCCATGATTTCAAATACGAAACGAAGCCCGCCCAAGGTCCACATAAAGTCCACGAAATACGAGCGTCCCCGCCAATCCTTCACCTCATACTCCGGATGCAAACCTGTAAAATGCCCCAGTAGAGGCCACCATATTTTTTCTGCAAACATACGATTCCCGTATCCATGCCCCCTTTTCAACGCATCTCTACGTTCCCCTTGACGCCTCGACAAATGCTTTTTTATCCATTTTTCATGTTCGATCTCGAAACTCAATCCGTTCATCCTTTCCCGAAAAACAAAAAGCCTCGACCTCCCTTCGCTCTGAAAGGATGATCGAGGCGTGCTTCGCCACAGTAAGTACTTACATCTTAATCCAATTGCGCCATGTTTACAAGGGCCTAATCCAAAAGCACCAAATTCGAACAGTTCTCCGGATAGGCTCCCTCATACGACACCTAGACTGCTCATTTTTGGTAGAGTAAAGGGCTGGGTTTGCCAACCCCTCCTCATCAAACCGTACGTGCGGTTTTCCCGCATACGGCTTTCC
>NZ_JBHIRY010000069.1:0-2397 GCF_042138635.1 Paenibacillus medicaginis | reverse complement strand
GAAACTTCCGAGGCTTTTATTTTTGACGTAGTTACGTATTTCAACCTTGCAGTTAGCGAAACGGAACAACGGTGCTGGAAAGACGCATTTTGCGGGGGATTTCTGACCCTGTATTGGTCTGAGGCGGGGCATGGATAAGCCAAGCATATCGTTATGCGTGATCCTCCGGAACATGAAATTAACCCTGAATAAATTCAGGGTCCTTAAATGAATGAAGGTAGCAAAAGGCCATGGGATTCTTTTTAAAACAAATCCATACGCTGCCTATTTGCACTTGTTTCCTCAATCATCTTCTCATACACACCCTCATACCTCTTCACTAACCTTTGCATCTTCTCAAGCTCCTTTAAAGTTCCACGTTGATGCGCAGATTTATGAATGTATGACCAGTCAATATAAGGATACATACCAGATAAAAGCTTCAATACCCACTCTTTAGATTTACCATCGTTCGTAGCAACGTAAGAATCAAGTCTGTCCAAGATGATATCTTCGACACACATGACACAAACATACAAACCAGTTTCTTCTACTTGATACCGTAAAACTCTTTTAACATCACCAGAAAACTCTCCAGAAGGAAATTCTACATAAGAATTTATTTGTTTATGGAAACTGTCTTTACCCAATCGTGAATAGCCCAAACCTTCCAATACCTTATACGGAAAATCATCATAACTACTTAGCAGGTCTATATCTTCTGTAGCATATTGACCAGAACTATACGTGGCCACAACAAGACCACCAACAATTATAGGAGGTTCTCTGTCATTATCTAAAAACACTTGAGTTATGACGCTTGCAATAGCAAGTTTCCTTCGCCAAGAATCATTTATCTTACTTGCCTTCAACAATAAAGCCTTCAGTTCGTCTCGTACAGCGATCTCCATTTGTTCACCCACTCCTCAGGGGGTTTCGAGAAACAACTCATATCCACTTTGTCTTTTATAATTTGAATTTCTATAGCTAGGACAGCATCACGTTTTTCTTCATCCCTCGGTCGTGTGTCTGGCTCAGATGGAATAACGGAGTCTCTCATGAAAAACCTGCGACGGTCCTCACTTTTTGCCAAGAGTTCATTCAGAGATTGCATGCGCCTGCCCTCCTTAGATTCATCCCTAAAACACAACTTTATCATACCATAGAACGAATGTTCTTCATATAATCTCATGATGATCCTTCATGAGGCTGGCTTTTTTGAATTTCCAAGATCATGATCCATACCATCGCATGTTGAAGCACAGATAGATTACTCGGATACATAATGGAAGGATAGTGTATCGCACATTTTGCTATCGTGTGGTTGAAAATGGATGAATGCCATTACACTACAGCGCGGGGGGTGAATATATTGCATTATCAAAACTGAAGGGAGAGAAAACATTTGTCTCAATCGAATCTGCCAAACATAACGCCTACCATCACGGTGAGTAGAGATGATGCGATATCCTTAATTATCTCATCCATAGCGATGGAGGAACTGGGGCTTAGCCATATCCTGAATGCTGAAGGGGAGAAACTGCAGTTTGTATTAGGTACTCTGCCGGGGGTAACAGCCCCGATAGCGACGATCAGTGATTTGTTGAATGTCAATGACAGCATTCGGCAAACTTTGCGAGAAGTTGCGAATAAGGAATGGGTACTGAACAACAAACTGGAACTGGCCTTGAGTGCAACTAATCTTGTGGGTCCAACGGGGGCAACCGGACCAACCGGTCCATCGGGAGGACCAGTGGGACCAACCGGTGCCACAGGAGCGACCGGAGCAGCCGGAGCGGCAGGTGCCACAGGAGCAACAGGAATAGGAGTAACAGGTCCAACCGGAGCCACCGGAGACCCGGGAGCCACCGGAGTCACCGGAGCCACGGGAGTCGGAGTAACAGGTCCCACCGGGGCAACCGGAGCGGGCGGAACAACAGGAGCGACAGGAGTTAGTGGGGCAACGGGAGCTAGCGGAGCAACAGGAGCGAGTGGAGCAACAGGAGCGAGTGGAGCAACAGGAGCGAGCGGGGCCACGGGAGCCACCGGAGACCCAGGAGCTACCGGAGCCACCGGAGCAACGGGAATCGGATTAACCGGGGCCACGGGCCTGACGGGTTTAACTGGAGCCACGGGTCTGACTGGTTTGACGGGAGCCACGGGTCTGACGGGCTTGACAGGAGTAACAGGCCTGACCGGCTTGACGGGAGTAACAGGTCTGACTGGCTTGACGGGAGTAACAGGTCTGACTGGCTTGACGGGAGTAACAGGCCTGACTGGTTTGACAGGAGTAACGGGTCTGACTGGTTTGACAGGAGTAACGGGTCTGACTGGTTTGACAGGAGTAACGGGTCTGACTGGTTTGACAGGAGTAACGGGTCTGACTGGTTTGACAGGAGTAACGGGTCTGACTGGTTT
>NZ_JBHIRY010000068.1:0-2955 GCF_042138635.1 Paenibacillus medicaginis | reverse complement strand
AAAAAAATCCCGTGTTTCCGGGCTTTTCAGACGCCCAGGGGGAAGGCTTCCCCGCTCCATTCGCCGAGCTTGGCGAGCGGCGGTCAACATAATTCTGTGTTTATAAAGGCATACCTTTTCGGACAGATAGACAACAAAAGAATATGTATGTATTCCGTCTGATCGAAGATCAGGATGTGTGTCATATGAAACAGATGATAGTGAATGAAACCCGTCTTAGGCCACCAGCGAAATGCAAGTGGCCTGATAGACCGCTTCACCCCTGAAACACTAATCCTGAAAGATCCGGTTGTCTCTGGAATCGGATTCCCGGATGGCCGACCATTAGACTCGCCACCGTAAAATAGAAATCAGCCTCTTTCGGATTCCCGGTAAGATGATACAACCTCCCGAGATCCAGGCACGTTAAATAAGTACCGCATCCCGCTATGCTCTGATACTCTGACTCAGCAGGACCGATGCTAAGCGCCCCATGCAATGAATGAATAGCCTCGTCGATTTCTCCCAGGGAACTGTAACCGATGGCCTTTAAATGATACAAATCCGTAAACCTTGGAAATAGAGCAATGCTCTCCTTGCTGTCCCGGATCAAGTCGTGATAACGTCCCAGATCTTTCAATACCATCAGTCTGTATTTGTGCGCACTGGTCAGTATGCCCTTTCCTATGTTGCTGGGAGCCCTCTTCAAAAACACCTCCATGCTGCCCAGAGCTTCCTCCAGATCATTCATTCTGAGCAGCTCAACGCCCCAATAATAAAAATATTCCGGATTTTCCGGACTCTCTGCCATGACTTGCTGAAGCAGCGTTCGGTTGCGGCGTTTTTTGTCCTGAGCGATGATATTTTTGAGCAGATATCCGTAATGATGGACGTGAATATCAACCTGCCCGAGCTGCAGACCAGGATTACATTTCAACATGCCGGGCAAAATCTGTTCATGAATTCTCCCTTCAAAGCGGTATTGCGGCCGATTCCGAACCATTCGGAGCAGTTGAACCTCCTCCGTTCCGCCCCCTTCCACGTGATGACAGAATACCAGTTGAATCCCCTCAATCTTCTGCTCACGGATAGCCTCCCGGTTCAGCAGCTCTTTGAGCTTACCAGCTTCGTCCACATCCATCTCTTCATCGGCATCCAGCCAGAGAATCCAGTCCCCGGTCGCTTCCTCGAACCCGCGATTGCGGGCATCCGCAAAGCTGTCCTGCCAGGGCATCGGGATGACTTTGGCTCCGTAGGCCCGTGCAATCGCTATCGTTGCATCCGTAGATCCGGTATCCACAATAATGATCTCATCCACCACACCCTGAACACTGCCAAGGCATTTCGGAAGATATTCCTCTTCATTCTTCACAATCATACATAACGAGATGCTGGGTTCTTCCATATCCCACCTCTTTTACTGAAATTCATTAGCTCATCCTCGCTTCGGAGCGACTGAGGTTCTTCTAAGTATGGCCACCCTTCAAGAGCTGGTTGGACCTCTGAAGGGCGGCGCAGTTGACTTCCCATCAGGTTTCTCACCTTAACCCGATGGGGGCTCTGTTGCTCTTCAGGCTAGGCTATTTTAAATACGCTGACCTGTGCGTTTGTAAACGTAGACGTTCCATTATTAGAAGAGTTGACTCTCAGTGCCAAATCACCACCTGTTGCCCCCGATTCAATGATGGCACTTGCTGATAAACTAGCTTGCATAATAAGCGCACCGGTGGGATTAACAAATGTAGAGCCGGTACCGGGTATACCAACGCCATTAAAGGAAAGACTTGCTCCACCATTACTACCTGGAGGAACCCTGGCATCAACATTATAGTCCACATAGTACGACTGATTAGGAGCCAGGTGAATCGTACCGTTTGCATTCGGGGTAATCGCTGTACCATTCTGTAAAATATTTGTGAGTGGGAATGTAGTTGAAAAGGCACTATTAGTAGTAAATTGAGTTCCAGTATCACGCAGATAATTCGCTGTAACGTTCGGAGCTGTAGGGCCTGTAACCCCCGTAGCACCAGTCATTCCAGTCAATCCGGTCACGCCCGTGACGCCTGTTGCACCAGTCGGGACGTCATTTCTTATCCTAACTAAATTCATCAAGCGTAATTTTTACGTATAGTCTAGATAACCGCGTATTTACTGGGCTTTTTCAATCCCTTGAGAGTGGTATCTCCTCCTCTTCGCCGCTCGCGGCGAGCGGGGGATTACATCATTCTTAATTTCCATTCGCAGCCGGACACATGTCGAATGTCCCCAGTGTTAAAAGGTGTTATAACTCGTGTTTAAGCATGCCGCAGTGAGGGGCATCTCCAGGGGCTTAGAAATATTCAATGGTATAGTGAAAGGGATAGGCTTCACGTTCCGGGCTTCTGGCAGGCAGTTCCCGGATCTCCTCTGGCATGACCCGCACATAGTAGATTCGTTTGACCCTTTGCTTCAGAATTTCGTTCTGCTGCTCGGCCGGAAGGGATGTGAAATGTTCAAACGATCCGATGCGGGGTGCCTTCATATCCAACTGCGTGCCCATTGCGATGTCCTGGATTTGCTTTCGGATCTTGGCCCTGGACTCCTGCAGGATGGGGTGCTGTTTTGTTCGGGTATGCACTCTCTTGAGCAGTTTGTACGGCAACTCCCTTGCCAGCGCGGGTTCGATGAGCTCCGCTTGTTCCTCTGCGTTCTCCCGCAGCTGCTGTTCGATCAGCAGCAGACGTTCGTGTAAATCTATCAGGATGCTTGTCTTCTCTTGCGGCTGCAGATGTTGATCCCATTGCAGCCTTGGATCGTTCTGGAGCTGTTGCAGTACCTCTTCTTCCAGCGACTGCAGCTTCACTCCCTGATTGTTGCATTTTATATCGCTATCGGGCACCTCTTTTCGACAAGGCATGATGAGTAACGTGCCGTTGCTCTTCTTATGGATATTAAGCTTTCTTCCGCAAATCCCGCAGAATAACAGGTCTTTGAACA
>NZ_JBHIRY010000067.1:0-3125 GCF_042138635.1 Paenibacillus medicaginis | reverse complement strand
GAATCCTTGACGGTAGCGGGTATGGGCTCGCTGGGGAAAGTATACACCGGAGCACGAAGCATGGGCAGCAACCTGAACCAGGCGGAAGTGCTGCAGAAGCTGAAGACAGCGATGCAAAACCTCGAAACCAACCGTCCGCGCATGGCGATGGCGATGAGCATGGCACACGGAACGGCAGTCAACTATTATAAGAGTGAAGCCCAGGAAGCTGCCGTGGCGAAGATCCAAGAGGAAGGCTGGGCACCGCAGGAAGCGATTACCCTGCTGGGTATTCTGACCAACGGAGGGCGCAGGAAAGGCGGACATGGTGGTAGTTCCGGTATTGTTTCCGGCGGAGGCAGTGGTCACGGAGGAAGCAGTGGCGGCGGTAGCCATGGAAGTGGTAGCGGCGGCTCAGGGAAGTCTAGTGATGGGAAGAAGCCGGACGTTGATGGGATAAGTGAAAATGGTGAGTTCACCGTAACTTTAGAATATAAAGAAGGAATGAACAAGAGGGATTTCGAGCGTAAAGCTAAGTATCTAGAGCGACTAAGTAAAGAAGGAAAACTGACTAGAGCAAAGAATCCAGTAAAGAGAAACAAGTATATAACAGAAAAATATAAAAAGGATGTTAAAAAGAGAATTGAAAGGATGTATGGTAGTAAAGACCCTGAAAAAGCAAAAGAATTGATAAAACGAGTCGACACAATGAATCCTGATCACCTATGGGATCTGCAATTAAATGGGCCAGATTCAAGAAGAAACTTAAAACTACTGGATGGATACACTAACCAGCAATTAGGACGAGATGTATGGAGCCAAATAAGGGACGTAAATAAGGTTCCAGTTGGAAATCTAATAAAAATCATAGTGAAAAGGTGAAAAAATGGATATTGATATTATAAAAAAAATACTTCAAGCTAAAAACTTATTAAAAGCTAGTTCATCTAACCTGACCTTTGGTATTATTGAAGATGGTATTGCCGAGGATGTGCTTAGTCTGAATAGAGAATTATTCGTAAATTCAGATAAGAGAGTAGGCCAATATACTGACTTTGTAAAAGAAGTATCTGGTTTTTCTTTAGGTAGTATCGTTTTATTTGATTTTTCTCGGATTAGGGAATTTCAAAACTTGTTAGAATTTCTTCCCGAGTGGGAGACGAAATGGTTATGTATTGGTAAGATTATGTCTGAACCAATTGGAATCAATAAGGAAGACGGAAATGTATACTGGTTTTCTGAAATTCCATACAATGATGAAGGAATGGACCTAGGTTCATTCAATAATTTCTTAAAAGAATATATTTTCGGGTATAAGTATTCGGAAATTGTTCCATGGGTTGATGAGGATGAATGGTATCAGTTTATGAAAAAAAATAAACTGATATATGAAGGTGATGCTAATGAGTGAAAGAAAATATAGAACATTTGTAAAAAAAACAATGGGAGGAAACTATCTTAAAAGTAAATATAAACAAGAGGTTATAAAAAGGATTTATAGAATATATAGTAAGAAGGATCCAGAAGGAACACGTAATCTCATTAACAGAATAAGGAAGTATAAGGATGTAGAATTTATTCATCCCTTAATTCTCGGTGGGCCAGAAAAATGGGGGAATCTTCAGCTTGTTGATTCCAAAACAAGCAGATTGCTGATAAAACAGATTTGGGAACAAATAAACAAGTAGGCTAAGGGTGGGGATTTGTTGAATCCACAAGTAAAAAAGTATTTTAATTTAATGAGAAAATCACAAATAGAAAATCCTGAAACGATTGTGTATGGGTATATAAGTGATGGGTTAACTATAGAGGAACAAAGTCAGTTGGATGTAATTGACTTTACTTTACCTTTCGTTAAATCTTACTCTGAATATCTTCAAGAAAGTGCTGAGTCATTCTTCGGGAGTATTGTATTATTTAATCCGATTGATTTGCATAATTTCCAATATTATATTAGAGAGCTTCCAGGGTTATCCGGGGATTGGATTTGTATAGGTAAAGTAATCGATAACTCCCTTCTACTGAATATAAACACTGGACAAGTACATCTCTTTGTTGGTTATCCTAGCCAATGCTATGATAAAGAGTTAGGTAGTTTTGAGGAGTTTATTCTAAATTATGTATTTGGTGAGAAGTATAGCAGTTTAATCCCATGGACTGATGAAGATGACTGGTATTTTTTCCTGAAAAACATATTGTTGATTTAGTGATGTCCACAGTTTCATTTGTAGGTTGATTACGGTTAGAACATGATTGTTGTGTTTTTTGTTATCTTCGCTTTTTCAAAACGACACAATAGACGAACGGAGCGAGGGGAGTTGACCAAGTCCATATGATCAAAAATTTTGGATTACTCCTATGAAATAATGTTTACACTTTAAAAACAAGGTTTTAACTTTACGACCAACACTGATAAGTTCACTTGAGAAACTTTCAAAGGCTTATTCCTACCCGGACCAAGAGGAGGAATAAGCCTTTTTGGCTGAGCTATAAATCTGGTTCATAATGTAGGAACAAGGTTCTGCACAGCAACAACTCAAAGTATGCTATATAGATAAATTTTTTAGAGGCTTATCCCCAATTGAACGCTGAGAGGGAGTGAGTCTTTTTTTCATGCCCAAAATCAAAGATGGAGAAGCAGAGTTTCGTGCTGAACGTTGGCGTTAAGAGGCGTTATCATCTGGAGGTTGAGGCTGTGTCTCATACCTACCTGCTGGATGTCAAAAGAAAAACCGTTCTTTCCAAAACCACGGCATGACCTATGGTGAACTGCTGAACCTGGTGGCAGCGGATTACGAAGGCTTTGACGTGATGGATGAGGCGACAGGCGGGGCTTCCATCAGCAATTTCACCATGCAGTATCAAGAAACAGACTGGGAGTTTATCAAAAGACTGGCCTCCGCCAGCGGCGCGGTCATCATCCCGGAATCGGCTGCTTCCTCGCCCAAGCTGTGGATGGGGGTCCCAGACGGAGCGTTGGAGGATCTGCCGCAGGATATTCCTTTTACTGTGGGTCGTGATCTGGCCGCCTATGGCCAGGTACAGGCTGCCGGATTGAAGGCGAGTCCAGCGGATTTTACCTATTATGAGGTCGAAACGGAGAAGTGGCTGAACCTGGGGGACAAGGTGAACTTCCGGGGCAAGGA
>NZ_JBHIRY010000066.1:0-3156 GCF_042138635.1 Paenibacillus medicaginis | reverse complement strand
TATTCGACGCCATTCGGTCATTTCTTCTTTGATCCAAAAATATTATTTCAGGCGTTCATAAGGGTGCGAAATGTGAGTGTAATCTAGAAAAATATATAAATGTTCTATAATGAATTTAATGCAAAATGATAAAGCGTCTGTGCACTTGTATATGCAGCATAATCTTGAAAATCATCACTCTTCTCATTATCCGCGAAATCACAGATTGACTTTAATGCAAAAACTGTTGGTCTAGGTTCAGAACAATATTTCGCAGCATAATAGACTCCATATATCTCCATTTCTATTCCGATTAACTTTCTGTTCTGTTGTTTAATCTGTCCATCTACTAAGGATGAATTCTCCAAGACCGCAGCTCCGGAAGCAACAGGACCAATAATTATTTTGGGAGGCACGCTAGGTTTGTTCCATTTCCATTTCTGAAACATCTCATACAATATAGTAGAATCGAATTGTTCAAATAGGGTCTTTATTTCAGGTTCAAGTGTTATTGGTTTAGGATCAGGCATGAAATGTGTCTCTTTCTTATCTTCATCATATACCATTTTTCCACTTCCATAATCCCATGAATGATCAGCTAGTAAGATATCACCATAATTACCTTTTCCTCTAATCCCTGCAGCTATACCAGTCATACAAAGATACTTTGGACGATAATTCTGAATTATCTTCATAGTAAGTACAGATGAAGCCGTCATACCCATTTGTGGACAATATGCAGCTATTACAGAAATTCTTTTTGCATCTTTTACAAAAAAACCCTTATAGTAAATCGTTGATTTATCATTAATTTGTTGTTCTATCTCCCAAGAAGCCGGTAATTCCAAAATACTATCTAACTCTGACTTTAAAGCAGTAACGACAGCTAGGGTATATTCGTAAGATAAATTTGATGGATTAAGAATTTCTTTCTTAGAAACGATTAAATATTTTATTTTGTTTCTTAGCTTTTCTTCCCAATTGTTATATTGCTCTTCAAAACGAATCAATGCCCATAATTCATTTTCAAAAATATCGCTATATTCTTCAAATAGCCCTTCGTGAGCAGTGATTCCAATAATATGAAAAGGTCTCTTAAGATCACTTCTTCTATTTAAATCTTGCAAAAAATGAACGCCAGCATCCGCTCTGGGTTCTTGCCCCAAACGTGTTGGTAATTGTAAATCTAAAATCATTAAATCAAAACTTTCAGATGTCATAAATTTTTCAGCAGTTACTATATCTACTGCAATTTCAATTTTCAAAGAGTCACTTTCTGGCATTTCTTTTATTACTCTAATAATTTTACTAAGCTTATCACTGTTATCATCTACCATTAATATATTTATCAAAAAATAATCCTCCATTAAGATAAATTTTTGGCTCAACCTAGAAATTAGCGGTTGATTTTTGACCCGACAAACGGTGCCGATTACATTCGATTAAAATACCCGTTTTGTAACACTTACGATTACGTGTGAAATAGTGTCGACGCTGGTACGCTTTGATTCGATTATGCCGTCCTTCTACGATGGCATTGGTCCGGCGACAGCGGTGGTAGTTCACGATCTCCGTTCCCCAATTCTTCATGGTTCTCAAGGTGCTTCGAACCGCTTCATGATCGATGTCTTTCCCCTGCACGACACCAATGGGCAAAACCAAGACAGGCCACACGTACATCTGGCGAATGGTCATATCAGTGGGAGAATGCTTCTTTCCATTCCCAGACCTTGCGCAGCGATGGCGAGAATTCAAGTAGTTGATTTAACTGGGCTTTGCTCTTTTTCGTCAGGGTATCGATGGGCGGGTTCAATAATCGATGATGGCTTTTTAAAATTACCTTAGCCTGCGGTGCAAGCGTAGGCTGCACGGACTTCCGAACCGCTTGGACACTTTCAATGACGTAGCCATGAACGTGGAACCGGTCAGCAATACGGATAGCATCTGGAAAACATTCGCTAATCGAGGTGTGATATGCCTGTGCCAAATCCATGACTACCACCTTCGGTTTTAGCTTCAGGAAGTCGGTATGCTGCCGCGCATACGTACACTAATCCTCCAGTTTGCGTCCATCCAGCACATCCAGCATGGTTTCGCCTCGAAGATTGTGAATCCCTGTATTGTAGGTATGTCCTTTTTTTAATAGCAAAGTCGTCAATACCCAACACCGGTCCTTCCGAGGCTTTGGCTTGATCCCAAGCTTGAGGGACGAGCCGCTCGCACTCTACCGAGAGTACCGGGAGAGCTTCCTGATGCATTCGCTGTGCGGTGCTGGAAGGCACTTCTTGCATTCTTGCGCTATGAGCCGCTGTTGAACACCCGACGCCTGATCTACGGTTTGATGACGAAAAGGCTGCTATACCGTTGTTTGGGGCCTACAAGTTCATAGCTCCAACCAAACCCGATGTGGCAACGGGAGCAAACCAGCCGAGGAGAAGGAACATGCAAAAAGCACTTTCTGCCAAAGATACTCAGGTGCCGAACTTTACGCGTGCTGTTTCGGCCGTCACGCTTCACATTTTGCTTTGAGTTACAGGTCGGACAAGGTTGTTTGTCTTCCACAGGCGATGCCTCCAGATGGACCTCATGGGAATCCATGGAGACGATTTTTTGAAGTTGTAGCTCTGGTAATCCGAGCAATTCGTTGAAATACTGAAGTGGCATCTGTTATATCCTTTTGTTGTTTGGTAGGACTTGCAACAATACAGGATTTACAGATGTTTTTCCATTTTTGTCCTCGTTTTCACACGCAACTAAATTTCTCAACCGCTAATTTTGGTTTTGAGCCAAATTTTTTATAGTCAAACATATTGAATTAATTAACATCTCTTTGAATAATTCTGTTAAATCAATATTCTTTATATAATCTAGAATCATTTGAATTTATTATTATTAAATAAGGTAGATCTCTGCAACTATATAAGTTCAAAGAAAGATTTTCCGATTGATACCTCGTGATTGGAAAATATAGGAGCAGGATTAGCGCCATTCTCGTCGAAATGGTTGATAACCAATTCGAGAACGGATGATGATGCAGATGGAACAGGAACAAGCCGTGAAGGAACTTGACAAGCGAATGAAGAAAGAAAAAAGTCGTCGCATGTTTGAGCGATACCAAACGATTCATCTATACCTGCAAGGGATGACGACAAAACAAATTGCGGGGATCATCAAACG
>NZ_JBHIRY010000065.1:0-6247 GCF_042138635.1 Paenibacillus medicaginis | reverse complement strand
CACCACATACGATTCCTGTGCAGCACCACCCTCGTTCACACTAAATGCGCCTTCGACTTGCATCCGGATTCCTCCTCGTATCTCTGATTTCAAACCACGTTAATAAACTCTTGTTAAGCAAACTATTGTTAAAATCTCCGCCCTAGTCATCTTTAATTGGGGCATAAAAAAAGACCTATTCCTAGTTGGAATAAGCCTTTAAAAGTTTGCTGAGCGTGTTTATGAGTTTTTTGTTTGGTTTGCTGGTTGTAATGTAAAAACTTTTTTGTGGTATAAATTATACCTCAAATCTATTTCTTCCGTTTTATATTCTATTCTGGTATATGCTCTAATAAATCACCGGGTTGGCAGTTTAACGCTGAACATATCTTATCGATCACTTCCAGTGACACATACTCATTTGTATTCAATTTAGCCATCGTTGCAGAAGAAATTCCCGTCTTTTTCAAAAGGTCCTGTTTCTTTATATCCCTGTCAATCAGTAATTTTTGAAATGGTTTGTAGCTAATCATCTTATAGTCCCTTCCAGCAAAGTTGAAATTTTCTTTAATTATACGTAATGATATTTATTTTATCAAAAATACTTTTGACTTCTCTTGACTATTTTATTTGTTGTGTTAAAATAATATTCAATAAAGCAAATATTACTTCGTAAAAATAAATCCATTTTAGAGAGGGAGTGATTCCATCGCCGTGTTCTCTAGAAGTCCTATTAGACCCGCTTATTCGAGCTCGGATTGAATTTTTATACAGCCACCTCACCAAAAGCAACACAACCTATATACAATTAGTTACTGAACACGATCAATACTTCAAAAAGATTCAAGATTCCCTTCCAGAGGCTACAATTGAAACTGCTTTTCTTTACGAGGATACTGAAGTATCAATTCAGGCAATTTTGGAGCGCGAAATTTATTTACAAGGATTTAAAGATGCTCTTTGTCTACTTAATGAATCAAATATTGTCTTACGATGAGAGCCGTGAAGCTCTCTTTTTGTTTTATGGCTCTATTCTTATAACTGGACAGTGAAAAGTTTTTGTCGAAAAATCGACCAATAGTAAAATAACCCAATCAAGCGAATCTGTAGTATCCTTAAGGTTCTCAGGCCAGAAAGGAGAGCAGATCGCAAGAGAGGGTTACTTGAATAGTGTACTCTTTTTTCTTACGATCGACCAGTCCATGTTGAAATTCATGAATGAAATTCTGTGTGCATTTCGAGCTTGCTTCACCCGCACGGCCGCCTTCCAGTGGTTCGTGGTCATCGTCGTGGGTCTGATGATTCGTTCCGACCATCTCGGTGTGACCTCCATTGTCCGGGATCTGTCGTTGGATCCGCGTCATTACGAGTCGATGATTCATTTCTTCCGCTCCTCCGCCTGGTCGCTGGAATCGCTGCGGCTTGCCTGGCAGGAAGCCGTTCGCCGTTTCGCTCCGCTCCTGTACGTGCGCGGACAGGTCGTGCTCGTCGGCGACGGCATGAAACAAGCCAAGGAGGGACGGCAGATGCCGGGCGTCAAGAAGCTGCATCAGGAATCCGAAAATGTTTCCAAGGGCGAGTACATCTTTGGCCATTTGTTCGGCGCGATCGGCATTCTGGCGGGCACACCGGACAAGTGGTTTTGCCTGCCCCTGTTCATGAATCTGCAGGACGGCGTGAAAGCCATATTCGGATGGACAGACCATTCCAAGGAGCGTCAGGCTTCCCATGTCGTGCAAATGATGGAGCAAGCCTTCGTCTCCGCCCGCACCTTCGGCGGGGCGCTGCTTCTGTTGGATCGGTATTTTCTGTCTATCCCCGCGCTACAGCGGTTGGCCGAAGGAGATCGGGCCGGTGATGGACGTCTGCAAATCGTCACCAAAGCCAAAATGAATGCCGTAGCCTACGAAAGGCCTGAACCGAAGAAGCCGGGCCGCGGCCGCCCGCCGAAGAAAGGCAAGACGCTGAAGCTTGCCGAGTTGTTCCAGACACGCGCGACTGATTTTCAAACCACTGCTGTAACGATCTATGGCAAGGAAGAAACCGTCTCCTTCCTGTGTCTGGATTTGTTATGGGGACAGGGCCTGTATCAAGAATTGCGCTTCGTCCTCGTTCGGCACGGCGATCGCCTCTCCATTCTCGTCAGCACCGATCTGACGCTGGAGGCGGCGGAGATCATCGCGCTGTACGGATACCGTTTCAAGATCGAATGCACGTTTCGGGAAATGAAGCAAGTGATCGGTGCGTTCGGCTATCGCTTCTGGAGCGCGTCGATGCCGAAGCTGAACCGCTACCGTCGCAAAGGAGATCTGGATCCGCTGGAGCAGGTGACAAACGAGTCAGATCGGGAACGGATTCGGTTGACCCTCCGAGCCATCGAAGGCTTTGTCATGTGCAGCGTCATCGCGACGGGCATCGTGCAGCTTCTCGCATTGCGCTTTTCCGGTCGTACGCCTGCGCTATTCTTCCGCTATCTTCGCACGCCGTCCAAATCTATCGTGTCGGAGGCGACGATCGCGGTTTACTTGCGCCAATCGCTTTTTCGCTTGTTTGCTCAGAACCCGCATCTGGCGCTAACCCAAATTATTCGTTCCAAGCAGAAATCGGCCCATCCGGACGCGGATTCGCTTGCTTCTTAAACGCGAGAACTTTTCACTGTCAAGCTTATAAGTTTTAGACCCAAAATAAAAAAAGGCTACTCCATCTTTACTGTTCAAGTTGGAATAAGCCTTTGAAAATCTATCTCCAAGTTTTTGTTTGGTTTGTTGGTTTATTGTACGTTCCTGCTGTTGCGATGTAAATCCTGTGTAATGACTATTCTTTCTCTCTTTCCAACGTCTCCAGATATTTTTCTAAATGCTTTTTTCCAGAATTACTTTTGGGTATGACCCCGAGATATTTATATTTCCATATAGTCTTTCTTTCATGCAAGTCTGCATTTGAAAGATCATCATAATTAAAATCCATTTTAAATTTTCCTGAACTGTCTAAGGTTAAAGTGAAATTTGTCCAGGGCTCTTGATCGTTATCTTTAAACTCTGCCCAAAGCTCCTGAATAATATCGATCAATTGATGCCACTTTTCTGAGTATTCACGTTCACTTATTGTAGAAATTTCAGGAATATCATGACTATAAACATGTTTATCATTGCCTTCAGGGTAGTAATAAAAGTAAGCAGTTTGAGAACCTTCAACGATCTCACCATAAAGATAAACCTTAGACCATTTCTCAGGAATAGTATCAACAACAACTTCTGCCATCTCATGGTATATGATTCCTAATTTCTCGTCATTCATCTAACTTTCCCCCTGGTACATTATCAAACTGCCTAATTTCCCAATCATCATCGCCAATTTTGTACTTAATATCAAACTTACTGGACGTTGTGAATCTCCCTTATAATTAGGCGTTATTTTTACTTTCACTTCATCGCCTTGTTTAAGTGCATCCGCCCAAGTATTCTCAAGTTTCTTCCATTCACCCTTATTAAGGTTTCCATTCATTGGTACAAGGTTATCAAGATCACCCGAACCTTTAAAAATACTTGCAATTAAATGACCACCTTCGTCATCAGGTAAACGATTTTCTCTTCCTGCCACTCGTTGGGCATAGCCGTTTCTTTTTCCATTCCCTAATTTGAGTTCACCTTCAACATGTGAAACACGTCCTTTACTATCAGTCTTATAATTGTAGCCTTCTTTACTTGTATACTCAACATCCGGCTTCAGTACCTTTTTACGACCGTCTTTAGTGTAATGATCACCATAGTTTACTTTAGTTGGGGCTTTTGCCGTCCCCTCAGTATCCGACTTCTTCCCATCAGGCTTCCCTGATCCGCCGCTACCACTTCCGTGGTTACCGCTACCACTGCCATGGCTACCGCCACCACTGCTACCTCCGTGACCACTGCCTCCGCCAGAAACAATTCCTGAGCTGCCACCATGGCCGCCTTTCCTGCGGCCTCCGTTGGTCAAAATGCCCAGCAGAGTAATCGCTTCCTGCGGTGCCCAGCCTTCTTCCGGGATCTTCGCCACCGCAGCTTCCTGCAGCTCGCTCTTGTGGTAGTTGACTGCGGTTCCGTACGCCATGTTCATCGCCAAAGCCGTACGCGGACGGTTGGTTTCAAGGTTCTGCATCGCTGTCTTCAGCTTTTGCAGCACTTCCGCCTGGTTCAGGTTGCTGCCCATGCTTCGTGCTCCGGTGTACACTTTCCCCAGTGAGCTCATTCCCGTGATCGTTAAGGATTCGGCCACTTCCTTCGCCGATTTCATCACGGTTGCGGCTTTGTCCACCGCTTTGGCCGCCTTGCTGCCCAGCTTGGTGGCCTGGGCAACCCTGCGGGCCGCTTTCGCTCCGGTCGCTGCCCAGCCAGCAAACGGAATGGCTTACGCCACGGACATCGCTGCTCCGACATAGTCACCCCGCGCCAGGGAAATTCCGGAATTCGCCAAATCCGCAACCTCACATGATTACCGGAATATAACAAAAAACAAGTCAATCATGGAGGTAACCGACCATAATTAACCTGTTCAATATAACGAAATAGCGTTATTTAGGATATAAAATTCAAGTTTAACAATATGTGCACAAACAAAAAATAGTCTTAATACGGGCTTAAACAGAGGATATTTGTATTTGTTATTGAATGGATTTATTCGTCACTAGGTAGTCCCTATCCCAAATTTAGTCCTCATCACCATACATTAAATCATCCAACAATTCATTCTGTTTCTGTATCTCCCTATATCTATTGAATCTATTCATTAAGTATTCAATGCTAACCTCTTTATTTTTATCCAATTCGCCATCGAACAATTTAATTCTTGCACCTAAGCTTGTCAAATCATTTATTAGTTGCTTTAATCTTGCATCCTCATCTTCCTCTTTAAATAAAAGAGTCTCCATAATTGGTTCGCTGCTTTCAATTCTTTTTTTTATTTCTGAAAATCCCAAATCTGTATTTTTTTTTATTATGGGCAGGTACTTTGTTTGATTATCATCTTGTTCAACTACCACAAGTATTGTTGACACAGTTTTCCCCTCCTTAAAATTCATTATTGAATAAATCATTTAATGGCTTACCAGGCAGGCTCTTTCTATAACTTCCACCATGCCAACGATACAAATGCTCCTTAAATGTCACAGGGAAAATTATTTCTCCCCTATTTGCTAATTGTGGATATTTCGAAGCACTATAAGCATGGTGACCGATTATCGCCTTGCCATTATGTTTTGGCACGCTACCATTTATTATGTCTTGTACCTGTTCAGTCGTCCAATTTCTTGTAGATTTCCCCTTCAACAAACGTTCTCTTTCTTGTTCCCAAAAATTATCAACACCAGTATCTCTTCTTCTTTTGAATCTCTTATTCCACTCCAATTGCTTCCATTCTTCTTTGGTAATAGTTCTATTTTTAGCTTTCTCGTTCAATTTCTTCATTTTTTTACTGCCCATGATTTTGTAAGGAGTTTCTCTTGGTGTTGTGTCTAAACCTTTTGCTCTCTCAGCTATTATATCTGCTTCTGACTTATGTTGATTATTATTCCCCGTCTCCTCAGCACCCAGCTTCTTCCCATCCCCAGGCTTCCCAGAGCCGCCGCTACCACTTCCGTGGTTACCACTACCGCTGCCATGGCTACCGCCACCACTGCTACCTCCGTGACCACTGCCTCCGCCAGACACAATGCCAGAGCTGCCACCATGCCCGCCTTTTCTGCGGCCTCCATTCGTCAAGATCCCCAACAGAGTAATCGCTTCCTGCGGCGCCCAGCCTTCCTCCTGGATCTTCGCTACCGCGGCTTCCTGCATCTCACTCTTGTGGTAGTTTACCGCTGTTCCGTACGCCATACTCATCGCCATCGCCATGCGCGGACGGTTGGTTTCGAGATTCTGCATCGCTGTCTTCAGCTTTTGCAGCACTTCCGCCTGATTCAGGTTGCTGCCCATGCTTCGTGCTCCGGTGTATACTTTCCCCAGCGAGCCCATACCCGCTACCGTCAAGGATTCGGCCACTTCCTTCGCCGATTTCACCACAGTAGCGGCTTTATCCACCGCTTTGACCGCTTTGCTGCCCAACTTGGTGGCCTGGGCAACTCTACGCGCCGCCTTCGCTCCGGTCGCCGCCCAGCCTGCAAACGGAATGGCGGACGCCACGGATAACGCCGCTCCGACATAGTCACCCCGTGCCAGGGAAATGCCGGCATTGGCTAAATCCGCAATTTCACCGACCACCGGGATACATCCCACTACGTCCAGCACGACCTGCG
>NZ_JBHIRY010000064.1:0-6752 GCF_042138635.1 Paenibacillus medicaginis | reverse complement strand
CGGACGTGGCTCAGCGGTAGAGCATCGCCTTGCCAAGGCGAGGGTCGCGGGTTCGATTCCCGTCGTCCGCTCCATAAGTTTTGTCCCCTTAGCTCAGCTGGATAGAGCGTTTGACTACGAATCAAAAGGTCGGGAGTTCGAATCTCTCAGGGGACGTTGTTATGATTTAAGGTTACAGAACATATCTTCAGTAAATAAGCCGGTATGGCGGAATTGGCAGACGCGCGCGACTCAAAATCGTGAGGGAAACCGTGGAGGTTCGAGTCCTCTTACCGGCATTTATAACGGGACGTAGCTCAGCTTGGTAGAGCACCTGGTTTGGGACCAGGGGGTCGCATGTTCAAATCGTGTCGTCCCGATTCATAAACAAAAAGAAATCCGTTAGATCCTCTAGCGGGTTTCTTTTTATTAGCAATTAAACGTATAAAGTCAGGTTCCCTCGGTCACACTAACACAAAAAGTGGGATAGAAGGGATTCATGTGAACCGACTCAAACTGAAAAAACAGTTCAGACGCCGTTGGAGACAATGGAGAAGGGCATTATGGACCTTCTTTATGGCGGGCGCTGCAGCTTTTGCTTTTTATACGGTTATGCTGTCTGATCATCTTGAGGATCTTCTGACAGGTGAGGAGCCTGCGACGATGGAGGCCATGGGGCAAGTCGAAGAAGGGAACTTGAAGGATCAGCTTTCCCAGCAGCAGAGGAAGTTTATTGAATCGGTGCGGAATACCGAATTAAGCAGAGAAGTCCATCTGCTTACCAACTATGTCTGCGGGACTGAAACCTCGCTACTCGGCATCTATCAGGCTGACGACCTGGCCTCTTTGCTGACACAGCATCCGGATTGGAGCGGCCGCTTGAACCCCAAAGGAGAGGTGTGGCTTGAACGGGAAGTTGCAGATCTTTCCCCGGTATGTAAAAAAAATTCGTATATGGGAATCGGCTCCGAAGGGCAACTGACTCTGTTTGAAGGTCCACCGCAAAAGGAAAAGGTGATTCGTACCTTTTTTCAGCTTGATATAGGCAGCATGGAAACATCGTTGCCGGAGGGTGTTTTTCAGCAGTTGCGGGATGGAATTCGAATCCAGGATATAGAGGAGTATAACAGTGTGATCTCGACCTTCAGCGATTATGCGGTGGAACAGACACGTAAAGTGATGGGACAGGAATACTAAAAAGATTACAGGCAGAAGGGACGCGCAAAACGCGTCTCTTTTTGCCGTGCCATTTAAAAGAAAGTTTTTCGACTCAAGGCATCAAACATTTGTTATAATGAAGTTAACAATACATATGTTCGCTTTTTGTACACAGGGGAGAGATGGTTTTGCGCATTTTGGGAATCGATCCGGGGATTGCGATCGTAGGCTTCGGATTTGTCGATAAACAGGGCAGCAAGGTGATTCCGGTTCAGTACGGATGCATCCAGACGGAAGCCCGCACGCCAGAGGAAGAACGTTTGCTGCAAGTCTATGAGGGCATGAAGCAGCTGATTGATAAATACAAGCCCGATGCTGTTGCATTGGAAAAGCTTTTTTTCAACCGGAATGTCACCACCGCAATGACGGTCAGCCAGGCGCGCGGGGTGCTTGTGCTCGCTGCCGTTCAAAGCGGTCTCCCGGTTGCCGAATACACACCGATGCAGGTCAAGCAGGCCATCGTAGGTTATGGCAAAGCAGAGAAGCAGCAGGTGCAGGAGATGGTTCGGATGTTCCTGAAGCTGCAAGCCGTGCCCAAGCCGGATGATGTGGCTGATGCTTTGGCCGTGGCGATATGTCACGCCCATTCTTATACTTTAAATTCCAAACTAAATGAGGTATTACGGAGATGATTGACTTTTTACGGGGACAGGTTGCCCATTTGGAAAATGACTATATTGTACTTGATGTGCAGGGAGTTGGATACCGTGTATTTTGTCCCAACCCCTACGCTTTTGCTAAATCCGAAGCAGCTGTAACGGTTTATACCCATCATCACGTGAGGGAAGATGCGATCCTGCTGTTCGGCTTTTCTACCCGTGAAGAACAGCAGCTGTTCCGGAAGCTGATTGAGGTATCGGGAATCGGGCCGAAGGTTGCCTTGGGTATTTTGGGAGGTGGAACGCCTGTACATGTCGTATCCGCCATTTATCAGGAGAATATTGCTTTTCTGACGAAACTGCCGGGAATCGGTAAAAAGACGGCCCAGCGCATGATTCTTGATTTGAAGGGCAAGCTGGACGGCATCGGCTCGGCTGCGATGGACACGGGATTGTTTGCGCCTCCGCAGGCCATTGAGGAAGGGGAGGTTTCGTGTTGGAGCGAGACCCGCGAGGCCCTGAAAGCGCTGGGTTATACGGATGCCGAATTGGACAAAGCATGGGCCAAGATGAAGAAAGATACTTCGCCGGACGACTCTGTAGATATCCTGATGAAACGGGCGCTGCAGATGCTGTTCGCAGGTTAGTCGGAAGGACTGACAGCAGAATAGGAGCGATGCCATATGGAAGACCGGATTATTTCGGCGAACTTAATGATGGAAGACCAGGCGGTGGAGCTGAGTTTGCGTCCCCGCTTTTTGAATGAATATATCGGACAGAACAAGGTTAAGGAAAATCTGAAAATTTATATCGAAGCGGCCAAAATGCGTAATGAGGCGCTTGATCATGTGCTTTTATATGGTCCGCCGGGACTGGGGAAAACGACGCTGGCCAACATCATCGCCAATGAATTAGGCGTGAATTTGCGGACGACATCAGGCCCTGCCATTGAACGTCCGGGCGACCTTGCTGCCCTGCTCACCAACCTTCAGGAAGGGGACGTTCTCTTTATCGACGAAATTCATCGGCTGCATCGAACCGTTGAAGAGGTGATGTACCCGGCGATGGAGGATTTTGCTCTGGATATTATGATCGGCAAAGGCCCCAGCGCACGTTCCGTCAGACTGGATTTGCCTCCTTTCACCCTCATAGGAGCAACGACGAGGGCAGGCCTGCTGTCAGCTCCGCTGCGCGACCGGTTCGGTGTGATCAGCCGTCTGGAGTTTTATACGACGGATGAGCTTGCTTTTATTGTATCACGTGGAGCCGATATTCTCGGGATCAAAATTGTTGGCAATGCGGCGGAAGAAATCGCGCTGCGGTCGCGCGGAACGCCACGGATTGCCAACAGGCTGCTGAAGCGGGTCAGAGATTTTGCGCAGGTACAGGGAGACGGGATGATTACCCAGGCTGTCGCTGAGGAAGCGCTCCAGCGTCTGCAGATTGATCCGCGAGGGATGGACGAAATTGACCATAAAATGCTGAAAGCGATGATTCAGAATTTTCGTGGGGGTCCTGTCGGGCTGGATACCATTGCAGCGACAATAGGAGAGGAAGGCCAGACGATCGAAGATGTATACGAGCCGTATCTGCTGCAAATCGGTATGCTGCAAAGAACACCTCGGGGAAGGATTGCTACGCCTGCCGCCTACACTCACTTGGGTCTGCCCATGCCTGAAGGGAACTGAGGGCATTTTTGGACAATAGAGGATAAAAGTATGATGGCTCATAAGGACGAAGCTGATAAAAAGTGGTACGCCGGCGGCACTACTGCCGATCCGCCGGAAGTATGGAACGGGGAGAGCGTAAAATATCCGGATATGTACCGTTCGGCAATGGGCCGCCTGCCAAGCACGAAGTTTGATATTAGCGGAACAGGCAGTTATACTGTATTAGGCGCTGATGGGCAAACGAACCACATCAGCGGAGCTGCAGGAGCTGAGTCGATTTCCGACAGCGGAGAGAGCACATGGTCCGGCAGCGGCATGGTGGTTATGAACGGGTCCCATAAAGCTCGTGTGATTGATAAGGAGCAGCGCTTCATCTTTACTGGCCAAGGCAACGGTCATGGTCTCGGGTTGCCCCAATGGGAGCCAAGGGGATGGCGGATGAAGGGTATGATTATAAGGAAATTTTGCAACAATACTACCAGAATGTTTCTATAGTTAAGGAATGAAGATATAAATGGATGTAAACTTATATGATTTCCATCTGCCGGAGGAGCTGATTGCGCAGACACCGCTCAAGGAGCGGAGCTCCTCCAGGCTGCTGGCGTTAAACAAACAAAGCGGTAAAATCGGGCATCATACGTTCAAGGATATTGTAAATTTCCTGAATCCGGGAGATACCCTGGTGTTGAATGATACAAGGGTTATGCCTGCCCGCCTTTTTGGAGTTAAGGAAGACACAGGCGCCAAGGCTGAAGTGCTGCTGCTCAAGAATCTGGAGGGTGACCGGTGGGAAGCGCTCGTGAAGCCGGGCAAAAAGCTGAGGAAGGGCACTGTGATCCTTTTTGGTGATGAATTGAAAGCTCGGGTTGATGAAGAAGGCGACATGGGCGCGAGAATCATTACTTTTTCTTATCAAGGCGTGTTTCAGGAGATTCTGGACCGACTTGGGCAAATGCCCCTGCCGCCGTATATCCGTGAGAAGCTGGATGACAAGGAACGCTATCAGACTGTATACGCGAAGCATGAAGGATCTGCCGCCGCACCGACTGCGGGGCTGCATTTTACTGAGGAGCTGCTGGACGAGATCCGCAGCCGCGGGGTGTCCATCGCGTTTGTTACGCTTCATGTCGGTTTGGGAACCTTCCGGCCCGTGTCCGTTGAGGTGATCGAAGAGCATGAAATGCATGAGGAATATTATTCCTTGTCCAGGGAGACGGCCGAGCTGTTGAATGATACGAAGGCACGAGGCGGCCGGATCATAGCAGTTGGAACGACCAGTTGCAGAACGCTTGAGACGGTGGGGAGTGCATGCGCGGGCGGCCCGCTTAAAGAAATGAGCGGTTGGACCCAAATTTTCATGTATCCGGGCTATGAATTTAAAGTGGTGGATGCGCTGATCACCAACTTTCATTTGCCCAAATCAACACTCGTGATGCTGGTCAGCGCCCTTGCCGGCCACGAGCATATCATGACAGCCTACCAGGAGGCGATTGACCGTAAATACCGGTTTTTCAGCTTCGGGGATGCCATGTTTATTTATTAATGATTAGCCTAAGGAGTATATATCATGTCACCTGCAATTACTTATGAACATATCAAAACGTGCAAACAGTCCGGAGCAAGGCTTGGAAAAGTGCATACGCCGCACGGTGTGATCGAGACTCCTGCCTTTATGCCGGTGGGGACACAGGCTACTGTCAAAACAATGAGCCCTGAAGAGCTGAAAGAGATGGATGCCCAGATTATTCTGAGCAATACGTACCATCTCTTCCTTCGTCCGGGCCATGACATTGTCAGGGAAGCCGGCGGACTGCATAAATTCATGAACTGGGATCGCCCGATCCTGACGGACAGCGGGGGCTTTCAGGTATTCTCGTTAAGCGAAATGCGCAAAATTACCGAGCAAGGTGTTGAATTCCGTTCCCATCTGAACGGGGATAAGAAGTTCCTTTCCCCCGAAGTGGCCATGGAAATTCAAAATGCGCTCGGGTCGGATATTATGATGGCATTTGATGAATGTCCTCCATATCCTGCGGAGTATGAGTATGTAAAAAAATCACTGGAACGCACGAGCCGGTGGGCGGAACGCTGCCTCCAAAGCCATGCCCGTCCACATGATCAAGGGCTGTTTGCGATTGTTCAGGGCGGCATGCATGCAGACCTGAGAAAGCAAAGTGCGGCCGATTTGACTTCCATGGATTTCCCGGGGTATGCTATAGGTGGACTGAGCGTAGGTGAACCGAAGCATATGATGTATGAAATGCTGGAGTCTACCGTGCCGTTGCTTCCTTCGGGCAAGCCCCGCTACCTGATGGGGGTGGGTTCGCCTGACGCGCTGATTGAAGGCGCTATCCGCGGTGTCGATATGTTCGATTGTGTGCTTCCAACCCGTATTGCGCGTAATGGCACAACAATGACAAGCCAGGGACGTCTGGTTGTCCGCAATGCCCAATATATGCGTGACTTCGGCCCGTTGGATCCCGCTTGTGATTGCTACACATGCAGAAACTATTCGCGCGCTTATTTGCGTCATTTGATCAAGGCTGACGAAACATTCGGCCTCCGGCTAACAACTTATCATAACCTGTACTTCCTGCTTAACCTGATGCGTAATGTAAGACAGGCCATCATGGAGGACAGATTGCTGGACTTCAGGGACGAATTTTTCGAGCAGTACGGTCTTCATGATAATGAAAAAGGATTCTAAACAAGCCATGCAATGATGCTTTAGGTCTTGAAAGGGGGGAAAGTATAATATGTTGAATTTTGCAGCAGCGGCTGCCGGTGGTGGGACCAATAACCTCTTGGGTATGGTATTGCCGTTCATTCTGATGTTTGCTATTTTCTACTTCCTGCTTATCCGACCACAGCAAAAGAAACAGAAGCAACGCAATTCCATGCTGGGGGCTCTGAAAAAAGGGGATAAGGTCGTCACTATCGGGGGACTTCATGGAACCATTGTAGAGATTACAGATGATATTGTAGTTCTGCGTGTGAACGACGTTACCAAGCTAACGTTTGATCGCAGTGCGATCAGTACCGCTACGGTCGTGAATGAGAAAGCTGGCGAAGCAAGCAAATAACCAGACCATCTAAAAAACCGAGCTCTTTTTGGAGAGTCCGGTTTTTTTGTGAACGTCAAATAGCCCCCACCTATCGGTAAGAGCCGATTTGGACTATATTATTGAGGAATCTTGTTCACCCGGCAATCCGCCGGAAGCGAGGCTGACCACGGCAAGAACGATTCCAACGCGTCGGCATCCAGCGGTCTGGGAAGCTGTGGTAA
>NZ_JBHIRY010000063.1:0-9766 GCF_042138635.1 Paenibacillus medicaginis | reverse complement strand
TATTCGACGCCATTCGGTCATTTCTTCTTTGATCCAAAAATATTATTTCAGGCGTTCATAAGGGTGCGAAATGTGAGATAACTGTAATTATTACAAGAAAAATCCATCCGAAATATAAAGTCATATTTTCCCCCTTCACTAATATTAGAAGCGATTGAAAATAATGGAACAGATCCAACTGACCGGCCCTCCGGTGGATCTGCAACGGATGTGAAGAACACCCCAGAATCAACTACCTCAAAAAATACAGTTCTGCTCTCAGCAACAGTTGGTGCAGCCATTCTTGCAGGAGCTGGTTACATGTTGGCAAAGAGAAAAAATAGAAAAAACTAATCTTTATACGAGCCTGTTCCAAAGATGAATTTTTCAGTCGGCAAAAAAGATCTAGAGCAGAAGACTTCTTCACTGCTCTGGATCTTTTGCGGTCAAAGCAGGAATCTTGAAAGGATCGCTCAAGTAACGCAAGCGTGATTGCTTTATGTTGTCGGGGATACGCACGCAGCAGCGGAGAGGACGAAGCAATTCCGGAAAAGCGGAGCGGTCGCCTTTGGCCCGAAGGGTCAACAGCGATTGGAGGAATGCTTCGTTCTCGGAGCGTCCACACCATGCAAAAGGAGAGCGCTTATGCCTGAAGCTCCATATATTTTTGCGAAAGCTCTTCAAACCATCCTTTATCATTCATCTGCAGCGCCAAATCGATTAAATCCGCCAGCTCTTCTCTTTCCAGCTTAACATCATCATCAAAGGAAACAACGGCCGTAGCCAGCGGGTTCTGCTCGAAGCCTTTGCGGAAATCATAATCCAGCCGCAGATCGATAATCCCGTCAATATATTCACATTTCAGGAAATATATGATTTCACACATCAGTACAGGACGCACTTCATTTTCCAGAATGCAGTCCATTACTTTTGCGGAGTAATGCTGATTGGTAAGACTGAATTTATGGTCAGCCGCCGGTCTTTCTCTGCCAAAATCATCCGTGAATTTCAGCTCAACCGGGTACAGGTTCATTACTTTTCCCATTTGCTTTCTCGTTATCTCGATGATTTCACTTGTATCCAGGGTAATCATTCGGCACCTCTCCATACTTTTCTTATTCCAAGCGAATAACGCCGTTGTTTCAGGCCGTATGCCTTTACACCTATATCGGATGTTCATCCGTATTTTTTAACCCTTAGTCTACCATGCTTCCTAAACTATTGAAAATTCCTTTTTCTTCATTGTTCACATAAACTATTAAATTCAAACGGTTGAGAAAAAAATAGAGTCTGCCCCCTGTCAACTCTCTTGCTATTGGTGACAATCCGCATGTCCAGACCTATTTCTAAGACAAAATAAAGCGGCGGCCTTTTCCCAGGATAAACCCCAGGAAAAGACCGCCGCTTTATGAAAAACTCTCATTGTTTGCGTGTCACCAGACGCACAAGGACAATCGGTTTGCTTACGCTTCAAACACCGTAACTTCCTTCATTTTGTCACCTTGCTTCACGGCATCAATGTGCTCCATGCCGCTGATCACTTTGCCAAACACGGTGTGCACTCCGTCCAGGTGCGGCTGTGGCGCATAAACAATAAAGAACTGACTGCCACCGGTGTTGCGTCCGGCGTGAGCCATGGAGAGCACGCCTTTTTCGTGTTTGGTCGTGTTGGTAGCCGTTTCGCAATCGATAGTGTAGCCAGGACCGCCTGTGCCGTTGCCGACCGGGCAGCCACCTTGGGCCACGAAGCCCGGGATTACGCGGTGAAAGCTCAGGCCGTTATAGAAACCGCTGTTGGCCAGCTTTTCGAAATTTGCTACCGTATTTGGAGCTTCTTCAGGGAGGAACTGGATTTCAACGACTCCGCCGTTTTCAAGCACAATTTTACCTTTTTTCATCTATTGCACACCCCGTCCATCAAATTTGGCGCCCGGAGGATGGATTACGCTCCGTCCGAACTGCTGTCAGAGAGACATCAGACTCCAGTTTACTATGAATCCCTGCGCTTGGCAAAGTCTTCTGCATTCTTTACACCAGCGTACGGCTGCTCACACGTGCAGGGATCAGATCGTTGCGCACCAGGTCCTCATGGCTCTCGCGTCGCACGGCAAGCTCCGCCTTGCCGCCCATGGCGAACACAACCGCAGGGCGGCGTATCCGGTTGTAATTGCTGGCCATCGAGTAGTTATAAGCGCCGGTGGATGCCACCGCGAGCAGGTCACCGCTCTTGACCCTTGGCAGCTCGACATCCCAGATCAGCATGTCTCCGCTCTCGCAGGCCTTTCCGGCGATGGATACCGTTTCCTCGTCCGGATCATTTGCACGGTTGGCCAGCAGTGCCTCATATTTCGCCTGATAAAGGGCAGGTCTCGGATTATCCGTCATGCCCCCATCGACTGATACATATTTACGCACCTCGGGAATATCCTTAATGCTTCCAACTGTATAGAGCGTGGTACCTGCATCACCAACGATACTGCGGCCCGGTTCGATCCAGATTTCCGGCAGTGTGGCATTAATGCCGGCAAAATGGGTTTTGACCGCTTCGGCAATAGCTTCCACATAACGGGATACCGGTAGCGGCGAATCCTCGTCCGTATAACGAATCCCGAAGCCGCCGCCAAGATTAATAACCTTAAATTCCGCTCCGAGCTCTTCTTTCACCAGCCTTGTAAATGCGGCCACACGACCAGCGGCAACCTGAAAACCGTCCACCTCGAAGATTTGGGAACCGATATGGGAATGAATGCCGAGCAAATTCAACTGACTTTGCTGAAGCGCCAGTTTGACCGCCTCCATGGCCGCCCCGTTGCCGATATCAAATCCGAACTTGGAGTCAGTCTGGCCTGTCGAGATGTATTCATGCGTATGGGCTTCTACGCCTGGCGTCACACGGAGCAGGATATTGGCCCGCATATTCCGCTCGGCAGCAAGCGACTGCAGCAGGTGTAACTCGGTCAGATTATCCACGACAAAACAGCCGATCCTGGCGTCCAGCGCCATTTCCAGCTCCGCAGGCGTTTTGTTATTTCCGTGGAAATGAATCCGCTCAACCGGAAACCGTGCCTGAAGAGCGGTATACAGCTCACCGTCCGACACCACATCCAGGGACATGCCCTCTTCCGCGGCCAGGGCGCACATAGCCACTACACAGAACGCCTTGCTTGCATAGGCCACCTGAAAAGAAAGCCCTGTAGCGCGAAAAGCTTCGATAAATTCACGGCAGCGGCGGCGGACCAGCTGCTCGTCAACAACATACAGCGGTGTGCCGAATTGCTCTCTCAGCACAGTCGCGTCACAACCGCCTATTTCCAAATGCCCTTGGGCATTAATTTTGCTGGTACCATGTAAATACATATCCTGGGGCCTCTCTTTCCGGAACAGCGCTTATTCCAAAGAATGTCTACATAAGTATAGCAAAAAATGCCCGGCGGGCAACGGATTTTTATCCGGATGTCTTGGTTTCAGCTTATCCTTTAGCTGCCTCCCTGACGCTCCGGCATGCGTGTGGAATCACGCGGCTTGTTATATGACGGTCTCTTTTCATCCTCCATCACCGATTTGCGCACAAGAATGGACAGCATGCCCCTGGCATTGAAAGGAATAAAGGGCCACATATACGAAGAATTGTAGGAGCGGTGTACCGTAAGCAGCACAAGAATAGCGGTTACACCGATCACAAATCCTTTTACCTTAAAGGCGGCCACCAATACCAGCAGCACGAGCCGTATCAAACGGTTGGCAAGTCCCAGCTCATAGCTTGGCGTCGCAAACATGCCGATGGCCGCGATAGCCATATATAGAACTACCTCGTTAACGAACAGTCCGGTTTTGACGGCAACATCGCCGATCAGAATCGCTGCGATCAATCCCATGGCGCTGGCGAGAGGTGTGGGTGTATGTACAGCCGCCATTCTCATCAAATCCACCCCGAACTCAATCAGCAGAAATTGCAGAATCAGGGGCAGCTTCGCCGCCTTCTGGGGACCGATAAAATCGAGTACAGGCGGTTTCAGCTCAGGGCTGATCACCATCAGCATCCAGAGCGGCAGCAGAAACAACGAGGCAAAAATGCCGGCAAAGCGGATCCAGCGCAAGTAGCTCCCCATAAACGGAGACTGCCTGTTTTCCTCCGCATGCTGGCACAGATCAAAAAAGGTCGTCGGCAAAATCATAACACTGGGGGAGGTATCGACAAACAGAACAACCCTTCCCTCGAGCAGATGGGAGGCTACCACGTCAGGCCGCTCCGAATAACGCACAAGCGGATACGGGTTCCATTTCTTGCCGGTCATCGCCTCCTCCAGCTGCTTGTCAGCCAGCGGAATACCGTCAATAACGATCTTTTTGATTTTGGCCCTGACCGATTCCACCAGCTTTTTATCTGCAATATCATCGATATAGGCAAGACATACATCCGTTCGCGTGCGGCGGCCGACCTGCATAACTTCATATTTGAGCCCCGGATCACGCAGACGCCGCCGTACAAGCGCCACGTTGGTCATTAACGTCTCCGTGAAGCCGTCCCGCGAACCGCGGACCACGCGTTCAATGCTGGGCTCATCAGGTCCTCTTGACGGATACTGACGGGTATCAACAAGAATAACCTTGCGTTCTCCCTCGATAAAAAAAGCGCTCATCCCGGTTAGCACCTTATTAATGGCTGCTGACATCTGATCCGCCAGCTCTACCTGGACATGCGGGATAAAGCGTTCAAAATAGGAGTGCAAGGCATTTGAAGATAAGTCCTTTGGTGTCACATAACTGAGCCGGTCAAGCAGCTCGGTCAGAATCAGTGAATTCGCAAATCCATTTATAAAGAAAATGCCCACTTTTCTGCCGCCAAAACTCATTTCCCGCAGAACGACATCAAAGGATGCACCCAGTCCCACAGTATCCTCTAATGTCTTCTTGTTATCCTCCAGTCTGGTGGATATCGTATCGTCCCCCTGCCAATACAGCACAGATTCTTTGACATTATCGGAGATTTCATGATCAACCTTCTCCTGATGCCGCTTGCGGACTTCAGCATCTTCCCCGTCTCCGTTCTCCTGGCCGACTGGCGGCTGCAGCACAGCCTCTGTATCTCCTTCATGCTGTGTAGTACGGTCCATTTGCTCTATCGCCTCCTCAGCTGTCCAATAAAGTCTAGTATGAGAAAGCTGGCGAGTTTTATCCTTAAACAGCAGGTTCTTTTCATAATATTGGTAGTTATATACAATAAAATTTAAATCAGACATGCATTCACTCCTATTCAAATAAAAATCCGATTGGGTCCCCTACGCATTATAAGTTGATAGCCGGAGCTCGTCCGGATCGGAGAGAGCGGCAGCGGCGCTCTTGGATGCCGTGAAAGTGGTACGTACAGTGTGAGACAAGGGAAAATGCCGCCCTAACGAATTACGTCGGGGCGAGCCTGACCTATTGTCATCAAAAAAAGGGGTATAATTTTAGTACCTTTTTATATATTTATTTAGAATCCACTCCTATTTACGGACTGAAATTGTTAAAAAATATACAGGATCACTATAAATTATAAGAGAGGAGCTGAGACATGACTTCCGGAGTCATTACTATAATAATTGGTATTATTATCACAATTGCCTTTTTTGCTGCATTGTTCTTCATTATTAGGGGGTTAGTACGTAGAAACAAGCAGAACAACCAGGATTAACATACAATCGGATAGGAGGCTACCCATTAATTGAGTAGCCGACCTTCCACACCACCGTACGTACCGTTCGGTATACGGCGGTTCAACCGTTTAAGTGCAATTGACGCAAGCGCTCGTATTGAGCAGGGAAGTCATAATACCCTGCCTGTGCGAGCCTTTCGTTTGTTACAGAGCGATTCAGTACTGCGCTTCCGGCTATTCTCCAGTATCCCAGCCTTGTGTTCCCCCATTGGTAAGCCTGCCACTCTGGCACGCCCAGCTTTCGCAGATTTTGCACCTTCGTTCGAGGCTTCTTCCACTGTTTCCAGATGTACATCCGCATTCGTCTTCGCAACCATTCATTCCAGCTTTGCAGGATTCGTTTCATGTCCGCTACGTAGAAATAGCCGATCCAGCCGCGAATGTAGCCTTTCATGTTCTCCATCACTTGTCGTGCATTTCTGCCTTGACTTCGTCTCGTTAGCTCCTTCAGCTTCTTCTTTGCCTTGGCCAGGGATTGGCGGTCTACGCGTATGTATACGCCCTTTCCGTTCTTCCCTAGCGCAAATCCGAGGAATTTGAAGTGCTTCTGCGCTACGACGCTGACCACCTTGCTCTTCTCCGTGTTCATTTGGAGCTTTAGTTTCTGCTCCAAATACGTCCGGCTGGATTCCAGCAATCGCTTGGCTGCTCGCTTGCTCTTCGCCAGCACGACGAGGTGAGTAGCCCGAGAGAATCGCACTCTCAGGCCCTCTCAGAACCGGACGTGAACCTCTCAGCTCATCCGGCTCCCATTATCCAGCCGCAGGCAATATGCCTAATCGCCAGTGAGCAAATAGTTCGGGAACGTTCTTCGCGAGTCGCCCTAGCCACCGAATAGCCCGCGTTTTGTGTCTCTCCAGCTTCTTGTATTTCCGCCGAGCCCACTTGACGAGCGCATCATTCATATGACGCAGAACAGTGTACAATTGCGACTTGTAAAAGTGGCCATAGTAGTTAATCCAACCTCTGACGGAAGCATTGAACATTCTTGACAGGTCATAAATCCCCAAATCCGGTTTCAGGTGCATCCGCCATCCTCTTATTGTCTGCCTCATCGCCTTGCACGCTTTATTACTGACTGCTGGCGTGAAGTTAATGAAGTACTTTCCCCATCGGTTCTTTGACCGCCTTGGACGAAAGGTGTATCCCAGAAAGTCAAACTTGGTTTCGGGATGGTCTCCTTTACGGTCATCATCTTTGCAATAGACAATTCGTGTTTTCTCCGGATGCAATTCGAGTTTACATTGCTTAAATCGCTCTTTGAGTTTCTCCAGCAGTTGTTCTGCTTCCTCATTCGTTCGACAGTGGATTACTGCATCATCCGCATACCTTGCCCACGGATTTTGCGCGTGTTTGTTTCCCATCCATTTGTCGAACGTATAGTGCATGAACAGATTCGCAAGTACCGGACTGATGACACCGCCTTGAGGTGTGCCGGCAATTCTCTCTCTTTTGCTCCCGTCCTTCATTTGAAATGGAGCTTTTAGCCATCTTTCGATGTAGAGCAGGACCCATGGACAATCCGTATGCTTCCTTACTGCTTTCATGAGCATCTCGTGATCAATGTTGTCAAACAGACCTTTGATGTCGAATTCCAGCACCCAGTCATATCGCCAACACCGTGTTCGCGTCACTCGAACTGCATCAATTGCGGATTTCCTCGGTCTATACCCATACGAATCCGGATGGAAAATAGGTTCCACTAACGGCTCAAAGTACAGTTTGACCGTCATTTGCGCAATGCGATCAGATACTGTCGGTACGCCCAGAATCCTCACTCCACCATTCTTCTTCGGTATTTCTACCGCTTTGACTGGCGGGGGGAAGTAGCTGCCCGAGGACATCCGGTTCCAGATTTTATAGAGGTTGTCTTTCAGGTTGGCTTCAAACTCCTGAATCGACTCGTCGTCGACTCCGGCCGCTCCATTGTTCGCCTTGACCAGCTTATACGCTTCCCAAACCATGTGCCTTGAGATTTCATACGGCTTTGTTTTGTCCATTTGTTCCTCCCACTTTTGCGGTTGACGCATTTCCAAAACGGGATAACACAGCCCCTTCGCTCCACCACCTTTTCAGTGGGTTCATCGCTACTACGGGCTATTCCGCCCCTATACTCCGCATCTGTACTTTCATCCTTGCGGGATTTCCGCTTGGATTTTTCCATTATCATCGGAGTCGTAGGTTCCCACGTTCCGAACAAGAGCCTGTGCTGCGTTCACGCCGCCTTCATGCCGGTCACCATCTGGACAGTAAACAGGTTTCCTCCAGACTCATCCCAGGGCCAACGACTCCCTCCTGGTTTTGATGACATCCCTACGCTTTCGACACTTTATCAGCCATTGACTTGTGTTCGTCTCCGTAGCACTCACCTGACAGAGTCTCGCCCTGCCTTTTCCTTAACGCTCACCACCACGGCTTTTGTCCGCAGCAGCTTAAGGTGGTTTGGAGCCTCCGCCTGCACAGCGGCTCCGAGGGGCCCGCCCTCATCTCTTGTTCAGCATTGCTTGGCTCTTACGCGCCGCGCATTCGTGGCGTACTATCATCCGCATAGCGGATGAGTTTCACGCCTCGGCTTTCCATCTCCTGATCAAATTCGTTCAGGTAGATGTTGGCTAATAGCGGGGATAACGGCCCGCCCTGGGGCGAACCTTCTTCCGTTGACCGACGCACTCCGTTCTCCATGACTCCGCTTTTCAGATACTTTTTGATCAGGTCGATGACGCGTTTGTCCTGGATTTGTTTGCGCAGCAGATTCAACAGAAGCTCATGGTTCAACGTGTCGAAGTATTTGGACAGGTCAATTTCGACCGCGTGGCCGTATCCTTGCTCGGCATACGCTGAGACTTACGATTGTTCAGCCCTTCCGCCCGCCGCTGTCGCGGCTCACGTACTATGGCGTCTGCTGACTTCTCACAGCAAGCTTTACTCCGTCTTTCGGATTTTTTTCTAGGCCCGCCCGTTTCACTAGAAGATGGCATTCGTGATTCCACTCGGTACAGCCGTATCCAGAAGAAAGATCGCGGAGTATAGATGTAGCAGCTATTTCTGCTGCTGGCGACCGGTGGTAGCAAACATAGTAATAAGCGTAATATAGATAGGAAACACAAACCACGATGCTATCATAAGCAACCCTGTAACGGGAGCTGGGTCATCTCCGGCCTGTGTAATCGGTAGCAGCCATCTATTGGCTACAATAAGTAGCACATAGAAGGGAACCCAAGAGATGACCGACCAGTAGGCAGAAGCTTCCCCATAAAAAAACTTGCGGGACAGCTTATAGAGAGACACAGACATAATTACAAATAAAGCAAGGCACACGACATTAGTCCACATACTCACTGAATCTGCCGACCATCCTGTTATTCTCGTAATCCGATAAAAATTCCCTTGCGGTAGAAAGAAAAGGTACAAGAACAAAGCATTGAGAATACCTAACAGGCTCAATTTCATCAACTTTCTCATAGGTCTTTCCTCCTAAAATGATATAAAGTTGTTCAAATTCCGTTATTTACCTGATACAATTGTGTAGAATTCAAAATACAGGAGGGAATTGTTTGTGAAAATTTTTGGTAAAGCACTATCTATTCTTGCAATATCTGCAACAGTCTTTACAAGTGTAGCATCTGCCGACTCCGGAAGTCCACCTACCATCCCAGACCTAAACTCCATCAAAGAAGTGCATCAATATGTGGTTGATAACGGTTTTGCATCGTTAAACAACGATGGAACATTATCGGTTACAACCGCAGAGCTGCAATCCTACGTCGATCCAGCGTTGCTTGAAGAGTACCAGGAAAACATTGCAGACACAAACCAAGTCGTCCTCTCCACTGGCGGCGCAATCAAATTTGACAAAAATTACGATCTGCATATCGGCACAACAGAGGAGGTTGCAGACGGTGTGTATCAAACAGATCAACTAAAACAAAGCAATGATGACTTTGAAGTAAATCCAATGGGAGACCCTGACACTCCGCCAATTTTGAATGCTTACTCCATAGCAAGCAGCAACAGAAGTAGGGTAAGACGAGGGATTACTCCCTCGGACTCCCCGTCAAACCGTGCATGCGGATTTCCCGCACACGGCTTTCC
>NZ_JBHIRY010000062.1:0-12067 GCF_042138635.1 Paenibacillus medicaginis | reverse complement strand
ATGAAAAAACAGCCGAGAACCCAGTAATGACAAGGGCTCACGGCTGTTTTTCGTTCGATTTAGCTGCAAAAGTCAGGATATAACGGTTTCATTTGTTTGTCAACCTGGCCTGCACAACCAGCCTGCCCTCTTCAGGATCCAATACATAATCGCATGTCGATAACGTAACAATACGGTCAGTAGTATTGACATGGACACCCGTCTCATATTCGGAGCGCTGCTGAGACTGCTCAATAAACTCGGCATAATCAAATTCTGAATTAAAAGAGGTCCTTATATAATTCACATCGGCTGTTGTGCGGTATACCGAAAAAATCTCCAGGTCATAGCTGCCATACAGCGTGTCATAATAGATCACCGGATGGGCTTTGAAGTAATCTTTATCGAGATACTTTTTCAAGCTGCCAAACATGGAATTGTCCTTCATCCGGTGACCATAAATGACGGTATTCTGATCTGTCCCATCAATCCTGTTCCTGAAGTCCATGAAAATACTGCCTGCCCTTGTCTGCTCCTTTCGGTAATTCCTGGACAGATAGAACTCGTTATCTTCAGCCTGAAGAATCGGGTAATCCACCGCTGTTCCGTCTATCGTCAGCCACCCCACAATATCTTGATTGATAACCAAAAGAGGTTGAAATTGCGGTCTCGCCTTACCGTCAGACACAGGCTTATTTTGCTCTGTCTCACTTGAATCCGGAACGGAGGCTACCGTTTCCTGATGGTAAATCCGGCTTGCTTCCGCCAAAATCCGGCGGTTCATATAATAGTCGGCTGTATAGGCTGTCAGCTTGCATGCGGCGAACAGGAAGACAGCCGCCCAAAGCAGCCATATCCCCTTTTGCACAATTGGCTTCCGGTACATAGCAGTCATACGGGACAACATAGCTTCATTCATTCTCATCCTAAGCCTGCCGGCAGGACATACAGCCCTGCCTCAGCGTCGCTTCGCAAATGCACACGGACACCATAAACGGAAAAAAGCATATCCTCTGTCACCACATCGGGCGCTGTTCCCTGAGCAACGATTCGCCCTCCATTCATCACGATAATATGATCGCTGTACCTTATAGCCTGATTAATATCATGCAGAACCATGACCACCGTCATCCCGAATTCTGTAGTTAACCGCCTCACCAGTTCCAGGATTTCGATCTGATAGTACATGTCCAGATAAGTCGTCGGTTCATCCAAAAAAAGCACCTGCGTATCCTGGGCCAGCGCCATGGCAATCCACACCCGCTGCCGTTCTCCGCCGGACAGGCTGTCAATCGCAAGCTCCCGCTTGGACAGCAAATTCGTGCTTTCCAGCGCCCGTTCAATTGCAGCCCCTTCCGTATCGCGGTCCGGCGTAAACCAGCCCCGGTGCGGCATACGTCCGTAGCTAACCAGCTTCTCCACGGTCAGGTCGGAAGGAGCCTCATTATGCTGATGAACAATTGCCAGCTTCCGTGCAAATTCCTTTGGGGTATATTGATGAATGGCTTTACCGTCGAGCACAACCTCACCCTGCAAAGGAAGATAATTTCTGGACATCACACCAAGCAGCGTCGATTTTCCGCATCCGTTCGGTCCGATGATCGTCGTGGTCTTTCCTGCCGGGATATCCGCAACGATATCATGCAAGCGGTTTACCTTACGGTCATAAGCGAATGTAACCTGCTTAATTTCCATATACCCTGTCTCCTCTTCTCAGCATAAAAATCAGGAAAGGACCGCCAATGACAGCCATAATGGTGGATGCGGGAATTTCCAGCGGGGCCACCAGCGTCCGTCCCAAGGTGTCTGCCGTAAGAATCAGCAGAGCGCCCAGCAGGGCGGAAAACGGGATCACTGCCCTGTAATCCGAGCCTACCAGCAGCCGCGCAATATGCGGAATGAGCAGCCCGACGAACGAAATGACTCCCGCAACAGCCGTCGCCACGCCCGCAAGCAGCACCGCCGCCGCCGAGATGACAAGTCTGGCCCGCGTTACGCGCAGCCCCAGATTAGCCGCCGTCTTGTCCTGCAGTGCCAGCATGTTGCACCAGGTAACAAGCATGAGAGATATAATCAATCCGGCCGAGCCGTATGTCGAAATCATCTGCACATCCTTCCAGGTCTCCATGGAAATATTGGAGGATACCGACGCATCGGGATTGGTGCCGAGCAGATAGCTGCAGCTGATCATGAAAGCTTCATTTAATCCAGTGAACATGGCGTTTACCGCAATGCCGACCAGCACGATGCGGATGGGGCTCAGTCCTGACTTCCATGAAAGGGTATAGACGAGAAAGCACGCCAGGGCGCCGCCCAGAAAGGCAAAGAGCGGGGACCAATAATACAGCTGCGGCAGCAGCACAATCATCACCGTAGGAAAGAAGCTGGCACCTGATGCAATGCCGATGACGCCCGCATCAGCCAGCGGATTTCGCATGACGGCCTGCAGCAGCGCCCCGGATACCGCGAAGCACGCTCCAGCGAATAAAGCGACTATGAGCCGCGGCAGCCGCAGATCCTTGATTACCTCTACGGTTTCATTCCCGCCTGTAAACAGTCCGCGCACAAAATCAAGCATGCCGATTTTCAGACTGCCTGTCACGGCCGACAGTACAATCATATAAATTAAAAGTACAATGACGATCGTAAAGCTCCATATTTTTTTGTTCATTAGATTACTTCCTATCTCACTCAGTATTCAGCAGGATACAACATACCCATCAGTTCATCCAGCGCCTCGCCTGCTTCCAGATTGGCGGTCGTTCCGAATAAACGCTCCTCCAGATCGTAGACACGGCCATTTTTGACAGCATCAAAATGCTTCCAGATATCGTTTTGCTTAAATTCCTGATCAAACATTTTGACGACTTCCTCCGGCATGCCATGAGCTGCCCGCAAAATAATGTCAGGGTTAGCCTGCTGCAAATATTCCGTGTTCGACGCAAGATACTCCACCTTTTCTCCCTGGACAATATTGATGCCCCCGCTCTGCTTCACCAGATCGCCGATAAACGAATGCTCCGTCGCAACCAGATAGCTGCCGGGCACCCCAAGCAGAATCAGTACTGTTGGCTGCTTCTTTCCTTCAACCTTCTGCCTGATTTCCGCCAGCTTCGCATCTATCTGCTCCGTAATCGCTGCCGCCTGCTGCTCGCGTCCGTACTTTGCACCAAGCCTCCGGATCGTCTGCTGCATGTCGGCTACGCTTTGCAAATTGAGAAAATCAGAAGGGATGCCGGCTCCAGCAAATTTGGGCTCAAGATCGTACTCAAGGGTCGTGACGGACAGCACATCGGTTGGCCGCAGCGCACGAATTCTTTCCAGATCGGGACTCATCGGATTGCCCACCGGAACAGCATCCTTGTATCGTTCAGGAAGCTCTTTGCTGCTTGTAGGGATTCCGACGAGATCCAGCTCCAAAGCAGCCATAATTTCCGTAATTGCCACTGTTGTGGATATAATTCGCGGTTCATTGCCATCACTATCTGCAGATGCCGACACGGACGGCTCGGGACTGCCGGATACGCATGCTGTCATGCCAAACAACAGCAGCATGCCAATCAGTGTAAGCCAGATCGGTTTTAACATTAGTCATCTCCTTATTCTGTTACCTAAAAAGCAAGTCTTGATGCGCACGGTTAAGCGCATCAAGACCCGTTTTAAAATTGAATCAACACTATGGGGATAAACTATCTACTTTCTGATGGCCTTACGGTGCCGGAACAGCATCCATGCCGAGCCTGCGAGCAGCAGCGCGTAAATGGCCAGAGGTGCAGTATCAGCAGTAGCCGGGTTTTGCCCTGTGCTTCTCTTTTCAGCAACGACAGAGTCACTTTCAGTAAGCCCTGCCTGTACTGGTTTATCGGCATTACGGTCAAAGCCAGGCATCCCCTCTTTTGCAGCTTCAGGTTTCTGATCCACATCCGTGTCGGTTGCCACCGTTGCAGCAGGAGCCGCCCCCTCCACTTCCGGCAGGCTGGCATCGGGCACTGCAGCGCTGGAAGTGCCACTGCCACCGTCAGATCCGCTTTCCGAACTGCTTGCAGTTGTTTCATCAACAGCAGTAATGCTCGAAGCATCGAAAGTAATTTCAACCTCATACTCGCCATCAGCTGGCAAAGACGGTGCTTCTATGGTTTCCACAGCCTGAGCTTCGGCCACCGCAGCAGATGCTTCTGTACCAACAGCTGTAACGCCGTTGTTAGAGCTGAGGAACAGAGGAAGCTGATAGGCTGCAGCCGCGGTAATCTCGGGATGTGCAATACGAAGCTTGGCCTTAACAGGATGGATCAGACTCCCCGGTGCAAATCCTGCTATACGGGTATCAGACACCGGATCAGAGCTCACCGCATCGGTGCTGGCCCATTGACCCTCAAGCTCCACTTCAAATGTGCTGACGGATGAGCTGTGATTAAGCAGCAACTGGGCATAGACTTTGTTGTCTTTCACCTTCAAGCCCGCGCCCTTGCTGATGAATTGCTCGACCCCTGCCGGTGCTTTAAGGACGAAATCCACGGTGTAGGTTCCATCTTTTAATGCCGGCTCCTTTACAGGTGCCTCAACATAAGGCTTCGGCAAGCCTGCCTCCAGATCTCCAATATTAAAAACAAACTGAAGTGCGTATTCTTTTCCGGATACCTTCGCTTTGGCATACACCGGCTTCGTCAGGTCTGTCACTTCAAATGTGACTACCCTGGTGTTCTGCTTCTCGTCGCGTGCTGCTACGGAAACATCCTTATAGGACTGCCCTCCATTCACCTGCAGCTCGGTCACAGATGAACTGTCCCGGATCGTCAAACTCATGGTATTCACCTTGTTTTTCACGATCAGACCTGCAGGACTGACGAATTTGTCACTGACAGAAGAGATCTTTTTACCATCTTCTTCCTTAACCTCGAATGGAACGGAATATTCCCCATCTTCCAGAAGGCTTATCGTCGGTGATCCGCCTACATAAGGATCCGGAGCTCCAGCTTCGATGGTGGAAGGGTAAAATTTGATAATAAAATCATAATCTCCATTGTAGTTCAACGCCGGGATCTCAACTTTGACCTTCGCATCTACAGGCACGCTCAAATCAGGCACCTCAAAGCTGATTTCACGGGTGTTCTGCCCCGGGTCTGCACTGATGGTCGATACCTCATCGTATGAACCATCATGATAGACCTGTAGACTGGTAATGGAGGAGCTGTCCTTCACCGTCATGTTGATCCGGTTGACTCCATTTTCCCTGATGAGTGTGGCCGGGCTGACCAGATAATCGGCCATGCGCGACTTTTGCACACCATCCGGGTAAAATGCTCCGAAACGAATGCTGTAAGTTCCGTCCTCGGTTCCAACCGGTGCACCACCGCCCCCGCCTGGAGCCGGTGCAGGTGTCCCTGGAGTAGAAGGGGTTCCAGGATTCTGCGGTTGCGGAGTCCCGGGATCGACAGGTCCGCCGCCAGGATTTTCAGCAGCAGTCAGTTGAATATCGACCGGATGTTCAGCGTCGTATACCTGACCATTGCCCATCACCATGTGAACCTGAACCAACGCATTCATCCGTTTCGTCAAGTCGGCAACTTCGAATCTCAGAGTACGGGTGTTCTTGGCAGCATCTTCGCTGATCACTTCAGCGTCGGTCAGAACACCACTTTGCTCTGTTTTGAAGCCGGTGATTGAACTGCTGTCAGTCAGCGTGAACGTAACAAATTTTCGGTCTCCATAGATGGAAACCTTGCTGCTCGAAGGCACAACGTATCTGTTCATCGAAGACGTTGTATCTGTTCCATCTTTCAAAAACGCAAGGTCAATGGCATATTCCTTATCTGGTGTTCCTACAGGTGTTTCCGGAACGGTTGGATATTCAACCGGTATACCGGAGATATCAAAAGCCAAATCAACGGCATATTCCTCATCATAGACAAAGGGATAACCCATCACTTCTGTTAAATCCCAGTAGATTTTCACCCAGCCGTTTAGTTTGGAAGACAGGTCAGCAACCTCAAAACGCACGATACGGGAATTGGCGGCAGTATCCTCACTAACTGTTTCCGTTTCCTTCAACTGCCCGTCCACTTCCGTTTTAAAGCTGGTAATTTCCGCGTTTTGCTTCAGTTTGAATGAAACAAACTGCTTGCCGCCGCTCACGGTCAGCTTACCGCTTTTGGAGTCTACATACGTGTACATCATTGAAGCTTCATCTGTACCGTCTTTGAGTATCGTGAAACCAATCGGATATTCTCCATCAGGAATCACCCCGACAGGTACCGGTTTTTCCGGCTGCAGCTGCACCTGATAAGCAGAGGTTTGGCTGAAATGATATGTATCTCCGGTTTGATTGGCAATCGACGCGGAGACCACAGCTACCTCTGCAGTGGTTGGCTGATTCAGCGGTTTCACTTTAAAGGTTAGAAGGGCAAACTCGTTATTCGCATTGGCAACGTCTTGTTCTGAATCCGCCGATACGGATAGACGCACCTGATCCTTTGCAGTCTGGTTGTAAGACCATGCATAGTTATCCAGCGGGGTTGCAACCGAAGTCAGTTCAAATCGCTCGTCGTCGAACGAGATCGTTGATTCCAACTCGTACACATTCTGATATACGCTGTCGGCAACACCGCTGATTTTCAGCTTCACCTGCAAGGAATCACCGGCCTTGGCCGTTGCGTTGCCCGTCAATGCCGCCAGCGGTGTGTTCTCAGCAGCAAATGCCGAGCCCATGAGCGCCGGGACTTGCGATGTACCCAGTAACAAGCAGAGGATGGTAAACATCAATGCCGCTTTTTTAAATAAACTGTTCAATTCATTCAGCTCTCCTCAACCCTCAATTTTGCGCTGTTAGCTGTCTGATCAAGGAGCTACAGGAGTGATGCTTGCTGTATCAAACTTCAATTGCACATCATATTTACCGTTATAGCCCAGGACTGGAATAACTACTTCTGTATACGCGTTAAGCTTGGCGTCCAGGTTAGCAACCGGGAAACCAACCACTCTCGTGTTGGCAGCTGCATTCGTGCTGACGACATCAGCGTCAACATACTGACCATTTTGTTCGGTTTGGAATTTGGTAATCCAGGAGCTGTTTTTCAGCGTCAAAGTCACATAAGCCTGGCCTCCGGTAACCGTCAGATTAGCCGGTTTCACCGTGTAGCTGTCCATCATGGACGTGCTGTCTGTTCCATCCTTCAACACCGTAAAATTGATCGTATACTTTCCGTCGGCAGGATCAGCACCAGCAACACCGTAAGGCAGCAGTAAAGCAAACACGACAAACGCCATTAAAGACCATTTAAGCAGCAGATTTTTTTTCATGATGATCACAATCTCCTTTGTTTTTAAAATTATTTAGCCAAAGTTATTTAGCCTTGGAAACAAACCAGCGTCGGGCCAAAAATAACAGCGATATCACCAAAACAGCCATCCATACTGCAATGGGAGCTGTGTCCGCTGTCGGCGGGTTAATCACCTGCTCACTCGCTGTTGTACTCTTCAAATCGTTGTTATTTGAATTAACTTTCTCTGCACTTGCCTCAACCCGACTCACTGGGCTATCATTCGTTCCGGAAGCGGCGGTATTTGCAGCTTTCCCGGCCGTGCTGGCCGCCTGAGCGGAAGGCGATTCAGACTGCCTATTTGGAGCGGCCGCAGACTTTTCAGTTTTCACTGGAGTTAGACTGCTGCTGTCAAAAACAAAGCGGATCGTATAATCATGGTCATAATCCACGGATGGAACAGTTACATGGATCTTGGACACAAGCGGTGATTCCAGGCTCTGCAGCGGGAAGCGGTCTACCCGTGTATCCGTGGCACTGTTACTGCTGACCGTAGTTGTGTCGATATATACACCGCCATTCGGGACCTTGAACTCCGTGATCCAGGCGCTATGGTTCAACCGAATTTCAGCCTCCATCTTCCCGTTGCTCACATGGATCACAGCCGGCTTTTCAAAATAATCATTTGCCATAGAGACTGAATCATTCTCAGCCTTTAAAATGTTATAGTCTACGGTGTATTCTCCATCCTGCAATGCAATGGCTTCTGCCTGAGCTTTAGGTGATACATATAAAACCAGGCCTAAAGCCACAGCGAAGAAAAGGATGGAGATTGCTTTCCATCTCCTCACAGAAGTCCTTTTCCTCCTCTCAGCACCTCTCATTTATGATGCACGATCACAAGTGCCGGAATCTTTCTCATTGATTATCATTCTCAATAAAGGTTTAAAAAAAATGATCCTTGCAGCTTGTATGTTTTTGCAACCAAGAAATAACTTCTACCCCTCGATCTCTATCAGCTAACAACCAATCAAATAAATTGCAGTTCATCATACTAATACTCCATGGCACTCCTCCTTGTGCAAAAATAAGGGGACGATGTGGTTGCAACTTGATATTATTCCACTTCTGCCAAGGGTGTCAATCAAAAAAATAAAATTTTTAGATCACGTGGAATTGCGATTGACAGTGATAATGATTTTCATTATCATTTTTTTATGCGGTATTTTCTTCCTCTTTCTTCCTTCTCAATTCTCTAGGAACAGGAGTATTTTATGAATAACAAAGCAGTATTGGCAAGTACCTTGGTCCTGCTTTTCTTGACCGGATGCGGGACTGCCGGTCCTTCGATTGAAGGGCACACATCTGCAGCCTCGCCCGCTTCTTCTATAGTGAAGACCGCAGAAGCTGCCACGATTACAGTAACTGATTTTGCAAGAAGGGAGGTAACAGTGCCCTATCCGCCTGCGCGAATTGTAGCATTAAGCAACGGGGATATGGATATTGTCCGTGCACTCGGAGGCCATCTGGTCGGAAGACCAACCTCCTCTGCAGCAGAAGAAAATTTAGCGAATATTGAACAGGTTGGCACAACACATGAGCTTGATCTTGAGAAAATTACCTTCCTCAAGCCTGATCTCGTGCTGGGCAATGCTGTACTGAATGCCAAGGATACCGCGATGATCGAAAGCATCGGATCACATATGGTTTTGACCGAAGCCCATTCAGTTTCTGATATCCAGAATCAGATTCGCCTGCTGGGTAAAGTTCTCGATCAAAACGACAAAGCGGAAGAACTGGTACAGTCTATTGACGGCAAGATTCGCGAAATGCAGAATACGAAGCTTTCTTCCCAGCCAAGGGTCCTGATCATCTATGGCGCACCGGGAACGTACCTGGCGGCACTGCCTAATTCCCTTAGCGGAAATTTGCTCGAACTGGCCGGCGGAGTTAATATCGCATCCGACTATCCTGAATTGGACAGTTATCCTCACTATGCGCAATTAAATACGGAACGAATTGTGGAATCTGATCCGCAGATGGTTTTAATTATCACACATGGTCAGCCGGAGGCGGTTAAAGACGGGTTCTTCAAGGAAATGCAGGTGAATGCGGCCTGGAACGGAATTAGTGCGGTCAAAAACGGACAGGTTCATGTGCTGCCTTCCAACCTGTTTGGAACGAACCCCGGAACCAAGGTGACAGAAGCGCTGGCTGAGCTTCGCAGCTTGCTGGAGGAAGCGCGATGAGTGTGATTAATATTCAACAAAGAACGAACAGGCGCAATCTCATGCTGCTCGTCTCCCCCCTGCTTCTTATTGCAGCAAGTGTATATGGACTAACCTATGGTTCAATTCCGGTCTCGGTTCCGGACATTTGGTCCGTCTTGCTCGGACGGGACAGTTCTACTTATGGAACGATCATTATGGATTTGCGGCTGCCACGAATCCTGACCGGAATGCTGGTTGGGGCTTGTCTGGCCGCTTCAGGGGCACTGCTGCAGGGCGTGATGAAAAATCCGCTGGCTGATCCGGGTATTATCGGCGTATCCTCCGGCGGAGGCTTGGCTGCCGTCATCTGTATGGTGGCGCTTCCGCAATTCAGCTATTTGCTGCCAGCAGCGGCGTTTGCCGGCGCTTTTGCTACCTCGCTTGTTATCTATGGAATGGCTTGGGACAAAGGTGCTTCACCAGTCAAAATTATTCTGGCCGGCGTGGCTGTGAATGCCTTGCTCGGCGCTGTTATGAACGGCGTTATGGTCGTTTACAGCGATCGTGTGCAGGCAGTGCTCGCATGGTTGTCTGGCGGGTTGAACGGGAGAAGCTGGCACCATCTCTCCTTCATGGCTCCCTATGCGCTGGTTGGCCTGATTCTAACGATTCCGGCGATACGTCCGGCCAATTTGATACAGCTGGGTGACGACTCTGCGCGGCTGCTTGGACAAAGGGTTGAAGTACAACGGCTCTTGCTCATGCTGCTTGCGTCCTTCCTTGCCGGTACGGCCGTCAGTGTAGCCGGGTTGATCGGATTTGTCGGACTTGTTGTCCCTCACGCCATCCGCCTTGTCATTGGAGACGACTATCGCTTTCTGCTCCCATTATCCATTATGGGCGGCGCAGCTTTGGTCGTCCTGGCGGATACGATCGCCAGATCCTGGTTTGATCCGATTGAGCTGCCTGTCGGAATTCTGCTGGCCGCTTTGGGAGCACCCTTCTTTTTAATGCTTCTCAGGAGACGGGGGGAAATCCGATGAAGGTAGAGGCACTTATCGTTAAAGATATTTCGCTGCACAGGCAAGGTTTTCAGCTCAAGCGTATTAACGCTGACTTTCCGTCAGGGCGCATCACGGCGATTGTTGGTCCCAACGGCTCTGGCAAATCCACTCTGTTAAAAACGATGACCCGCCTGCTTGGCATCCACTCCGGAGAAATTCTCATTCACGGAAAATCTGCTGCCTCTTTTTCGCCCAGACAGCTGGCGCAGCATATTTCCATGCTTCCGCAGACCAAGGACTTCTTGCCCGATCTGACGGTAAGAGAGCTTGTCGCATATGGACGTGCTCCTTACAAAAAGCTATTCCAGCAGCGCCAGACCAAGGAAGACCATCAAGCCGTCGAATTTGCCCTTGAAGCGGCAGGTATGGGTAAACTCGCGGACAGACTGTTTTACACTCTGTCAGGGGGTGAGCAACAACGGGCCAGAATTGCGCTGACGCTGGCGCAAGGAACAGATATTTTATTGCTGGATGAACCGACAACCTATTTGGACATCGCGCACCAGTTCGACATTTTGAACATGCTGCAGCGCATCAATGAGCAATGGGGAATCACCATTGTGATGGTTCTTCATGACCTGCAGCAAGCAGCCGCTTACAGCCATCATATGATTGCTATGAAGCGGGGAGTCATCGCTGCAGCAGGCAGTCCGCAGGATTTGCTTACGTCTGCATTTCTGAAGGAAATCTATGAGATTGATGCCAAGATAACCGTCATCGACGGATACCCGCTTATTATACCAGCAGCGGGAATACACCATCCGGGAGGAATATAACATGATTATTGTAACCAACACATCACAAATCACGAAGGGCAATGCTGATAAACTGATCGAACGTTTTAACAAAACGGGGCAAGTAGAAGCAATGGAAGGTTTTCTGGGGCTGGAGGTACTGCAGACGGAAAATACCAAGGATCATGACGAGGTCACAATCAGCACCCGCTGGCTGTCGAAGGAGCATTTTCAAGCCTGGACGCGCAGTGAAGCTTTCCGGGAATCTCATTCCCACCGCGAGATGCCGGACTATATCCTGGACAACAAGATTACTTTTTATGATGTGAAAATTGTCAGACAACCGCTCACCGGCATCGAATCCCCTCAATTGACGGATCTGCGGGCATAAGCCAAAATTCAGAGCTTTTTAATGTTGCGACTGCTTCCCTGTACTTTACAGGAAAAGCAGTCGTATTATCTTGATGACAAATTGAATCGGATTACAGAATAACATCCATACTGTTAAATGCAACACTACAACTTGCCTGGAGGTAATCATTTTGGATAAAAAGAAATCCTTGAAGCAAAAAATGCAGTCAACGGCCGACAAAAGCAGCAATGTGCAAAGCGGCAAAGAGCATCCAACAACAAACACTAATATGGGCAAATTCCATATTCCCAACCGTCCGTCCATCTGACCCGCCTGATTGAAAAAAGGGGATCAGCAGGCTTTACACCTGTTGCTCCCCGAATTTGGCACTACGGGGGAGTGTTTCAACTTTAGTGTAATTGGTTTACTGCCAAGAGTTTAAATCAGCTGATACAGGGATAACCTTTATACT